>JAAZBN010000196.1 GCA_012513795.1 Bacteroidales bacterium | reverse complement strand
AGACGGTCCCTTTTGAGATTAAATAGACAAGTGAACTGGCTTTCTCTTTGCGAAGGAGATTTCGCAGAGCGATGAAAAGGCCGGTCAACACTCCCCTGGCCAGTGGCAGCCTATTGCCGTTGTTCCTGTAGCTTAACGAAGAGATATAGAACAGATCGAGCGGCAGTGGCACAATCCTTTCACAGTTAAACCCGCGTGCACCAACGAACTTTTGCAAAGCGTCAGGAGTGAAATGCCACAGGTGTCGCGGCACATCCAGCGCTGCCCACCTTTTCCCGAACCATTCGGCATCGGCCGATGAGAAGTTTGGCAGGGCGATAATGCACCTGCCGTCATCTTTCAGTAATCTTCGCACCTCATTGAGCCATTGGCCGGGTTCATACAGATGCTCAAGCACATGCCAGAAGGTGATACAGTCAAAAGATCCCGTGGCAAAATCCTCTATCCTGTCCGGTGTGGTTACACTGAGGCTGAAATGAGAGGCAGAGTACTCCCTGGCCTGGTCATTGGGTTCAATTGCCGATACCTGCCAGCCTCTCTCTTTCATGTAAGCGGCATAGTAGCCTGTGCCGCTGCCTACATCCAATAAGGAGCCGGAATGCTTACCGGTAACAAGTGTAGTCAGCCGGTGTTTACGACCCAGCATATAGTTGCGTGCCAGGTGATACAGGTGATCTGAAAAATTCTTTTTCCTGTCAGTATGTGAGATATACTCCCCGGAGAGATAGTATCCGCCTGCCTCCTCTTCGGGGGGCGGATCTGCCGTCCATCCCATGCCACATTCCTCACAACGCCTGATAAGGTACTCCCTGCCGCTGACCAGGTAATCCCTTGCACGAAAGAGATCAACAATACGGTTTGCCGAGCATGCCGGGCAGCGGTGGAGATCAGGCATCGGTACGGCGCTGTTTGAACAGTGGAATTGCTGCCAGTACCAGGAATGCCAGCAGCAGGATTGACCCTGCCAGGGACACCTTGTTCCCGATCTTGTATGACTCCGGCTCAAACCTGAAGGTTATGGTATGGCTTCCGGCAGGCAGAGTCATTCCTCTCAGGACATAATTGGCCCTGAAGTGATCAGCGGGGATATCATCAATAAAGGCTTTCCAGCCGTATTTGTAATAGATTTCAGAGAAGATGGCCACCCTCTCTGAGGTCAGCTCAGCCCTGTAGATAAGCAGGTTGGGTTCATATGATGTAAGGTAGATGGTATCGCCCGGACTGGCGGCAGTTGCAGCCACGGGGATCATCTCCGCGAACCTTCGGTCTGCCACAGCCACCTCTTTCGGATTTATGGTCCTGACCGCCTGCAGTTCCGCATCAGCATTCTCAACCAGGGTTATCCCATTAACCAGCCACACATTTCCTGAAGCATACCTGTTATATAGTGGCGCAGAGCCGGGATCGAGGATGATATACCGGGTATTCAGCATGTTGAGTATGCCAAGGTTCTGCATAACCCCTGCGGCCTCTTCCATTGTAGTGCTGGTCCTGAGGCTGGATATCAGTGAGTTGATATCATCCGTCAGGCCTGTCTCTATGAGTTCCTGGTATCTCTTCATCTTTGCTCCGCTGTACCCGCCTATGGATTGGTGATAGTATGATGTGGAGGCGTCATTGAATACTGATACTGTAAGGTTAAGTACACGGAATTCGCCCTCGTCGCTCAGAATCTCTTTATCAGCCGCGGATGGGGCAAACGAGCTGGCTGCAGCCCTTTTTGTCTGAAAATTGGAGCTGCCAAGATACCTTGCATCCACCGGTATCTGATCAACAAGGAAGAGAACAACCAGTCCCAATAATGCATAAGCAGGTTTGATTTTGCCTTTCAGAGAGAACCATATCAGTGCGGCACCGCCGGAGATAAAGACAAATGACCGGAGGGCATCAGTGCGAAGCATTGCCTTTCTGTCAGCAACCATTGCATCCTTGATCCATGCCAGCGAATCAGGGAATGATTGCTCATCAGGCCTGAGGAATGATCCTGCCAGTCCCGGCATCAGGAAGAAGATGAAAGCCAGTCCGCCCGTGATCAACGCAGCTGTCAGCACGGATTTTGCTGCTTTGTTCCTGTCAATGGTTCCTTCTGATAACTCCCTGAGAGCAAGCACACCAAGCAGAGGCACCAGTACTCCTGCCATGACCAGTGTCATGGATACCGCCCTGAACTTGTCATACCCCGGAAAGAAATCAATGAACAGGGAGGTAAGGGGCATGAAATTTTTGCCCCATGACAGAAGGAGCGAGAGCAGGGCTGCGGTAAGAATCCACCATTTCTCCCTTCCTTTGATGACCAGCAGGCCCAGCACGAAGAGGAAAAGCACCACCGCCCCGAAATAAACCGGTCCGCTGGTGCTCGGCTGTTTGCCCCAGTACCTGTAGAGCTGTCCCTGTGCTTGTCCCATATTGTTCTTGCGCAGCACCTTTAACGTCTCAGAGTTGTTGTCGAAAGGGGCTGATGCTCCACCCTTGAGGTTGGGTATCAGGAATGTAAGAGACTCGCCAATCCCATAGCTCCACTGCGTGATATATTCCTTGTCGAGACCTTTTTCATTTGTGCCTTCAGCTTTTGAAAGTTCACTCTTGCCCCTTGTTGACTCCTTGCTGTATTCCCAGGTGGAATATAGCGAAGCGAAATTGACACTGAAAGCAATCAGCGCCGCCACCACCAGGACTCCCAGGGGTTTGAGGAAGGAGGGGATCACTTTGCTTTTTATGGAATGTATAAGCTCGAAAATGCCGAAGACAAGAACTATGAGGCCTGTATAATAGGTTATCTGAACGTGATTGGCCATTATTTGCAGGGAAAGGAACAGGGCAAAGAGGGCTGCTCCAGCCAGGATATTTTTCCTGAATGAATAGACTACCGAACCAATTACCGGCGCCATCCACGCCATGGCATAGGCTTTTGTATTATGCCCGGCAGAGAGACTCACAAAGAGGTATGATGAAAATCCGTATGCAATTGCCCCGGCCATCGCCAGCCAGGGATTGACTCTGAAGAACAGCAGCATGATATAGAATCCCAGCATTGAAAGGAATAGTGCCGCTACCGGGGTCTTATACAGTTTCAGGAAGTCATCGAGGTGTTTGAACAGGTTCCCGGGATATAAGACAGAGATAGTATATGCCGGCATTCCTCCGAACATGGAGTTGGTCCACAGTGGTTCCCTGCCATATTTGTCGCGGTAATCGCTTATCTCCTTTGAAGATCCCTCATATACTTTTGTGTCGTGGGCATTGATCTTTCGACCCTCAAGCACGGGGTAGAAGTATGCAAAGGAGATCACCGTAAAGAAGAGCACGGCAATAAAGTGCGGCAGGGCTGATTTGAACAGGCTCGGTTTCATTGGATGGTGGTTAAGCAGGTTTCCCGCGGTTTGATATTATCCGACAAAAATACACCAACTGATCCTTAAATCAAATGAGTATATTGTTATACATTTGCCGGAGCAGCAAATGCAGATGGGAATAGTTCAAAGGCAGACGATACGCGGGACAGCATGGTCTTATCTGGGAGCCCTCCTCGGGTTTGTCAATCTTATTCTTCTTTCACCCAGGATATTCACAACAGGAGAGATAGGGGTAGTACAGCTGCTTCTTTCGTTTGCAACCATGCTCGCTCAGTTCTCAAGCCTCGGATTCACCAATGTGATAAACAGGCTCTTTCCCTGGTTCAGGGACGGGAAGGGCAGACATCACGGATTCCTGGGGCTGGCTTTGGTCATAACCCTGGCAGGTTTTATCATCGCCCTGCTGGTGCTGAAGTTCTATGGACCGCACTTTGTGGAGACCAACATGGAGCGCTCCCCCTTAATAACAGAATACTCACTTTTTCTTCCGGCACTGCTGTTAATAACACTTCTGTTCAATCTGCTCGACAATTACAACAAGGTCCTTTATGATGCTGTTCTGGGCACATTCCTTCGCGAGTTCCTGTTCAGGGTGTTTAACCTGGCGCTGATCTGTCTCTTCTGGGCAGGCATCATTGATTTTGACGGTTATGTCTTTGGCTACGTGGTCTCGCAGGGAATACCCCTGGCAGTGATTTTTATAAGCCTGTTGAAGAGGGGAGAGATCTCGCTCAGGCTGGAGCCCGGTCATCTCACACCGCATTTAAGACGCGAGATCATCATCCTATGCCTTTTCGGGATACTCACCGGTATCGCCACGGTGACCCTTACATCACTTGATAAACTCTTTGTGAACAGGTATCTTGGTGAGGCCGAGGTTGGTATCTACTCTATAGCATCATATTTTGCCGTGCTGATAGCGCTGCCCGGAAGGTCGGTATCAAAGATCTCAATTCCCTTCCTGGCAGAAGCGTGGAAAAAGGATGACCTGGCAACAATTGATTACCTGTATTCACGTAGCAGTACAGGCCAGTATACAATAGGTCTGCTGATCTTCATCGGGTTGATGGTCAATATGGACAATATCTTCAGGCTGCTGCCGGAGGCCTATTCAGGCAGTGCCGCCGTGATAATCCTGATAGGCCTTGGATACCTGGTGAGCGTATCCGCCGGTGTGAATAGCGTTATTCTCGCCACCTCATCTTTATACAGGTTTCAGACCTGGCTGATGCTGGTCTTGATAGCCCTCTTTGTTGTTACAAGCGTTATCTTCATCCCGCTCTTCGGAATAACAGGGGCTGCTCTTGCATCAATGGTTTCCAATATTATTTACAGCCTGCTTGGTATTTTGCTCACCGGAAGGAGGTTCGGCCTCTGGCCATACAGCATGACACATCTGAAAATCACCCTTTTGGGCCTGGCTGCAATGATTGCCGGCTTCCTCATTCCACAATTTTCACTTGTTCCGGACATCCTGCTGCGAAGCCTCCTGGTGGCACTGATCTTTACAGCCGGGGTGTGGTACTGGAAACTCTCCGATGACTTTACCGGCATGGCAGAAAAGGCGATGGAGTGGTTCAGGAAGAGGCTGTAAGATAATCCGGAAATACTGATTGGCTGAACAGGGATGGATCTGCCGGCAGTCTGACAGTGAGGATCAGCCTTTCAGGGGCCTCAGGTTACCTCAGCCTGTCAAGTATCTCACCCAGCTTTACTGTCAGCGCCCTGCGTGAATATTCAAGATGATGGCCGCTTCTTTTGACCGGTTTGCCTTCAGCCACCTTCAGGATAAAATCACGGATTCCCTGCACATTATCATAGTCATATATTCCCTGGTAGCCGCACAGTTTCAGCAGGCGTGCAGCATCACCGTCTGACGGGCCAAGGAGCAGAACAGGCTTTTCCGTTGCCAGGTATTCAAATATCTTCCCTGTCAGGATTGACCTGTTTGACCTGTGATCAGGGATGATCAGCAGCAGCATGCTGGAGTTCATCATATGCCGTATGGCTTCAGGGTGCTCGCAATAATCAATAAACTCGGTACTATTGCCATCATCACCGGCAGGGAAAAGGGCCTGAATGTCACCCGGTACTGTGCCTACAAACTTTAGTGCCACAGGCCTGCCGTCAATCCTGAGATCCCTGACTGCTTCAATGAAGCTTTTCACGGGGTAAACAGGAGAGAGGGTGCCCACATAGGTTATGGTGAACCTCTCAGGTGTTACGGATGCCAGTCCCTGGAAATCCTCCTCATCAAACCCGTTGGGCAGCACATCTGTTTTTTCCGGTAAATTTTCTCCTCTTTCAGCAAAGGATGATGCGAGGGACTGCCCCACCGTTATTATCCTGTCCGCTCTGTTCAGCACTTTCTTTTCCAGGTGTTGATCAATCATGCGTGCGGGCAGCAATGGCCTGAACATATCATAATAGTAAATGTCCGTCCAGGGATCACGCATGTCAGCAACCCATTTCAGATGAGGGAAGCGGCGCTTCAGCCTCAGTCCTATAAGTTGCGTTGAATGGGGCGGACTGGTTGTAATGATATGGGAGATGTTCCCTGTTCTTATCAGTTCGGACGCTTTTCGGAAGGCAAACCTGTTCCATCCTTTTCTGGGATCGGGAATGAAAAAGTTACCCCTGATGAAGCGGCTCACCAGGCTCTTCAATCCCTTCTCTTTACCCGAGGCAAATCCGGCATGAGGGATTTTTGTCTGGTCCCTGTTGTACAGGGCAAAGAAATTAATTGCTTTCGTCCTGTGCACTTCAACATCCAGCGGTATCTCATCGAACAGTGAGTTGTCCCTGAAAGGGTATGCTGCATACTCAGGATAGACGGTAAGTACAACCGGCAGCCAGCCTGATGAGGGAAGGTATTTGGTGAATTTTAGCCAGCGCTGCACTCCGGCCCCTCCGCTGGGGGGCCAGTAGTAGGTGATAATCAAAACCTTTGCCGGCCCGGCTCTCATATCAGAGTCTTTTAAGCTGTTCCTGCATACTTACCTTGTCAGCTATGATAGCCCGTAATTGTGCAATTGGCACGCGCTCCTGCAGCATTGAGTCGCGGTACCTGATGGTCACTGTCTCATCCTGCACCGTCTGATAGTCAATGGTGATGCAATAGGGAGTCCCGATGGCATCCTGCCTGCGGTAGCGCTTGCCAATTGAGTCTTTTTCGTCATACTGACAGTTAAAATCAAACTTCAGGTCGTTGACTATCCGGCGTGAGATATCCGGAAGACCATCCTTGCGTACCAGCGGCAGCACCGACAGCTTCACCGGTGCAAGCACGGCCGGAAGACGCAGCATAACCCTGCTGTCATGTACTCCGTCTTCCTTTGTGAGATCCTCCTCATAGTAGGACGCTGCTATCACCTGGAGGAACATGCGGTCAACACCGATGGAGGTCTCTATGACGTATGGTATGTATGATTCATTCTTTTCCGGATCAAAGTATTGCATCTTCTTCCCGCTGTACTGCTGATGCTGCCTCAGATCGAAGTCGGTACGCGAATGGATCCCCTCCACCTCCTTGAAGCCGAACGGGAACCTGTACTCTATGTCAGCCGCTGCATTGGCGTAGTGGGCAAGCTTATCATGATCATGAAAACGATAGTTGTCATCACCGAAGCCCAGGGCCCGGTGCCATCTCATCCTTATCTCCTTCCAGTGTCTGAACCAGTCCAGCTCGGTGCCGGGCTTAACGAAGAACTGCATCTCCATCTGCTCAAACTCCCGCATCCGGAAGATGAACTGGCGTGCCACGATCTCGTTCCTGAAGGCCTTGCCTATCTGGGCTATGCCGAAAGGTAGCTTCATGCGGCCGGTCTTCTGCACGTTGAGGAAGTTAACGAAGATACCCTGGGCGGTCTCCGGGCGAAGATAGATCTTCATTGCTCCGTCAGATGTTGATCCTATCTCCGTGGCGAACATAAGGTTGAACTGCCTTGGCTCGGTCCAGTTACAGGTGCCGGAGACAGGGCAGACAATAGCATTGTCAACAATGATCTGTCTCAGCTCAGCCAGATCCGGGCCGGCCATGGCCTCAACAAACCGTCTATGGAGGCTGTCAAATTTTCCCCGGATCTCAACAACACGCGGATTGGTTGCCCGGTAAAGAGCCTCGTCAAATTTTTCACCGAACCGTGTCCTGGCCTTCTCAACCTCTTTCTCAATCTTTTCATTCAGCTTCTCAAGATGCTCCTCAATGAGCACATCGGCACGGTATCGCTTCTTGCTGTCACGGTTGTCAATCAGCGGGTCATTGAATGCGTCAACATGACCTGAGGCTTTCCATATTTCCGGGTGCATGAATATAGCTGAGTCAAGCCCGACTATGTTTTCATTCATAAGCACCATACTGTCCCACCAGTACTTCTTTATGTTGTTCTTCAGTTCAACACCGTACTGGCCGTAATCATAGACAGCGCCCAGACCATCATAAATTTCACTTGACGGAAATACATAGCCATACTCCTTGCAGTGAGCGACCAGCTTTTTGAATACATCTTCCTGAGCCATCCTGATTTTGTGATTATCCCGGTTAATAACCGGGCAAAAGTATATTAAAATCCGCTGTTTTACAATCTGAACATTAGTCTGAAATCAATTTGTATCTTTACTTTTCGTTCTGAAATAACCAGTATGAAAATTAGGTGTGATTT
>JAAZBN010000195.1 GCA_012513795.1 Bacteroidales bacterium | reverse complement strand
TCTTTAACACTGACCTGCAGTTTCTTGCAGGGGTGACCGATGATGATTACTTCACTGCAGGTACGGGCTGGTCGGGCGCCATCGGGTCAGTGTCGGTGCGAGGAGAGGCAACCCTTTTCGCTCCATTGAAAGGAGCAGAAGGGGAGAAGAATAATTTACTGGCAACCATCGGTTTTGACAGGGCTTTTTCAGATAAGGTGACAGCGCTGGTCCAGGTGATGTACTCCTCCAACCCTGTTGACATAAGCAGTTTCAATGAGCTGTACGGGGGCGGCCTGACGGCAAGGCAGCTTGCCTTCTCTGAGTTCAGCGCCGCGGGTCAGATCACCTGCTCACCATTCCCGCTGCTGAGTCTCTCTCTTGCAGGGATATGGTTTCCAGACCTCGACGGCTTCTATGCTGGTCCTGCCGTTGACTTCTCCCTTGCAGAGAATGTTGATTTCACCTTTTTGTGGCAGCATTTCAACAGCACCCTGGCTAACGTGGAGACGAAGATCAACCTCGGATTCATACGTGTCAGGTATAGTTTCTGAAATTTTCATACTTTTACGGGGCAAACTCCGTAAGTATGTCATTGGTCCATGAACTCGAAAAATCCGGAAACTGGCTCTTCAGAAGACGCAGCTGGCTTCCGGCGACAATACTTGTTCCCGCGGCTGCCTATCTCTTCATAGCAAACCGCAGTGTCATCTATTTCAACTACACCTGGGAGATAGCATGTATCCTGGTATCAGTGGCGGGTGAGCTGCTGCGCTCATTTACCGTGGGGTATGTTCCGAGGAACACCTCCGGGCGCAATGTGATTGACCAGCTGGCTGATGATCTCAATACTTCAGGTATCTACTCGGTTGTAAGGCATCCCCTCTATGTGGGCAATTTTCTCATGTGGCTGGGACCGGTGATGTTCCTGAGATCAGTATGGTGGGTGCTGGTCTTTATACTGGCATACTGGCTCTATTATGAACGGATCATCTTTGCCGAGGAGCAGTATCTCCGCCGAAAGTTCGGGGAGGCCTATGATGCCTGGGCATTCCGTGTCAAAGCGGTGTTCCCCTCATTCAGGAACTACGTCAGGCCGAAGCTTCCGTTTTCATTCAGGAATGTACTCCGCCGCGAGTACAACAGCATAACAAATCTCTTTATCGTATTTGCTTTTCTCGACCTCTGCCGCAACCTGGCGGTGACCGGCAGGTTATACCTGGAGCCGTTGTACGTGACTCTCCTTGTGTCAGCCCTCATCTTCTGGGCCATAATCAGGTACATGGTCAAGCGAACGAAATTCCTCTACGTGGAAGGACGCTAGCCCGCACTGGGTTCAGCAGATATTAACGGTCCCGTGCTCCAAGGAACAGCATGATGTAATAGATCAGTGTGGCCAGTGAGCCCAGTGCTGCAACAACATATGTGTATGCAGCCCACTTGAGCGCATCCTGCGCCTTGTCATGCGTCCCTGACGATGTTATCCCCGCATCTGACAGCCATGCAAGCGCTCTCCTTGAGGCGTTGATCTCCACCGGCAGGGTGATGAAACTGAAGAGGGTGGTGATGGCAAAGAGGACGATCCCTATAAGCAGTATCTCAGGCCTTGAGTTGAGAAGGACCAGGCCTGCCAGCAGCACCCACTGGATCCAGTTGGAGGCGAAACTCACCACCGGAACCAGCTTTGATCTCATGTTCAGCCAGGCGTACGAGTTTGCATGCTGAAGGGCATGGCCGGTCTCATGTGCTGCCACGGCAGCCGCTGCCACGCTGGCGTTGGAATAAACCGCGCTGCTGAGGTTTATAGTCTTTTTAAGAGGATTGTAATGATCAGTGAGCTCGCCAGCCACGCTGTGAACTGTAACATCTGTCACACCGCTGTCGCGAAGCATTTTTTCGGCAACATCGCGGCCGGTCATCCCGCTGCCAACCGGCATCTTCGAATATTGCCTGAATTTCGATTTGAGTCTGGCGCTGACTATCCAGCTAAGGACCATGAAGCCTAAAAAGATTATCCAGTATACTCCGTTATGCAAGAACATTGTTTCCATCTGAAAGAAGTGCTTTTTGTTTTTTCTCTAATCAACAAAACGCCTGCCAGTAATAATAAGTTCTGAAAAGAGGTCATTTTGTCATGCCTAATCATCTTATCTTTGAAGGCGATGTTAAAGAGCACGGCAAAGATATTCTCTTTTTTGTTACTTATCCCTGTGTGGTTATACAGGTGGTTCATTTCCCCGCTGACTCCTGCCTCGTGTCGTCATGTGCCCACCTGTTCTCAGTATGCCATTGATGCTTTCAGAATGCATGGTCCCCTGGCCGGGTTGGTTATATCTGCAGACAGGATTCTTCGCTGCAGGCCCGGAGGCACACATGGTTATGATCCTGTTCCCCGGTTCATCTTCAGGAGATACCGTGCCGGAGGGTTCGCCCTGTGCCGGGCGCCGCGGTGCAACAGATTAAAGGAGAGAGATTAAAAGGAGAGCTTCTCTCTAAGTATCTTATATCCTGCCCTGCTTACCGGTATTTTTTCTCCTGATTTGAGAATGGCCACGTAGTTATCCTTACTGTATGGTTCAAGCCGGGAGATCTGTTCCACATTAACAATATATGATCTGTGGACCCTTATAAAGAGAGAGGGAGGGAGGTGCTCCTCATAGTATTTCATAGTTTTGGGTTTCAATGCCTTTCCCTCATTGTAATATATCATTACATAGTCATCTTCGGCTGCAAGATAGGATACATTGTTCAGTGGGATGATCTTTATGCCTGCTCCCTTTCTGAAGACTATCCTGGTCAGGTATCCCTCTGCCTCCGAGGCCGCAGTCACCAGCTTTTCTATTCTCTCATGGTCCGGCTCCTCCTTCCCGAGACGGTTAAGCGCTTTTCCCAGGGCATCATCAAACCGATCCTTTGAAAATGGTTTAAGGAGGTAGTCCACCGCGTTCAGTTCAAATGCCCTGATGGCGTACTGGTCAAAAGCAGTGGTGAAGATCACCTCCGGTTTCTCGTCTATCACCTCCAGCAGCTCGAAGCCCGTCAGTTTCGGCATCTGTATATCCAGGAAGATCAGGTCAGGGTGTTTTTCCTTTATCTCCCTGGCACCGCAGAAGCCGTCACCGCACTCACCCACAACCTCTATGTCGGGGTGGTCAGAAAGCATAAACCTTATCAGTTCCCTGGCCGGGGCTTCATCTTCAATAATCAGTGTTCTGATCTTTTTCATGCCTTTATGATTGAGTGTTTTATGATTTACGGAACGGGAATTTTAATTCCACCGTAAAGCTGTCATCTTTCCGGTTGACAGTCAGGTCAGCCCTGTCGCCGAAGAAGAGCTCCAGTCTGCTGCTAACATTCCTGAGGCCTATTCCCGCTCCCTTCCTGGTAACCACTGAATCAGTGTCCACGTTGTTTGTAACGGTTATTTTCACCAGCTCATCTTCTTTCCTGGCCGTGGTTTTAATGATTACCTCCCCGGTTGATTCGTAGACCCCGTGTTTCACAGCGTTCTCATAAAGCGGCTGCAGGAGCATTCCTGGCATCAGTGCCGGCAGGCAGTCAGGGCTTATCTCCTCTTCAATCATCAGCCGTTCGCCGAAGCGCACCTTTTCTATCTGCAGATATAGTCTCAGGCTCTCCATCTCGGTGCCCAGGGTGACCGGCTGTTCATTCCTTGAAGAGAGTGAATAGCGCATGAAGTCGGAGAGCTTTACTATCATTTCCCTTGCTTTCAGGGGATTGGTTACTGTAAGTGAACTGACGGAGTTAAGGCTGTTGAAAAGGAAATGAGGGTTTATCTGTGAGCGGAGCATCTTCAGTTCTCCTTCGCGGACCTGTGTCTCCAGCTGTGACTGTCTTGCAGCCTTCTCCGCCAGCCTGGTGGCGCTGAGGAAGAGGTAGTATATAAGCAGCAGCATAAAGAAGATTAGTATGCCGGCGGTAGCCCTGAAGACCAGCACCGAGTGCCAGAAGATGTCATAGTCAACCTTCTCGGACACCATGAGCCTGGTGATGAATCTTGATCCCACCAGCCAGATGGTCAGGGTGAAGGTGCCGGTAAGCAGAACATTGAAGATATTGACATAAAGCTGATTGTCATCTTTCAGCAGGAACCTGACGGGGAACCATATTGCCAGCCCCAGAAGCCCGAAGATTATCATTGAAACCAGGCCGTCAGCTATTGCCACCTCCAGCCTGCTGCCGTATACAAAATGAATGAGAAGTGACTGGCCTGCTCCAAGTATCAGCCAGGCCAGCCACCAGATAAGTAGCCTCGTTCTGTTCTCCAGTAACGGATGCTTCATAGTCTATTTGTAACTCTTGATCTCTCCGCCTCCGAATATTACCACCCCTCTTATTATAAGTGACCTTGTATTGTCCCTGATCACATCTCCCCTTAGTTTCCTGCTGTCAGAGAAACCGCCCAGGATAGGTGTGATCTCAAGGATAACGTTCCAGTTATCCGGAACAATAATGGTTGTTCCTCCAAAGATACAGGTAATTTCAATTACATTATTCTCAGGCGCCAGCGAGGAGCTGGTGAGGTCAACCTCCCCGCCACCGAAGATAGCGGTGATCTTGCCTCCCCTGAAATTGTCAGTGTTGACCTGTCTTTCCCCGCCGCCGAAAATATTTACATAATCAATGTAATCTGTTTTATTGACCCCTGACAGATCCAGCCTTTTAACCAGTCTTTTGGAGTTGATCAGCAGCACTATTCCAATTACAATAAAGAGTGCCGGCCAGAAGAAGTTAAATGATCTGAAAAAATCAGTGAACAGTTCGGGTATGAGGAAGAAGCCGCCAACGGAGATAAGGACGATACCCGGCACCTTGTTGTCTGAACCGATGAGGGTTATCATGCCTATCACTATAAGCAGCATCTGCCAGCTGAAGATTACGTCATCAATAAAGTTGTCAAGAGGACCAGGAAGCACTGTCGACTTCTTAACGATGAGGATCAGCCCCATTACTATCAATAGTATCCCTATAAGGAGCCTTGTTGATGATTCCGGGTGCTGTGACGGTTTTTTCAGTTCGTTTTCCATTGTATTAATTATTAGTGGATTCTAATGTCTGCGTCTTTTCGTTATTGGTCTTATCATAAATGCCAGTCCTGCCAGTACCAGCACCGAAGGCCAGTATATCTGTTTATATGTCTGTGTCAGCTGCACAGGCATATCGGGCATGAGGAACCAGAACCCGATGGCAAAGAGCACCACTGCTGAGACCAGCTCCAGGCTGATAAGTGACCATACGCCGAAAAATATCAGCAGCATCTGCCATCTGAAGTAATCAGGGATATCCCCAAGCTTAAACAGATCAAGTCTGGCAACAAGCATCATTATTCCAAGTGTTATCAGGAATGTGGCGATGCCGGTAAACGGATTTCCATGTTTCTCTTTCATAGCTTGCACGTTGAATTACATACCAAAAATATTATTGTCGCACCAAACCATACCACTCATTTCCGGCAGGGAGCGGATATATACCGGCGAACAGCGAAGAGAACGGGCGATGTTACTTTTTTGTTCATAATTTTTTTTATTGGAAGAGGATTTATAATTTTGCAGACCGAAAAAATGGGAGATGCCCGGATTGTATTCCATACCGCTTGCCGGATTAAAGGAAGCCAGATATACCTACGAATTCAGGATAGGTTACGACTTCTTTGAAGCTTTTGAGGGATCGGAGATTAAGAGGGGAGAGTTCACGGCGGTGGTGGTTT
>JAAZBN010000194.1 GCA_012513795.1 Bacteroidales bacterium | reverse complement strand
GGTTCGCCCATGCCTCAGAAAGGCGGCATGCCTGACTTTGAGGCTATGGGGATAAACCTTAACGTTGGTTTTGTGCTTAACATTATTCCTTTCCTGTTGGGTTTGCTGACTATCATTCTCCTGGTCAAGCCGCTTCACAACCGCAGTTTTCAAACGGTAGTCAACGGAGGAAGAAAAACCAGATGGGGAAGGGTATTCATGGCTGCCCTGGTCTGGATAGTTGTATCAGCCGTGTGGATGATCTATTCTCTGAAAAGTGATCCGGGCAATTTCAGGATCAACAACACCTCAACATCTCTCATTGTGCTTGCAATCCTGGCTCTTACCCTGATTCCTTTTCAGGCTGCATTTGAGGAGATACTGTTCAGGGGTTATCTCATGCAGGGATTTGCAGTTCTGGCACGGAACAGGTGGATACCAATAGTGGTTACCTCACTGCTCTTCGGGCTGATGCACGGTCTTAACCCCGAGGTGCAGCAATACGGCTTTTTGACCATGATGCCGCAGTATATCTTTTTCGGCCTGGTTTTCGCCGTGCTGACAATGTTTGACGACGGTATAGAGATGGCCATAGGCGCCCATGCGGCAAACAACATTTTCCTGTCAGTGCTGATAACACATGATGATATGGCCCTGCAGACCCCTGCTCTGTATGAACAGGTACAGATCTATCCCTGGAAAGAGTTTGCGGGCCTGGTTGTCATGTCAGTAGTTTTCCTGGTCATAATGGCAATAATATGCCGCTGGAAGGATATCAGAAAGCTTTATGCAAGGATCATTGTTCCAGTGGTGGCCCCGGAGGTGTCAGATGCCGTAGATGCCGGTTGATCTGTCAAACCTGCATCCACCCCATTTATCCCTGATCTCGCCGATGATTGCACGGATCTCATCCACTTCAGTGGAGGTGAGCAGTCTGAGTCGTGTTTCCCTGAAGCCGGGAAGGCCTTTGAAATAGTTTGAAAAGTGGCGGCGCATCTCAAATATTGCCGGTTTACCTTCCTTGTGTTCAAGTGATTTTTCCAGGTGGAGCAATGCCAGCTCTGCCTTTTCTTCCACCGTTGGTTCGGGAAGTATCTCCCCGTTATCGAGGTAATGGCGTATCTCCCTGAATATCCATGGTCTGCCGAAGGTTGCCCTTCCAATCATGATACCGTCAACACCATATCTGTCAAACATCATGAGAGCCCTTTCCGGTCCGTTGACATCACCGTTGCCAATGACCGGTATTTTCATCCTGGGGTTGTTCTTTACTTCCCCTATCAGGGTCCAGTCAGCCTCACCGCGGTACATCTGTGACCTTGTACGGCCATGAATGGTTATCCCGGCGATGCCTGTATCCTGTAACCGCTCAGCTACCTCAGTGATGATCTTACTGTTGTCATCCCACCCGAGCCTCGTCTTAACCGTTACCGGAATCTTTACTGCTTTCACAATGGCAGTTGTCATTTCAATCATCAGCGGGATATTCTGGAGCATCCCGGCTCCGGCTCCGCGGGTAGCAATCTTCCTGACGGGACAACCGAAGTTCAGATCAATCAGATCCGGTCCGGCTTCTTCAGCCCGTAAAGCGGCATCAACCATTGATTCAATGATGTGCCCGTAGAGCTGTATCCCGATAGGACGCTCATAATCAAAAAGATCAAGTTTCTTAACGCTGCTGCGGCCGTCCCTGATAAGACCGTCCGAGGAGATGAACTCGGTATACATGAAATCAGCACCGAACATCTTGCAGACGTACCGGAAGGAAGGATCGGTGATATCTTCCATGGGAGCCAGGAAGAGAGGTCGCTCCCTTAATATCGTGTTCCCCAGTTTCAATTGCTGATTAGTTGTTCTCCTCCTGGCCAGACCCGAAAAGGGTGGGAGAGAGATCCTTCCTGACCATCTCGTTCTTGCGGAAGACATATACCACTCCGTACCTTTCGGCACTTGCCCTCTTCTCATCTTCAGGCAGTGATGAAAAACCGGATTCGATCTCATTCCAGAGAATGGTTATCAGTTCATCCACTTCCCGGCGCATGTCGGAGGTTTTGTTTACACACTCTGAAGCCCTTCTGTTAATTGTCTTATAATGATTCCGCGTCTCAAGAAATTTTTCATAACGCACCTTGACCACAGCGATGGTCGGGTTGGTAACAGGACTGCTCCCCTTCCTGATCCTGTATTCCTCTCCGTCAATGATCCGTTTGCCCCATGCAACCAATTCATTCTCAGTGGTAAGTGACGGAATGGTGGCATCATCAGTGGCTATTCCGTAGAATGACCTGGTTTCGGGAGGCAGTTCGCCCCTTACTATGGCCATGTTCATCACCCTCAGAAAATGTGTTATGTAAAGCCTTGCCTTTTTTGCCGTTTCCTGGTTTCTCTTAGCCTTGTCAGTCTGGTTAACCAGGGTCTGCCGCTGATGGCTGATGGAGTTTTCAAACAGAGGCAGAATGGCCTGAATCTTTACAAGGGTTTTCATTGAAAAGGCAAGCCTGAAAGGAGGGATCTCCTTGCTTATCTCAACGGCTCTCTTCAATGCTCTCAAACGTGCTGAATCAGTGTTGGGAAGGCGGCGATAAGGCATAAAAAGGTACTTAAGGGCTTAGATAATATGCGAATATACATTCTTATGGTAATTTAACAATGCCCTTCGCAATTAAAATGACTGATTTACTGGAAAAAGTCAGCAGCACTTGCTACATTAGCATAGGTATATTAAAGATTAACAGATATGTTTGAAAAAGAAGTTTACATCAAGCGCCGTCAAAGTCTCAAGTCTCTTATGAACAATGGCATAGCCCTGTTTGTCGGGAATGTTGAATCGCCGATGAACTACCCGGATAATACCTATCACTGGAGACAGGACAGTGATTTTCTCTATTTTTTTGGTATTGACCTGCCGGGTCTTGCCGGGCTGATCGATTTCAATTCGGGTGACGAGACAGTATTTGGCAATGATTTTACAGTAGATGACATAGTATGGATGGGTCCGCAGCCCACAGTGGCTGAGCTGGCATCCCTGGCGGGAGTAGGATTGACCCATCCGATGGCGAAGCTTGCAGATATGGTACATGAAGCTCTGGATGAAGGCAGGGAGATACATTTTCTTCCTCCATACAGGGCTGAAACAAAGATGACACTGGGAGCTCTTCTCAGGGAGAATCCATGCCAGATGAGGACCAGGGCTTCAGAACAGCTGATCAGATCAGTTGTTTCGCTAAGATCAATCAAGGAGGATGTTGAAATTGCCGAGATAGAGAAGGCTGAAGACATTACCTGCGAGATGCAGACCACTGCAATGCGGATGTGCAAGCCGGGTGTGACGGAGCAGGAGATATACGGTGTGCTGCAGGGTATCGCCTTCTCGCATGGAGCCGGACCCTCCTTCCCCATCATCCTTAGCATCAACGGGCAGACCCTGCATAATCATGTTCATGTGAATGTACTCAGGGAAGGGCGGATGATGGT
>JAAZBN010000193.1 GCA_012513795.1 Bacteroidales bacterium | reverse complement strand
CTCTGCGGCGTCGACTACATCTCAATAGGGGCACTGACCCACCACATAAAAAGCCTTGACATGAGCCTGAAAGCATTTTGACAGAGAGATGACCGCCAGGGAAACCTTGCTAGCCAGAACGAGATGGATAAGAAACGCGGTGCCGCCGGGATTTGACGGTGCGCCGCTGGAACTGGTTGGCAGACTGATAGTAAAAGGTCTCTTCGGCCGCGGGGTGCTGGTAACCAGGGCCTCATCAATAGCTTTTAACATGCTCATGGCATTCCTGCCGGCAACTATCTTCCTCTTTACACTCATCCCGTTCATCCCCGTGCCTAACTTCCAGACTGAACTGATCAGGCTGTTTGAGAACATGCTGCCTGCTAATGCTTACAGTTACCTGGAGAGCACCATTGTTGACGTGATAACCAACAAGAGCGGAACCCTGATGGTGATCATGTTCTTTGCTACGGTCATCTTTTCCACCAACGGCATTCATGCTCTGATCCATGCATTCAATGTCTCTGTGCATGACTTTGAGAGCCGGTCATGGCTGCAGCAGAGAAAGATAGCAGTCTTCCTCCTGGTCTTTGTGCTTATCATGTTCATGGCTGCCAGCGCACTGATAATCCTGAGCCGGATGGTGGTGAGCAGGCTGGTGGAGATGGACCTGCTGGAGATGAACCTCGTCTTTTATATCATTATGGTATTGAAGTGGATACTTATCATAACCATGCTTTTCTTTGCTATTTCCACCATGTACTATCTTGTGCCGGCACGGAAGAAGGATTTCAGGTATATCTCACCGGGATCGATAGTTGCCACCACCCTTTTTATCATAACCTCCCTGGCCTTTTCGGCCTACGTGAACAACTTCGGGCAGTACAACAAACTGTACGGTTCCATCGGAACCTTTATAGTCATCCTCATCTGGTTTTATCTTAACGCAGTGGCCCTGCTGGTGGGGTTTGAGCTGAATGTAAGCATCAGGGCTGCCATCTGCCGCATGAACCACCCGGATAATTGTGAAGAGACAATCAGGGCAACAGCTGAAGCATAATCTCCCTCAGCCGTTTATTTCACCATGGTGCGGCTGACTCATTTTCTTTGTTAGAAATGCAATCCTAACCGCAGTGCAGGTACTCCTTCACCAGCTTCGCGATGGCTTCGTTCTTGCCGTAAAGCTCCTCGCTGAGGTGTTGATCATTGTATGTTTTCAGCTTCGCCGCCAGGGCATCAATGACCCCTGCCGGGAAGACCCCGTCCTTTTCGAAGTGGGCACGCAGATTCAGCAGTGCTTCAGCCGAATCCCAGCACGAGGCAGGCAGTGACTCGAGCTTCTTCGCCGCGGCCTTTTCCTTCTCCTTGAAAATATTGTAATCAACATATAGTCTCTCAGCCATCTCCAGCGCCCCCGGCATCTCCAGGCCATGTCTTATGGCCACGGCAATGCCCGCCATGAGAAGATAGATATCCGCCGAGCCGTCAGGTGAACGGAGCTCAACGGTCTGCCTTGAGACCTTCTCTGCCGGACCAGAGGGCTCAGCAGGATTGGCATCATGAATCATCTGTGATGCACCCAGCCAACCAAGGGGAACCCTTACCAGCACTGACCGGTTGCGGTCGCCCCAGCAGATGTTCGTCGGAGCCTCCTGGTGAGGAACCAGCCTCAGGTAGGATGTCGGAATAGTGTTTCCGAATGCCGTAAGACCCTTGCTCAAATCAAGGATACCGGCAATCATTCTTCTGGCAATGTCACTCAGCCTGCCATCCTCAATCATCAGGTTGCGGCCATCCTTCTCAAGCATGAGATGGATATGCATGCCTGATCCGGCTTTGCCCACGGTGATCTTCGGCGCGAAACTCACCTCCACACCATACTTGTAACCAAGCATGCGGAGAATCCATTTGGCAATCAGAAGCTGCTCCACTGCCTCATCCAGAGGAACGTGCAGGAACTCAATCTCGTGCTGTTCGAAGTCGTCTCCATCCTTTGAAAAGCTGCCCACTTCCGAGTGTCCGTACTTGATGTGGCAGCCAGCCCTGGCACATAGCTCGAGGGCTTCCACGCGCAGATCCTCAAACTTGGCAAAGGGCTTCGACTGATGGTATCCTTTCTGGTCAAAGAGCGGATAAAGCTCTTCGCTTGCTGACCTTACATAGTATTCCAGCTCTCCGAGAGCCCTGATGGTATACCCTGTGGAGGCAGTGAACCCCTTTATCGCCTTGCGGAGAATATATTCCGGAGAGCTTTCCAGAGGCCTGCCTTCCGAGTTGTAAAATGAACAGAGTATCTCAAGCGTAGGGGCCTGGGTAAAGGGATTGACAAAAGCAGTGCGGTAACGGGGCATCACATAAAGGTCACTTGAGCCTGCCTCAATGAACGAAAAGAGGCTGGAGCCGTCAACACGCTCACCTGAAGTGAGTATTGAAACGAGATGATCACGACTGTATGGCACGAAATTAAGCGACTTGAGCTT
>JAAZBN010000192.1 GCA_012513795.1 Bacteroidales bacterium | reverse complement strand
ATGCACGACTCCTGCTGATGCTCAGACGAGGACTGCCATAAGATTGATTATCATGATTATAGGGACAGATGTCAGGCACTTTGAAAAAGTGTCATCAACCAATTCAGTGGCGGCAGGGCTGCTCAGGAAGACAACCCCTGCTGAAGGGACGGTAATTACTGCCTCATACCAGGAGAGCGGCAGGGGCCAGCAGGGGAACAGCTGGGAGAGTGAGCCGGGCAAAAACCTGATTATGAGCATTATAATCTATCCGGTGATGATCAGGCCGGCTGACCAGTTTATTATCTCGCGCATGGTTGCCCTGGCCGTGCATGACCTGGTGTCACTTTATACCCCTGAAGCAACGATAAAATGGCCCAATGACATTTACGCAGGGAATGACAAAATTGCAGGCATACTGATTGAGAACAGTATTATGGGTGAGAGGCTGGGTTCCACCATAGCAGGCATAGGACTTAATGTCAACCAGACCGTTTTCATAAGTGACGCCCCTAATCCCATATCTCTCAAACAGATAACCGGCAATGACCTTGATCTGCAGGTCATCAGCGGGCAGCTCATGGCCTTTCTCGACAGAAGATATGAGATGGTCATAAGAGGAAAGGCAGGTATTCTGGAAGAGGAGTATCAGGCTGTCCTGTTCCGGGCAGGGGAATGGCATCAGTTCACGGATAGCGAAGGGATATTCGAGGGAATGATCGAAAGAGTCATGCCTGACGGGATGCTTTCTGTCATGAGGAGGAACAATGTCAGGTGTCAGTATGCTTTCAGGGAGATTGATTACATCCTCTGACCCGGTCATAGCCTCCGTATGACTCTACCATATCCATCAGTTGTTCCAGGTACCTGCCGGCGGCATCGCCGATGATCATCTTCATCAGGGGATTCATGTTCAGGCCGGTGTCTATACGCACAGCTGACCTCATATTACTGATATACTCAATATTAACCCTCACCTTCACCTTGCCGGTGAGGAATGACTCCGCCTCATAGGTTATCATGGAATGAGGCAGGGCCTCTGACAGTGAAGCGGTTATCCGGCCCACACCATCAGCCTTGAAGCTGCAACGGTCCTCGGTGGCTTCCCATTCGGTCACCGTTCCGCCCGGTATTACCGAACCGAAGTTCCTCATGTCGGTCAGAAAGGCATAGAGATCACCGTCTCCACAAGGCACTTCTCCCCTTCTGCTGGTATATGTTGTCATCGGACTCATCCCGGTCAATTAAATTCTTTTTATGTAAATAAGTGTTTTCTTTAGTCTGCTCCCGTTGCGGGCACCGGATGCTCATCCATCCTGCAACTCTGCCCTCCTCCGGTATGCTTCCTTCGCTCACCTTCCCCATTCAGCCGGGTCCCGGCGCCACTGCTTCAGCGTCTCTATATCGTTCTGCGTGATATATCCTGATGCTGCAGCCATATCAACCAGCACACTGTAGTTGCTGAGGGTGTCAAGCCTGCACTGTTCAGCCGCGAAGGCATCAACGGCCTTTGCAAAACCGTAGGTGAATATGGCTATCATGCCCAGTACTTCACAACCTGCCTCACGGAGTGCTCTGACTGCACCCAGGCTGCTCCCGCCGGTAGAGATAAGGTCTTCTATAACAACCACCTTCTGCTTCGGTTCAAAATGACCCTCTATCTGGTTCCCCAGACCGTGATCCTTTGCTCCTGACCGGACATAGATGAACGGCAACCCGGTAGTGTCAGCCACCAGGGCTCCGTGGGCAATGGCACCTGTTGCCACTCCTGCAATAAGATCAGCCTCCGGGTAGAGCTCCCTGACCCTTTCGCTGAAGGAGTCGCGTATAAAACCGCGCACCTCAGGGAAGGAAAGGGTTTTACGGTTGTCACAATAGATGGGCGACTTCCACCCTGACGCCCAGGTAAAAGGTTTTGCCGGTTGCAATTTAATTGCTTTAATTTGCAGTAGGTATTCTGCGGTTTTCTTAGCGGTTTCGTCCATATGCTGAAGTATAAAGTATATTTTGACAACAGGGTAATCACTCTCTCCCCGGAGCCTGACAGGCTGCAAAAATACACGCT
>JAAZBN010000191.1 GCA_012513795.1 Bacteroidales bacterium | reverse complement strand
TTGACAAATTCCAGGTGGGCCATGTGACTGAAAAGAGGCTTCATGATGCTGTGCTGCTGGCTCTTGACCAGGGCGACGGCATCATGGCGTTGTTGGACGCCGGTGACAGCAGCCTGAGATATTACAGCCGCCATCTGATGTGCCCTGTAACCGGCATCTCGTACAATGAGCCGGCGCCGCACACCTTCTCGTTTAATTCGCCGCAGGGCGCATGCCCGAAGTGCAACGGGCTGGGTGAGATATCCGAAGTCGATATCAGCCGGATGATGCCTGACCCCACGCTCAGCATACGTAAGGGAGGGATAGAGCCTCTCGGCAAATACCGTAACATCTGGATCTTCTGGATGATCGAAGCCCTGGGTGAGAAGTACGGCTTTACCGTTGATACCCCCGTTGGTGAGATCCCTGAGGATGTTCAGAACAGGATATTCTTCGGCTCTGACGAGGTGCTGAAGCTGTCAAATACCCCGCTGGGGGTCACTTCCAACTACTTCATGACCTTTGAGGGAGTAGTCAATTACGTTGGTAACATGGAGGCTATGAGTGGCCGTGCTGCCAACGGTAAAGGGAAAGGCAGGGAGAACTATATCCAGTACCATGTCTGCCCCGAGTGTAACGGTACAAGGCTGAAGAAGGAGGCTCTCTGGTTCCGCATCGGCGGTAAGAATATTGGTGAGCTTGCCGCTATGGACCTCAACGAGCTCAGGGATTACCTTGAGAACGTGACTGACGATATGTCAGAGCGGCAAAAGAAGATAGCTTCTGAGATACTGAAGGAGATACGCTCGCGTCTGGGATTCCTCCTTGACGTGGGGCTTGATTACCTGGCACTGAACCGCGGGGCCCGCACCCTTTCCGGTGGCGAGAGCCAGCGTATCAGGCTGGCAACGCAGATAGGCTCTAAGCTGGTCAACGTGCTGTATATCCTGGATGAGCCGAGCATAGGGCTGCACCAGCGCGACAACCGCAGGCTGATAGAGGCGCTTCGCAGCCTTCGCGATGCAGGTAACTCGGTCATAGTGGTGGAGCACGACCGTGATATGATCCTCAGCGCTGACCATATCATTGATATCGGTCCCGGGGCCGGCGTACATGGCGGGATGATCGTCGCCGAAGGCACACCGGAAGAGATACTTAAGGCTGACACCCTGACTGCTGCCTACCTGAACGGTGCAAAAGCCATTGAGGTCCCGAAGAAGAGGAGGGAGGGCAACGGCAAACAGCTGACCATCACCGGCGCTACCGGCAACAACCTGAAGAGGGTGACCATGAAGGTGCCCCTGGGCACGTTCATCTGCATCACCGGTGTCTCCGGCAGCGGCAAGTCGTCACTGATCAACCAGACCCTCCACCCGGCCCTTGCAAAGAAGCTGCACGGAGCGGCAAGGGCACCCCTGCCGTATGAATCTATTGAAGGACTGGAGAGCATTGACAAGGTGATAGAGGTTGACCAGGCCCCCATAGGCCGAACGCCCAGATCTAATCCTGCAACTTATACCGGTGTCTTCACTGATATCCGCAGCCTCTTCGCCATGACGCCTGACGCGAAAGTCAGGGGATTCGGGCCGGGACGCTTCTCATTCAATGTTAAAGGCGGCCGGTGCGAAGGGTGCGAGGGCGCCGGGGTCAAGACCATTGAGATGAACTTCCTGCCCGACGTGTATGTGATGTGTCCCGACTGCGGGGGCATGCGTTACAACAGGGAGACCCTCGAGGTGAAATTCAAGGGGCGGTCAATCAATGATGTTCTGGAGATGACTATAGATGATGCCGTGGAGTTTTTCAAGGGCATTCCTTCTATATATCACAAGATAAAGACATTGCAGGATGTGGGCCTCGGCTACGTCAGGCTTGGGCAGCCATCTACAACACTATCAGGCGGTGAGTCGCAGCGCGTCAAGCTGGCCACCGAGCTCTCAAGACGTGATACCGGTCGCACACTGTATATCCTTGATGAACCCACCACCGGGCTTCATTTTGATGATGTGAAGGTTCTGCTCGAGGTGCTTGAGAGGCTGGTTGAGCGGGGAAATACGGTGATGGTAATTGAGCATAATATGGATGTGATCAAGGTTGCTGACTATATAGTTGACCTCGGCAGGGAGGGTGGACGTGGCGGAGGAGAGGTTATCTTCACAGGGACGCCTGAAGAGATTGCAGAGGTAAAGGATAATTATACGGGACAGTTTCTGGCACCCGTTCTGAAACACTAAAAAGAGTATATTTAATGCCTAAAATTATATTTATGGACGAAGCAAAGGAGAAGGACCTGATAAAGGAAGCGTTTGAACCAAAGACCTGGAACGAGATCCATACGATGGACTCCTGGAGGGTTTTCAAGATCATTGCCGAACTGGTTGAAGGATTCGAAAAGCTTTCGAGGATTGGTCCGAGCGTGGCCGTCTTTGGCTCGGCCAGAACGCATTTCAACAATAAGTACTACAAGCTTGCAGAAGAGATAGCCTATCAGCTGACACAGAAGGGTTACGGTGTCATCACCGGCGGCGGCCCGGGCATTATGGAGGCGGCCAACAAAGGTGCAAAACGCGGCAACGGCAAATCAATAGGTATTAACATTGACCTGCCGTTTGAGCAGAAGGCCAATCCCTATATTGACCGCGACAAGCTTATCACATACGATTATTTCTTCGTCCGCAAGGTGATGTTCATGAAATATGCCCAGGGGTTCATAGTACTTCCCGGCGGCTTCGGGACATTTGATGAGCTCTTCGAGGCCATCACCCTGATTCAGACAAAGAAGATCGGGCGATTCCCGATAGTGCTGGTAGGAACGAAGTACTGGTCGGGGCTGTTCGACTGGGTCACCGAGGTGATGCTGAACGAGGAGCATAATATCTCTCCTGAGGACCTGAATATTTTCCGGATAGTTGATGAGGCCGAGGATGCGGTGGCCTATATTGACCAGTTCTACTCAAGGTACCTCCTGAGCCCGAACTTCTGATTACTCTGCGGCCTATGCGCCGGACAGATACACTGATTTGTCCGGATGCTGCTGACGGGGGGAGCTTTCTGATTACCTGCCTCGCTCCTTGACGTGGTGGTCCATCTCGCGGTCATGATCACGCTTCTTGAGAGTGTCGCGCTTGTCATACTGCTTTTTGCCCTTTGCAAGTGCTATTTCGGCTTTTGCCAGCCCTCGGTCATTGATGAATACCTTCGTGACAATGATTGTCAGTCCTGTCTCATTGACCTTCCTTTCCCACCTGCGGAGCTCCTTTCGCGTCAGCAACAGCTTCCTTTCACCGAGCGGATCATGGTTGTTGATGTTTCCCCAGTAATACTCGGAGATATGCATGCCGGTCACAAAGAGTTCGCCGTTGCGGAAAGCACAGAATGAATCGGTCAGTGTGGCTTTCCCGGCACGGATAGATTTTATCTCGGTGCCTGTAAGCTTGATGCCTGCAATGAGTTTTTCGAGGAATTCATAGTCATGCGATGCCCTGCGATTCTTAATGACAATATTGCTGTGATCACTCCTCATGTTTCTGGTCAGGCGAAGATGGCAAAGTAAGCTGCCTCGGTCAGTTTTGTCAGGATTACCTGGAGGAGAAAGAAAATTATAAGCATGGCTGCTAGCGCAGCAATTATCAGCGGGAGCTTTTTATGCTCAGGCGGGTTGACCATCTCCTCCATCCCTAACCATAAGATATAGAGGCCATACAGGCCAAGTACATTGATAAAGAGCAGAGATTCAAATAGTTTGCTGATTGCCAGCGACAGGAATATCGGGGCCATGGAGTAGGACACCAGCTTGAACGCCACCACGAAATCATTCCCCAGGTCCATTGCCTTCATTATCTCTTTGACAACAAAGGCAGAGGCGTAGATGCCGAGGTAGAGAAAGAGGAAGGTATTGATAGCTGTCAATACCGAGTACATTGGTTTGAGAGTGGTGTTTATAAACAGCCCGGAACCCAGAAAGGCACTTACGGTGACAAGGATTATCAGCGGGAGGAAAAAGCTTCCCCTGACAAACTGCATTGGCCTGTTCTCACGATGAACCACATCCCATGCCTTGCCGGGATTGATGATGAAATATTTTGTTCTGTGATATAGAAACCTGAAGTCCATGACCTCTTTCTGTTAGCGAACGGCAAAATTAAACAAAAATGTAATACCCTGACCTCTTAATCGCTATCTTTAATTTCTGATGGACAAGCTGATGCATGATATTTTGGTGATTACCGGTCCTACTGCCACGGGCAAGACGAGGCTGGCGGCGCTGGTTGCAGACAGGCTGGAAGGGGAGGTGATCAGTGCTGATTCAAGGCAGGTTTACCGCGGAATGGATGTCGGGACGGGCAAGGACCTGTCGGATTATACTGTTGACGGCCGGAGGGTGCCGGTGCACATGGTGGATATCGTTGATGCGGGATACAGGTACAATGTATATGAGTACCAGCGCGATTTCCTGAAGGTCTTCGAAGAAATGTCTGCGCGGGGTGTGTTCCCGGTGGTCTGCGGCGGCTCGGGGATGTATGTTGACAGTATCGTGAGCGGGTACCGGCTGGTGCAGGTGCCTGTCAATACGACTCTGCGTGCCCTGCTTGCGGGGCGTTCGCTTGAGGAGCTGACGGAGATACTCTCGCAATATAAGAGCCTGCACAACAAGACAGATGTTGATACCATAAAAAGGGCGGTGCGAGCTATAGAGATAGCTGATTACTACTCCTCTCACCCGTTTGATGACAGCCCTTTTCCTGTCAGGAATCCGCTGGTGACGGCGGTGTTTGTTGACCGTGAGACCCGGCGGCAGCGTATCAGCGACAGGCTGCGCACACGGCTCGATGAAGGGATGATTGAGGAGGTGCAGCAGCTGCTGGCAGGGGGTATTCATCCTGATGATCTGATCTATTACGGGCTGGAATACAAGTATATAACCCTTTACCTGATGAACAGGCTTTCGCGAGAAGAGATGGTTCAGAAGCTGGAGGTAGAGATACATCGTTTCGCCAAGCGCCAGATGACCTGGTTCCGCGGAATGGAACGCCGCGGCATTGCCATTCACTGGATAGACGGAAGTCTGAGCGATGAGGAAAAGGTGAACAGTGTGATCTCAAGATTACACCGCTGATATTATGCTGCCAGATGTTTCTTAGAGTTTTGCGAATGATTTCGTTGCGACATTTTTCGCATTTTCTAGCTCTGCCTTCAAAGATGTTTCATTAATACAACAGAAATGACCTTTATCTGTTCTGTTAACAGAACTAGAGACTGCAGGACCGCATGACTGCAAGACAGCTCCCAAAGGCGACCAGACCTTCAGACCTTTATGCCCATCTTCTTCATCAGCAGTGAGGCGTTGAAGCTTGAGCAGATACCAGGGGTAAGCAGGTAGTCGAAGAAGAGTTCTTCATCATTGACTTTCACATCAAAATGATAGTTCTCAATAGCGTCGGGCAGCTCCTGTTCCAGCCCGGCGAGACGAAGGTCATGCGTTGCCACCATGGTCACGGCACCGTAACCGGTCAATTGTTTTATCAGTGCCACCGAGCCGGTATACCTGTCGTCGGAGTTGGTGCCCCGGAGGATCTCATCGAGCAGCAGGAATACCTTCGGATCTGATTCTGCTCCGGAGATGATAGCTCTCAGTCGCCGCAGCTCGGCATAGAATGAGGAGATATTCTCTTCAAGTGAGTCTGATATCCGCATGCTGGAATGGAGCCTTACCAGCGAGACGGTGAACGCTGAGGCGCAAACCGGGGCCCCGGCAAAGGCCAGTACGGCATTCACCCCGCAGGTACGGAGGAAAGTGCTCTTGCCCGACATGTTCGATCCGGTCACAATGATGGCTTTTCCGGCTCCCTCTGCGGTGAAGCTGTTGCTGATCCGCCTGCCGGCAGGAATGAGCGGATGGCCCATATCTTCCGCCCTGAAAACAAAATAGTCTTCAGTCACCTGCGGATAAACCCAGTCTGGATTGTTGAAAGCCATATTTGCCAGTGAAGCCAGCGCCTCGAATTCCGCCATCGCGGCAAACCAGGCTGGTATGCGCGGGGCATGTTCACGTTTCCACTTCTCCAGGGCGAGGCAGAAGTGAATGTCGGTAAAGAAAAGAAGGTTGAGAGGTGCGGAAATAAGCACGTTCAGCCTGTAGTCGAGCCTGCCCACAAGCTTCGAAAGCTGCCTTATCCGGTCTGATGCCGCGATCTCATCCATGAATGCCGACTTCAGTTTCTGCAGCAGGGGAGAGGCGAAGTTGCGGGTTTCTATCAGTTTGATGATGACGGAGTATGCTTTCAGCAGGTCTGACGACCGGCTCACCTGTTCCTGCAGTCTCGAGATCCTCCTGAACCGTGTGAAGTAGAAGATGAAGTTCACCCCGAACACAGGGGCGAGTATCGCCGCCGGAAGCCCTGTTATTACGGATATTAGCGCTGCCAAGGCAAGGAGGCTGAGGCATCCTGTAATGATTTTCTCTCCTCTGGTTTTCTGGAAGAGGTCATCACTTCCGAGCCATTGTATCAATGGTGCAGGGTCATTGGCGGCGCCGGCATTCAGGTAACCCAGGGTCATCAGCTCCTGGCGCCAGTCTGTCATCGGCTGCAGTTCTGCAACAGCCTTCTGGCGTGACACGATTTCCTCCCGGGGCGCAGGTTGTTTCAGGAACTCTGCAAGCCGGTCAGAGGCCGGCCTGCTGGTGGTGCGGCACAGATACTGGAAGAGTGAGGCTTTCCCGAAGATATCAAGGTCATATGTATAAGGGTGGTCTCTTACAGCATATTCTTCACCGGTTTTAAAGCCGGAGAAGTCGCCGTCCAGGCATTTCAGTTCCAGCCTGTTGATCTCCGCCAGACGAAGAAACCGCTTTCTGCTTTTCTCTGTGTTTTCGTATTTTATAACCAGCCAAATGAAGACGATGAGCACCGCAGCCAGGGTGACCACGGCTGCAAAGACCGAGAATGACAGAAGCACAGCGAACAGCACCAGTCCTCCTGCAAACGCTGCGAGCCGTGCCATCGAAAGCCGGTCAGACAGCTTCCGCAGCCGTTCGGTCTCCCGGACATAACGTTGTGATCTGGATTTGTATTCTTCTGCTGGTGACATATTCTGATGCCATAAAGCTAAAAAAACTCATTAAAATACTAAGAAAGGTCAAAAAATGATTGTGAGATATGCAAAATAGGTCTAAATTTGCAGGAATGACCAACAAAATTAGACATATAAAGGTACCTGAAGGGTCATTTTTTCTCTTTGGGCCCAGGGGAACCGGGAAGTCAACATTTGTAAAGACATTGATTTCTGATGATGTTTTGTATATAGACTTTCTTGATCCTGAGACTTTCAGAACATATTCAGCCTTTCCGGAAACTCTTGAGAAGAGTGTAGCAGCCCTGAATCCCGGCCTGGTGATTGTGGACGAGGTTCAAAAAGTTCCTTCTGTTCTGGATGTGGTGCATAAACTCATGGAGGAAAGAAAAATAAGATTTATTCTGACCGGATCAAGTGCACGGAAACTAAAGATGGGTGGAGCTGATATGCTCGGAGGGCGGGCCCTGAGGTGTATTATGCATCCTTTTACCGCGGAGGAGCTTGGAGATGACTTCAGTCTGGAAAAATCCCTCGGGACGGGATTGATACCCGTGGTTGATAGAAGTATGGATCCTGTGCAGAGCCTGTCTGCTTATGTTGATATATATCTTCGTGAAGAGGTTCAGGCAGAAGGCCTTGTCCGAAATCTTGGCGCTTTCTCCAGGTTTCTTGAAATAGTCAGTTACTCGCACGGATCAGTTCTGAATATCAGTAATGTCGCCCGTGAATGCCAGGTGTCAAGAAATATTATCACCGGATATTTTGATATTCTTGAGGATCTCCTCTTGGCTTACCGGTTGCCGGTTTTTGCCAGGAGAGCCAAGCGTAAGACAGCATCGCACCCGAAGTTCTTCCTGTTCGACAGCGGATTATATCGTCGGTTGAGGCAAAGAGGTCCTCTGGACACCGAGTCCGAGATTGCGGGGCCTGCCCTGGAAGGATTGGTAGGCCAGCATCTTCGTGCAATAATTGATTATTCTCTGAATGATGCTCAGCTATATTACTGGAGATCCCTTGCAGGCAACGAGGTTGACTTTGTACTTTATGGAAGTAATGTTTTTTCTGCAATTGAGGTTAAGAGTGCTTCAATATTAAATCCGGTGGATTATAACGGACTCAGGGCCTTCGGGGATGACTATCCTGAATCGAAGCTGATTCTTCTGTACAGGGGTTCGATACCTATGAAGCATAATAATATTCTGGTACTTCCGGTTGAGATTTTTCTCCGCAACCCTGCCAAATACCTGCATAACTAATTTCTTCAAGACCTTCAGACCTTCAGACCTCAGACCCTCAGACCCTCAGACCTATGTTCAACATCGACACCACCCTCTTCGACCTCCTCGGCTACCGGATGAGCCTGCTTGAACTGCTTGCCGTGCTCACCGGGCTGGCAGCCGTCTGGTATGCAGCCAGGGCAAATATAATCACCTGGATCTTTGCACTTGTCAATGCCGTGCTCTTCTTCATGCTTTACTACCAGGTGAATCTCTATTCGGCTATGGTGCTGCAGGTATTTTTCTTCTGCAACGCTATCTACGGATGGTTCAACTGGAGGAGGCAGAGCAGCAACGGTGACGAGCCTGTGACGCTGTTAAGTCACAAGGGAAGGGTTTTCTGGGTGGCGGGAATCATTGCCATGGCGCTGGCCATGGGCACAGTCATGGGCAAAATCCATCTCTGGCTTCCTGACTTTTTCCCTGTAAGGGCCACATTCGTGTATACAGATGCCATGATCGCTGTGATGAGCATAGCTGCATCACTCCTATGTGCGCGGCTGAAGCTTGAGAACTGGATACTGTGGATCCTTGTCAACATTATGAGCATTGCGATGTACGCAATGCGCGGCATCATGCTCGTTTCAGTTCAATACATCATTTTCCTCGCAATGGCGATATACGGATTCGTACAAT
>JAAZBN010000190.1 GCA_012513795.1 Bacteroidales bacterium | reverse complement strand
GTGATCCCGACAGGACTCAAACCTGTAACCTTCTGATCCGTAGTCAGATGCTCTATTCAATTAAGCTACGGGACCTTTTGTGGTGCAAATATATAATAATTTCCTTATTGCTATTCAACAAAATCTCCTAATCCCCGGATTTGTTGAACAGAGAGCCCTGTTGAGTGCCAAAATGGAACTCAGTCAGCAGATGTGAAATTACGACTATTTACCACCTTTTTATGAACATATGTTCATTATATTTGCCGGGTAACTTTTATTGCCAAAACATTAAGATCCAGGGATGATTTCTGACTACCGCTGCATATACTGCCTGATGAAATCGTATGGTAACAGGCTTGAAAAAGCTGATATCACTTCTGCTGAAAAGGAGCGTTTCACTCACAACCTCCTCACCATCCTGAATGAAAAATGGAATGACATTTCTGCCCCTCAGTGTGCACATGACATACAGGAGCTTTACCGCTCGTATGTGAATGATCCTGATCCTTTCTGGGATGCTAAGCGTGAGAGCAATGATATTGCACTGGCCATGTACAATGATCTCAGCAAAAAGGTTGCAGAGTCGGATGATCCGTTCCTCACGGCGCTCAGGCTTGCCATAGCTGGAAATATCATTGATTTTGCGGTTAATGACAGTTGTGATCTTGATGGTACTCTTGAGAGGGTTCTGCATTCAGAGCTGGCTGTGGATCACTCACTTCAGCTAAAACAGGCCCTCAAACGGGCGAAATCCGTACTTTATATCGGGGACAACGCGGGGGAGATTGTCTTCGACAAACTATTCATAAGTCAGATTGCGCATCCGGGATTAGTTTTCTCAGTACGCGGGGGACCTGCCATCAATGATGCCACGATGGAGGATGCTGAATATACAGGCATGACCTCACTGGCAAAGGTAATATCAAGCGGGCATGCTTCCCCAACGACAGACCTTTCCAGGTCCGGGGAGGAATTTCAGAGGTATTTTCGTGAGGCTGACCTTATCATTTCAAAGGGTCAGGGGAACCTGGAAGGGCTGATAGGTGAAGCTGACGGGAGAATATTCTTCCTTCTGATGGCCAAGTGCAATGTCATCTCTGAATATCTTGGGATTGAAACAGGCAGTTTCGTCGTTTTCAATCCTTCGCTTCAATCAAAAAGACCAATGAGATCATGAAAAGTCTTTACAGTGAGCTGGAAAAGGATGTGCGCTATCGCGAAGGTTTGAATGCCTGCATTAACTGCGGTATCTGCACATCTGTCTGCCCGGCTGCCGAAGTGAGCGATTATGATCCGAGAATGGTTGTTGATACTGTTCAGCAGAAGAATGAGTCGCTGCTCCTTGAACTGCTGAAGAGTGACACCATCTGGAGATGCGGCGAATGCCTGTCATGCAAGACCAGGTGTCCCAGGGGCAATGTGCCGTGCTACATAATACAGTCGCTCCGGTCTCTTTCCATTGAGACAGGACTCTTTGCAGAGAGTGCCGAGGGCCGAAAGCAACTGGTGGTCAAGCGAACGGTTGGGGATCATATACTCAAATATGGTTACTGCGTATATATTGATGAGGTCAGGAACGAATGGTACCCGGAGCAGGGACCGGTGTGGGAGTGGCTCAGGGAAAACAGGGAGAACACCCTCTCCCGGTTTGGTACCAGCTACCGTCAGACCAAGGCCGGCACTCTAAGGAACACCGCGAAGGAGTCGCTCGAAGACCTGCGGAAAATTTTCGATGAGACCGGAGGCACAGCACGCTTCAATAAGATCGAGGAATTTTCCGCAAAGAAAGCGGCTGAGTCCGGCAAAGAGTTCACAGGGGAAAGGGATGAATACTTTAATATGCTGAATAATGGCGAAGAACAGGAGAAATGAGATCTGGGAGGCATATCAGAAGGAGATAGCCGATGACCATTACTATTTTGCAAGAAGCTGCATCAGGCAAAACTTCTTTCCTGCCGCAGAAGGATTGTACCTCCATATATTGAAGGATGAACTGGGGCTGGATGTGTTTGATGATCCGCGTCAGACCTCATGCACCGGTATTGCCTATCATTCCGGCGTTCTTCCCTTTGAAACCATTATGACGGTGGTGGCGCGCCAGTTTGCACTGATGAATGAGGCGGGATATAAAAACTTTGTTGTATCATGCGTTACATCCTTCGGAATCTATGTGGAGGTCCTGGAGACCTGGAAACATAATCCGGATATTGAAAAGAGGGCACACGAGGCACTTTATAATGCTACCGGTAAAACATTTGTGATACCAGAAAACCTGGTCCATGCCAGTGATGTGATCTACAAATTCAGGGACAAGCTTGCGGCAAAGATTAAGAAGAGACTGGTAAACGCTTCAACCGGTGAACCACTTAAAGTGGTAGATCATATTGGCTGCCACTATGCCAAGATTTTTCCTGAAAAGGGAATAGGAGGGGCTGAGTTTCCTTATGTTCTTGCAGGACTAATAGATTCATGGGGCGGTGACCAGGTTGATTATCCTGAACGTCGTCACTGCTGCGGATTTGGATTCAGGCAATATATAATAAAATCAAACCGCGGCTATTCTGTGGCCAACTCCAGAAAGAAGTTTGAATCAATGGCCCCGTTCCACCCTGACCTGATTATTGCCAACTGCCCGGGTTGCACCTATTTCCTTGACCGTTGGCAGTATGTCATCTCAGAAATGGAAGCTAAAACCTATGGATCCGACGGTTATGGAATACCGGTTCTCACCTATGAGGAACTGGCAGGGCTGCTTTTGGGCTATGATCCGTGGGACATAGGACTCCAGACGCATCAGGTGGCTGTGGAACCCCTGCTTGACAAACTGGGGATTAAATATGATCCTTATACCAAGTACAGGGGAGTGAACGGAATGAAACTGAATGTGCCGGAACAGCCGGCATTTCTCAAAACCTGCTGACTATCCGGCACATAAACCAGTCGCTACCAACCGCGAAAGAAAACCCTGCCAGGATGCTGTCCTGCCTGTTACTCTTTGCCCAGTTCCCCGAGACGCTTTTCAATGGCCTTCCGTGAGCGTTCAAGTGATTCCATTTGTGCTTTCAGCATCTTCATCTCATCCTCCCTGTCAATGGCAGGCGTGATACCCGGATAACCGGGAGTATAACCCTGTCCGTAGAAACCCTGGCCTCTTCCTGCCATGAAACCACGGCCACGACCCATGCCTCGCCCGTACCCTGACCAGCCTCCACGGCCCATTCCTCTTCCCGGACCCCTTGTGTATCCGGGTGCATCAAATCCATAGCAATAACCCATTGCTCTTCCGGTTCCGGGACCCATTCCCGAAGGTCCGGTGCGATCTCCTAATGGCATAAACAGATATTTTTAAAGTTTGACATTTGAAACATTACATGCCCAAATATAATAAATAAAATGAACATATGTTCACTTCAAAGATATTTTTTATCAGGCAGAGAGAAATAAAAGCCAGTTTTTTTGTCAGAACGTCAGTATATCACCGGTTCTGACGGGTCTGGAGTCAAAGGTTGTGCGGAACCTTGCAAGCGCGGGGCCTGCTGTGCAGTGGGAGGGAATAATATGTGTTGCTTTTGTTTTCGCAAGATGCCTGATTGTCTCATTGGTCTGCCGGTCATCTTCCTTCAGGTGGAATCCGCCCATTATACCGAAGATTTTTTCAGCACCTGTGACATTCAAGGCATGCTCAATAGTGTTGACAATTCCGGCGTGACCGCATCCGGTAATGATGAAGATCCCCTGAGGCAGGGTAAAGAAGAGAGCGCTGTCATCTGCCACGAAATCAGGTGTTCCGTCTTCAAGGAGGAATGAAGTCTTTTGTGATTCAAAGGGTGTGATCCGTGGTATCTCCCCGGCAAAAACAGCAGATCCGGAGATCCGGTATGGTTCTTCTGATGTGATCAGGTTAAATCTCGATTCAAGTTCCTCCTTTGAAAACTTTAACCCGATGTAGGAGTGGTCACTTCCCCTGTATCTTTTGATGAAGCATCCGGGATGGCAAATCAGCGTGCCACCAGGGAGATGTTCAAGCCCGTTACCATGGTCGAAATGACCGTGGCTCAGTATAATAAAATCAATGTCCGTGAGGCTGACTCCCATAATGGCAGCGTTCTTTACAAAGAGATCGCTCTGGCCGGTGTCAAAAAGTATCCTGATACCCTCATGTTCAATCAGGTATGATAGACCATGCTCCGCCGCGGTAACCGCTCCGGCATTGTTTTCTGTTAAAACGAATACTTTCATGGGTTTTGCTATAATGATGAAATCTCTATGATTATCAGTTCAGACATGTGCCGAATAGTGCTGCGAGTCATACATCTCACGGTATTTCCAGACAATTTTCTTGAAATCTTCCCAGGTGTCACGTTTAAGCGAGGGATCTCGCAATAAGGCAGCAGGGTGATAGACGGGCATTGTCAGCCTGCCCTGGCATGAAATCCATTTACCACGGTCACGGGTGATCTTATAGTCAGGGCCTGCCATATATTTGAGTGCAGTGGAACCCAGTAGGATCATTAATCCCGGGTTGATCAGTTCTATCTGGTTTATCAGCCAGGGCATGCATATGGAAGCCTCTGCGGGTGATGGGACCCTGTTGTCCGGAGGCCTGCACTTGACAATGTTACTGATAAAGACGTGCTGCTGGCGGGTAAATCCGCATGCTTCAAGTATTTTGTCAAGCAATTGCCCTGATTTTCCGACGAATGGTCTGCCCTGAATATCCTCATCCCTTCCCGGTGCCTCACCTATGATCATCAAAGGGGCTTTGTAGTTTCCTTCGCCAAATATTACATGGTTACGTGTCTGCGACAGTTCGCATTGCCTGCATGCCAGAATTTTTTCTTTCAACACTTTCAGGTCACCCTCTCTTTCCGGTTCAAAAAGCAACCCGTTCACCGGCTATCGTTGTTTGTTTCATTGTTATCGGGGGTGTCAAGTCTCACTATATTGGCGGAATTGCATTTGTCACAATTCTCTTCGGGTGTGAGTGACACAATGGTTTCGTGACAGTTATTGCATCTGTACCAGTATTCACCTGAGATGAATGTACCGCCACGGATAAGGATAGCTTTACCTTCCACGAAGGCTTTTGCCACGTTCTTGCGTGCTCTGTCATATAACCGGGTGAAAGTGGGGCGGGAGATGTTCATTTTTTCCGCAGCCTTCTCATGTGTCAGGTTTTCATAATCAGCAAGCCGCAGCGCCTCATACTCTTCCATTGACATGACAACTGACTCCAGCTCCCTCATGGGAACGCCGAATGGCTTATATCCCTCCATGGCAGGAGGGCTCTGAATCTTCCTGTATCGTCTCCTGTTGGGCATACCTGCATACCCAAACCACTCCGGTCATTATTTCCCGGAGCAGTTTGGTATCACAAATTTAAGTATTAACGACCAGATTATACGCTTTTTTTTGCAGCCTGCACCAGGCGGTCAAAATATATGGCGAAGGGCCTGTAAGCGAGGTGTGACCATTTTGAGAATGGTACTTCTATCATCAGCATCGGGAAGAGCACCATCAGGTGAATTACATATGTATAGTAGGTAGGGTAAGGCATCCCGTTGACCCTGAAGATATGCACCAGTATTCCGGTTATGGTGGTAATAAAGAGAAGGACCAGGAATGTCCAGTCAGTAACGTGTGAGTGCCTGCTCTTCTCATCCTTCTTTCTGATTCGGGCAATGAAGAAATATATGACACCCACCGTAAGGCCGGCAGTGGCATAGTAACCCAGAAAACGTTGCGGGTGGGTCCAGTGATATATATTGTCAGTCTGGAACCATCCCAGGAAAAAGACAATCATTATGAACATGATTACGTACCCGCTCATCAGGAACCAGTGGATCACCCAGTATGAGCTGAAGGCAAATTTCTTTTTTGTTTCCAGGGTATCACACTTTGAGAACTGCTTCTGAGTAAAGAAATGGATTACCAGGTAATAAAGCTCCGTAAAGTAAAGCTTCAGCGGTATCTTGAGCCCTCTTTCCTTTCTGACAATCTTCAGGTACATATTGAAAATGTTAGAGAGAAGAAAGAAGCTGAGTAGCCCGGCCATTATCCAGTCGCCTATCTCTACCTGTTTCCATGGAGCAAATGTGTTCAGTTTCACTCCTCCCTGGTCTGTCAGTTCAGTTGTCATCGGTCCGTGAAAGAATACAAACAGGGCAAGAATGATCAAGGAAAGAAATATTATTGTCCCGAATTCCCATACCTTGGAGGTATAGAGTTTTCTTCCAAGGCCGGTCCAGTCATATACTGATGTCAGGTATCTTCTCAGTGACATCATCAGTTCAGCAGGTTTTGCATCCTGCGGGCAATGAGTGGTGCACTGGCCACAGTAATAGCACAGCCATGGCTTAAGAGAGGCATTGATATTATCCCTGAGTCCCAGCACACTTAACCTGACCATTTCCCTCGGGAATGAATTCTGCTCGTCCGACAGTGAGCATACAGCAGTGCATGTCCCGCAATTATAACAGGCATTAAAATCAATTGCGCCGAATTTCTTCAGGTCATTGCCGAATTGAGTATCGATTGAAGCCATTATGCCTTAATTTTATAATAGAAATATTCATCCATATCATCAATTCCACCTGTCTGCACGAAGCCGTATTTAGCCAGAGTCATAAGGTAATAGAGCACATCATGCCGGGGCAGGCCGGTTTTTTCAGATATTTGTCCTACTGTCATATCGCCTTCCTTAAGGACATCGAGAATTGTCCTTTTGATTCTGGTATAGTTCTTCAGGTTTTCCTTAACAGATTCCGGGATTTCTCGCTTTTCCTTAAGGTACTTATATGTCTTACCTTTTTCGATTTCCATGATTCTTTTTTTGGATGCTGATTAAAAGTCACTTCATCTGTTCTGCCAGGGCGTCTATCATGCTCTCCAGCTCCCGGTCAGAGTATGCGGTCAGGTTGATGGCATTCACCGGGCAGACCGGGAGGCACATTCCACAACCTTTGCAGATTGAGTTGTTTATCCCGGCAATCTCCTTTGTGCCTTTCGTTACCATACTTATTGCATCAAAGGGGCAGGCTTCAGCACAAAGACCGCACCAGGAGCACAGATCGCCGTCAATGACTGCGATGATGGGTTCAAGTTCCAGTTCCCCTTTGCTTACATATGAGAACGACTTTGTTGCGGCGGAGAGGGCGGAGCTTACTGATTCTGTGATATTCTTGGGTCCCTGGCATGCTCCGGCTATGGTGATGCCGTCAATGACGGTCTCAACCGGCCGCAGCTTCATGTGAATCTCATTGAAGAAGTTATCTCTGCCTTTCGGAATTTTGAAGAGTGAACCCACAGAATTATCCGCCCTGGGCACCATCCCTGTGACCAGCACAACCAGGTCTGCCTTTACCGAAACCTCCTGCCTGCCGGTCATTATATCATTTATTTTTACCATGGTATCTCCGTTCTCCAGGTAAACCACTGGAGGGTCATCTTCATATGACTGCAGGTAGATATCCCCGTTTTTCAGGGATTCAGAATATAGAAGTTCCTGTTTGCCATAGGTTCTTATGCCCCTCGTGAAATGGTAGTTGTTAAGTCCGTGGAACTTCCTGGATGCCTCTATTGCTGCGTGAATGACTGAGGTACAACAGTAACGTGAACAATACCTGTTGTCTCCTGAGATGTCATGACTGGCAATATTGCCGTCACCCCGAGTTTCCTCACCTGTACTGCTCTCGCTGCCTTCTATCTGGCGGCTTCCGACGCAATAGATATATGCAATGTTCTTGATCACCTGTCCCCGGTATTTAAGGGTTGCGTCATTAATGTCCACAAGCCGCTTGAACTGAGGCAGTGTGATGACATTGCCGAATTGTCCGTAACCGAACTCACCATCAGAAGGGGTGTAGGGATCAAATCCGGTTGCCATCAGTATTGATCCTACTTTTATGTCAACCAATTTCCCTTCCTGGGAAAAATCGACGCTCTTGCATATTTTTTCACACTCACCGCATCTTGTGCAATTCTTTATATCGATCACCGGATATTGTGGATATTCGCTGGGGAAATTGTGATAGATTGCCTTTCTTGCAGTGATGTTAAAGTTGAATTCATCAGGAACCTCAACCGGACAGGCATCAATTGCCTTCTGAAGATTTCCCGGATCGCACATTTCGTTTATGTACCTGGGAGTAGTTTTCACTCTGAGCGTATAATCCCCGATACTTCCGCTGCTTGCTACAACCTCTGCCCCGGTAAGAAGTGTAATATTTTCGCGGCTGATAATTGCGTCATAAAGCCGTGTGACAAGCTCCTTGCCTGTCTGGTTAGTGGTAAAGAGGATATCCCATTGTGACACACGTCCCCCGACAAAATGTTCTCTTTCTATCAGGGTTACGGGGCAATCCATATCTGCCAGTTCAATGGCAGCTCTCATGCCTGCAACGCCAGCTCCTATAACGGCAACAGCCTTTTTTGATGGTATCACTATAGGATCAAGGGAGTGGGCAAGGCGTACTTTAGCTATGGCTGATTTTACAAGCTGTATAGCTTTGGCGGTAGCTCCGGCTTTGTCATCTGAGTGGGCCCATGATACCTGCTCCCTGATATTGGCATGAACGTAATTGTACTTGTTGAGTTCTGCCCTCTCGGCCACTGCCCTGAATGTAACCAGGTGAAGTTTGGGCGAGCATGAGGCTACTACCAGGCCGTCCAGTTCATTGGTTTTGATATCCTCAACCATCTCTTTCTGGGTGGCATCGCTGCATGCGAACATGGTTGTCTTTGCAAGAAAGACACCTTCTTCATCGGCAATAGCAGACTTAACCTCCTCTACATTGACGTAATCGGAAATGTTGCCGCCGCAATGGCATATGTAAACACCTATCTTACTGTTCATTGCTTGCTGATTATGTAACTCATTGCCTCAGATGAGGCTGCGCCGGCTGACAGTATTGAATCGGGAATATCCATCGGACCTGATGCTGTTCCCGCAACAAAAACACCTTCAATGCTGGTGCGTGCCGGACTGGCCAGCATGTCTGTCTGGCATATAAAACTGAAGGGATCCAGTTTAAGGCTGTTATTGGTGAAGAAGGATGCATTGTCAGGATTGGAAACGACTCCGGTTGCCAGTATAACCAGGTCATGCTCTGCCTCCTTCACTGTATTTGCGTTGACATCTTCATACCGAAGTATCAGGTTGCCATTTTCCTTTTCGCTTATCAGCCCGATCTTGCCTTTGACAAAGTTTACTCCCATGCCCTTTGCCTGGTCATAGAATTCCTCGAATCCTTTTCCGAATGACCTGATATTGATATAATAAATGGTGACATCAGCCATTGGGAGGGCTCCCATCAGCAATTGGGCCTGCTTTATGGAGTACATGCAACAGATCTGTGAGCAGATAGGATTCCCTATGGTAACGTCACGTGAACCGGTACAGAGGACGTAGGCGAGTCTGTCGGGCACTTTGCCATCGCCAGGTCTGAGTACGGTATTGAACGGACGGGTAGGAGCGAGCTGCCTCTCCATCTCCATGGCAGTGATAACATTCTTATATCTGCCATAGCCGAACCTGGGTATTTTTAGCGGGTCAAACAGGTTAAAGCCTGTGGCAATGATTACTGTTTTGACTCTGACAAGATACTCTATAGATTGCTGCGTAAAATCAATGCATTTTGTCGGGCATGCTTTCTCACAGGCACCACATAGCGTACAATTTTCAATATCTATTGCCGCTACCCTCGGGCTGGCAATACTGAATGGTATGTAGGCAGCCTTCCGACCAACAAAACCAAACTGGTACTGATCACTTACGACCACCGGACACGCCTGTTCGCAAAGCTGACAACCCGTACAGTCTTCCTCTGTTACATAACGGGGATGTTTTATAATGTCAGCCTCGAAGAGTGTATCTGACAATCTATTGATATTCCTGACCTCACTGCCGGTATAGATGGTTATCAGAGGATGCCTTGATATCTCCGAGACCTTTGGGGTGGTAATACAGGCGGAGCAGTCAAGGGTTGGGAATACCTTGCTCAGGTGAATCATTTTACCGCCGATGCTGAGATCTTTCTCTATCAGCAGAACGGTGAAGCCGTTGTTTGCCATGTTCAGGGCTGCCTCGCCGCCTGCTATGCCACCGCCGATAACCAGTGCATCGTATGAGGCCTTTTTTTTCTCTTCTGTCATGATGAGGTGGATAGAGATTGTAACAGGTACTGATTGAAGCTCTTTATCTGCTTCACGAATGCCTCACTGCAGACTGAGCAGATAGCTGCCATACGCAACCTCGCCGGGTCAATTTTTTTCTCTTTCATTATTTGATGGGTGCGGCTCACTATCTGCCCGGTCTTCTCGGTGCATGTTTCACCATATGTGCAGTCACTGCCGTCAGCTGCAATGAAAACCCCGTCAAAGCCCTTTTCATACGCCCTGATGATCCACCGGGGTTTGATTCCTGATGAGCAGGGTACCGCTATTGTGTATACGGTAGGCGGATAGTGAAGCTTAAGCAATCCCGCCATGTCTATGGCGGGATCGGAAATCTTTTCAGTAGAAAAGACCAGTATCCTGGCATTTCTTTTCTCCGGGAGTGACATCTCTAACTCTTCTTGAGGAAAATCCTGAAAAAGCCGCTTTCTTCAATTGTACCGAGAAATTCATGTCCCTGCTTGGTGCACCATTTCGGAATATCAGCCTTTGTGCCTTCATCGGCTGAAAGCACCTCCATAACATCACCCGATTTAATGGTGCCTATAGCTTTCTTGGCTTCCAGCAAAGGGCCGGGGCATGCTGTTCCTCTTGCGTCTACAGTCTTTGCAACCGTAATTTTGTTTAATTCTTCCTGTGTCATGATTACTGATTTTAATATTTATTTGATGCCTGAAATTTATTTAGTCTTTTCTTTGATGCTCAATTACATGGGTCATTCTATTGTGCCGTCATTGACTGCCTGAGTTTTTATATGAAGAGATTGATGTCAGCCTCCTCCGAGGAACTTAAATAAGCACCTATACCACAGATATCGTCAGCAAGATCAATAAAATCGTCAAGATTCTCTCCGCCCCAGATCTTGCCTGCAAGGCCGCAGATATGAACCTTCACGTCAGTGATCTCCTTTGCTTCACGGAAAAATTCAACCCAGGTCTTCACGTTGAGGTTCCTGAGAGACTCCATGAATTCATCCTTCAAATCCGGATTTTCTGCCATGGCCAGTGCGTCAGCATTATCCCCTACTTCTTTCTTGAAGGCCCGGGCACCCTGGAGCAGAACATATATATCAACCTTCATATCAAGCGCTGCTGCCCCTGAAAGAATAACCCCGGCAGCTGTCAGCTTGTCAACGCTGCCTGTGAATAGACCAAGACACATTTTTTTTGGTTCCATAGTTAATTTCTTTTTACTGTTATTTAATTAACAAATAAAGTGATAGATTAACTAAAATCATTCTCTTCCCGTGTGAACTATATTTTGTATTTTTGTGATTTGGGGCACAAACCGGCTAAAGAAGCAAACGATGGAGAGTATCTGCAGACTTTGCGGGATGAAATCCAAAGCAGCCTCTACTCTTACAGGAGAGGAGATTGACAAGCTTTCCTACAACTGTGCGCTTGTTACTTTCAGGAAAGGAGACACCCTGATCAGGCAGGGGATATTTTCAACAAATGTGGTTTACCTCCGAAGAGGTCTGGCGAAGATACACATAGCCGGCCCTTACCACGAGCAGATAGTCCGTATAGTAAAGGCGCCCTCATATCTTGCACTGCCAACAACCTTCGGGGATAAGATAAACCAGTATTCAGTCACTGTGATAGAACCTTCTGAGGCCTGTTTCATAGATATTACCACTTTTTTGTCCCTGATGGAAAAGAATCCTGAATTTTCCTACGAGATAATGATCGAACTCTGCAGGAATGAGCTGGAAGCTTTCACCAGGTGTGTGAACAGGACCCAGAAGCAAATAAGGGGTAAGATTGCCGATGTCTTGCTGGAGATGGCCGGGAGAATATACGGGTCTGACACTTTTACCATCCCGGTGAATCAGGAGGAAATAGGCAACCTTGTCGATGCATCACGGGAGAGTGTCAGCAGAGTTCTTAATGAATTTGCTTCTGACGGTATCATAGATCAATCAGGCAAAAGAATCCACATAAGAAAGAAAGAAACACTCCGGCTTATCAGCGCAAATGGCTGAGACGCTATTCTGAGAAAGCCATCTTAAGACTGGTGCCTGAGTTATAGAGCATGGTGGCCAGGATTCGTTTCTCCTTTTCAGTTTTTTTAAGCATGTAATAAAACGTGTTGGCCACTGTTTCACTCATCGCATTCTCAGATGAGAGAATGTTGTACAGCTTGATAAGACAATCATCGAAGTGCATCTCTATCTTAACAAGTTGTTCCATGGTGATCTCTGTGCCAAGCTCAAGATTCCTGAAGCATTCGGTGATCTGTGCTGATAATCTTTCACATGGAAATTCCAGCCAGCAGTTCATGGCCTCAGCAATTTTCCTGTGTCTTTCAAGATAATTATCACGTGATTCTTCATGTTCACAGAGCTCGTTGACAAGGCTTTTCATTTCATTGTCAGTGGTCTTTTCGGAGATATCACGGTAGAGCTTTGCCACCTGTCTGTGATATGACTGTATATGACCTATGATCTCACTTTTCTTTCTGTACATGACTTGCTCCTTTCCGATTGATATTTTCTATGGCAGCCGGCTGTCATACCGGCTTCCGATACCTGTATTACAAAGATCGGTAAATTAATGTGTTTATTTTGTGATCATTAGCACTTTGGTGTCAAAGGTCCGCATGATATCCGTCAATTATTTTATTGAGCAGAACAGGTTCAGGCAGTTCTGGTACGGGGTCTGGTGCGCTATGAGACTGGAAGGAGAGTGATAAGAAAGTCCGCAGGCAGATTACTAGCCTTTTTGACTTATGATCTTCAGGCGTTCCATATCCTTGATCTCTACCCTTTTTCCTTTAAGTTCAATAATATTTTCATTATTGAATTCGGAAAGGATTCTTACTACACTCTCTGTCGCTATTCCTGAGAGTTCTGCGAGGTCTTTACGGGTTATATAGGAGAAGATATCTGCTGCCATGAATTTTTCTCTTGAGAGGTAGAGCAGTGTATTGGCAAGTTTGCCGTGAAGCTGCCTGAGTCCCAGGTTAAGGCATTTGGTCAGCATTATATTGTAATTCTCGCAGTACCAGCTTGACAGTTCTCTTGAAAACTCACAACACTGTGTGAGAAGGCTCTTGATAGCCTGACGATCAATGGAACAGACCCTTGTTTCTTTAAGGGCTGTGGCAGAAAAATAAAAGGTGTCATCACCAAACAGCGAAGTAAGTCCTATGAAATCATGGGAAGTGAGGACTTTTATAATAATATTTCTCTCGGGACCTTCTATATATACTTTTAACAGGCCCTCTGTGACGTATAGTATCTCGGTTACTCTTGTTCCCTCCTTGACAATTGTCTCCCCCTTTCTGTATGTGATATGGCTTTTCTTTAGATTGAAGAATTCATCATTCTGTTTTATTCGCTGAACGAAACACCCGGGCCTGGCGTAACAGTTATTGCAGTCTTTCTTTGTAAGATAACGGTCCATTTCTGTGAAGAACAACTCTGTTAATATGAATCTAAAAGAGTATATCGGCCAGTAAAAGTACAACATTTTTTTAGTTATCATTCCCTTTTGGGTCAGTGCCCGTGACACCCCGGCAGCAAGACAGGTGAAACATCAATAAGAGCTGGCTGACAACTTGTAATAATCCGCTGAATTAATCGTACTTTTATCGGTGATTACCCAAGAAGCAGGAATAAATTGAAGTGCTGTTTTCAACAAGAGCCTGAATGAAGCCTGTATTGTTATTCAATCTACCTATGAATGGAAGCAGTTTAATGAGATTGCTAACATGAAACGTTAAGAATTAAATTGATTACAGATGAAAAATACCGTTAAGATTGCAGGAATTATTACGGCTATACTGCTGGCCCTGGTAATTGCAGCCGGCATACTGGTGCCGGTGCTTTTCAGGGAAGCCATCAGGGAGAAAGTGGTGAAGAGCATGAATCAACAGGTTGAAGCTATGATCACCTTTGATGGATACCGGTTGAGTCTTTTCCGTTCATTTCCTGACGTCAGGTTTACCCTTGACGGTTTTACAGTGGTAAACAAAGGGGAATTTGAAGGAGACACCCTGGCCTCAATAAAGTCGGTGGCGACAATAATTAACCTGATGAGTATTTTTGGTGATGGCGGGTATGAAATAAAATCCATCATTGTTGAGGAACCTCAGGTAAATCTCATCATAAGCCGCGAGGGAAGGGTCAACTGGGATATCATGAGGGAGCCCATACAGGAAGAGGCAAGTTATGAGGCTGTTACGGCAGAGGCGGAAAGTGCACCCGCAAGCGGGGAGCCGGTTGCCGATATAGAGGAACAATCCGGACTGAAGCTGCTTCTCCGCAGGTTTGTCATTAACAACGGCCGGCTGGGCTACACCGATCATGAATCGGATATGACGGCTGCAGTTAAAGACCTTGATTTCCTGCTGTCGGGCAAAATGAGCGGTTCAGCCACGGGCCTGGATCTGGAGCTTGATGCCGGTAGCGTCGATTTTGCCATGGACAATGTTGCATGGCTGACTGACGCAACGGTATCATTCATATCAGAGATAGATGCACAGCTTGATTCGATGAGGTTCACCCTTCTGGACAATGTTCTGAAGCTGAATGACATCTCCCTTAATTTTTCGGGGACTGCAGCCATTCCCGGTGAAGACATTACTCTTGACATGCTTTTCAGCGCTCCGGAAACCTCTTTCAAGTCGCTTCTCTCCCTGGTGCCTGCTTTTTACATGAAGGGATATGAGGATCTGAACGCCTCGGGTAATGTCACCCTCAACGGAGCGATTAAAGGCATTTACAGTTCTGCTGACACTACGCTGCCTGACGTTGCAGTAAATCTTCAGGTGAGTGATGGCATGATCAGTTATCCCGCCCTGCCGGAAAAAATAAGAGACATAACTATCAGTGGGAAGGTACAGACTGACGGCACCGATATGGACAGGACCGTAGCCGATATCAACCGTTTCCATTTTGTGCTTGCCGGCAATCCCTTTGACCTCAGCCTGAACATAGCCACCCCGTTAAGTGACCCGGCAGTCAATGCCATAGCAAAGGGGAAGATTGACCTGGCAAAACTTCAGCAGGCCATACCGCTTGACAGCATGACGCTCAACGGCATTCTGGATATCTCTCTTGATCTTGCCGGACGTATGTCAATGCTTGAGAACAAAGAGTATGATCAATTCAGGGCAGCAGGCAACATGGGCATTTCGGATATGGCAGTGTCAATGACCGACATGCCTGATCTTAAGATCAGCAAGGCAGAGCTCGTCTTTAATCCTGCCTGGGCAGAGCTTGCCACCATGAAGGCAACAATGGGGCAGGGCAGTGACTTTTCCATTTCCGGGAAGCTGGAGAATTATATCCAGTATCTTTTTTCTGACGGTACTCTGAGGGGTAACCTTGCTGTCAGGTCAGAAAAGGTTGATCTCAATGAGATAATGGATATCCTCCCTGCAGATACTGTAGAGACTGACACCATCCCGATGGAGGTGATCAGGATTCCTGAGGACATAGACTTTGCACTTGACGCCCTTGTTGGCAGCCTGCGGTACGGATTCCTGAGTGCAAGTGACGTAAAAGGAAACATTTTAGTTCATGATGGCGTGGTTTCAGTCAGCGAGACCGGCATGAAGGCGCTCGGCGGCTCATTGCTGGTGAATGCTCTGTATGACACACGTGATACCCTTAAGCCGCTGGTTGATGCGGATATGTTAATCAGTGCCGTAAACATTAAAGAGGCCTTTGACGCTTTCAACACTGTCAGGCATCTCATGCCGGCAGCAGCGGGGCTGGCGGGCAATGTCTCAGCAGAGATTGACTTCAGCAGCATCCTCGGGCAAGGAATGATGCCGATGATCAACACCCTCTCCGGCACCGGCGAGGTAAGGTCAGAATCGGTTCAGATAGTGGAATCCGGGTGTTTTGACAAGATTAAGAGCGTGCTGAAGATAGACCCGGCCTATACCAACATTGTAAAGGACCTGAAGGCTACATTTATTATAAATGATGGCAGATTGTTCGTCAAACCTTTTGATGTCAGTCTGGGAAAGATCAGGCTTAATGTCTCGGGTGACCAGGGACTTGACCGGACCATTAATTACCTGGTAAAAGCTGAGATCCCCAGGGAGGAACTGGGTGAAGCTGCCGGGGCGCTTATGAGCAGTTTTGCGTCACAGGCTGCTGCACTGGGCTTTGTTGCCGCGCCACCGGAGGTCATTAAGATAAACCTCAATGTAGGGGGCACGGTCCGCGCACCGGCTATCACGCCCTCTTTTGCTGGCGGCAGTGTCACATCGGTGGCGGAAGCTGTTACTGACACAATAAGGCAGGAGGTGACAGACAGGGTTAACGAAGCTGCCAGGGTACAGGCAGACAGGATATTGAAAGAGGCTGATGATAATGCAAGGATACTTCGGGAGGAGGCGACTAAATCTGCGGAAGTTATACGCAGTGAGGCTGACCTGAGAGGCAAGAAGCTTGTGAAGGATGCCGAAGCACATGGTCCCATTGCCGTTGCAGCCGCACGGAGAGCAGCGGAGGCACTGAACAGGGAGGCAGACAAAAGGGCCATGCAACTTGTTACAGAGGCTGACAGCCGTGCGGATAAACTGCTTGCCGAAGCGAAGGCAAAGGCTGACGAGCTCCTGAAATAGCAGGTAACAAAAAAATCACAGACCACACGAAGAGGGTGTCTCATAATGCAAATGGGACACCCTATTTATTATGTAGGGCAGTCTGAATCTGCTGTCACAATCGTGTAATATAAGTGTAATTGAATCGTAACCGGTTTTTTACACTGCTGTAACATTGGCGGCTGACTTTTGCATTGAAATCAAGTCAACCATCAAATGAAAAAACTGATCAATCTGCTTTTAATTCTTCTGTTAATGATTCCTCTCCTCTCTTATTCCCAGGCGTCAGGAGGCAGCATCACAGGTGTGGTTCGTGACAGGGTTATGGGTGAGACAATGCCTGGCGTGAATGTCGTCATTGACGGAACCCTGAGGGGCGCCTCAACCGATGCAGAAGGAAGATTCATAATTTCTTCCCTGGCCGGAGGCACCTACAGTCTCACCTTTTCTTTCATTTCCTATGCTTCCGTTAAGGTTGACGGAGTAACAGTGAAGGAAGGAGCAATCTCCACAATTAATGTTACAATGACCGACTCGTCGGTAGAACTGGCAGATATAGTAGTTGTTGCCACAAAACGGACTGACAGCGAGGTCTCTGTGATGAACAGCATCAAGAGCAGCCCGGTAGTGGTGTCAGGCATCTCAGCTCAACTGATAAGCCGTACACAGGACAAGGATGCATCGGAAGTAGTCAGGCGCCTGCCAGGAGTCTCGATAGTTGATGACAGGTTTATCGTTGTCAGAGGACTCTCTTCGAGATACAATAATGTGTGGCTGAATAATGCAACAGCTCCGAGCCTGGAGGCGGATGTACGGTCATTCTCATTTGACCTTATACCATCATCAATGATAGAGAATATTTTTATCCTGAAGTCGCACATGGCCGAACTTCCCGCTGATTATTCCGGCGGTTTCATAAAAATTTCAACAACAGGCATTCCTTCAGAGAACAGGGTTTTTGTATCATACGGCACTGCATTCAGGCAATACACAACTTTTAGCAAATACCAGAAGGAGAAGGGTGGAGGCAATGACTGGCTGACGCTCGGTTCAGGCTACCGTTCGTTGCCGGATGCCATGCCTGCTCATCTGGATCTTTATGAGAGTGCCACCAATCCTGACGTAAGAGAAAGAGTTACCGAACTCGGGCGCAGCCTTAACAACTCGTGGGATGCATTTGCTGCAACTGCGCTGCCTGATCAGAAGCTGGCTCTTGGCATAAGCAGAAGATTTGAGAAGGGGAGCTTCATTGCCGGGAATGTCACATCATTGACCTACAGCTATTCAAACACCTACAGGGAAGCCCTGAACAACAGTTACTCAATCTACAACTACGCTTATGACACACCGGGTATACTGGATGAGTTCACGGACAGGCAGTACAGAACAAGTGCAAGGATTGGGATGATGAATAACTGGACTCTCTATCCCTTTCAGGGGATGAAGCTTGAGTTCAGGAACTTCTTAACCAGTACTGCCGGATCGGGCGTAACGGTAAGAGAGGGCCGCGACTGGTACAACAACGGCCGATCAGTAAGATCGGGGGAGATTAAATATACTCACAGGCTGATCTATTCGGGTCAGCTCGGGGCAGAGCAGGTATTCAACGCAGGCAGGTCCATTGCAGATTTCACTGCCGGATATGCCATGTCATCACGAAATGAACCCGATATCAGGCGCTACAGATACATCAGCAGTGACGGAGAGACCTCTCCATACATCATTCTTTTCGGGAACAACCCTGACCTGTCATCGGTATCAAGGATGTGGCTGGGCCTGGATGAAAGGAACTTTTCCGGCATGCTGAATTTTTCCCACAAATTTGACAGGCAGAGTCTTAAATGGGAGATCAGAACAGGGGTCTTTGCAGAGAACAGGGAAAGAAGTTTCACGGCACGAAATTTCGGGTATGCAATTTCAGCTGATGATTCACCCTTTGCTGCAACCACGCTGCCGGTAGAGGAGATATTCGAAGCCCGAAACATCAACCTTGAAGAGGGAATAAGGCTTAAAGAGATTACAGCTCTTTCAGATTCATATGATGCCACGGCTATGGTATTGGCAGGTTACCTCAATTTCCGGCTCCGTTTCGGCACTCTTACTGACCTGTCGCTTGGAATAAGGATTGAAAAGGAGAGGCAGGAACTTTCAAGCCACAGGCAGGGAACGACCATCCCTGTCAACGTTGTACGTGATACTGTAAATCTCTTCCCCTCTGCCAATCTTGCAGTTAATATCAGCTCCACAAGCCTGGTCAGGCTAACTTACGGAATGTCCGTCAACAGGCCTGAGTTCAGAGAGATGGCTCCTTTCTATTTTGTTGATTTTGATCAGAATGCGGGGATATACGGGAATGAGGATATTAAGTCAGCTTATATTCACAACGTTGATTTGCGTTACGAACTCTACCCTGGCAGCAGTGAGACCTTCAATGCCGGCATCTTTTACAAGTATTTTATAAATCCAATAGAAGTTGCCATCAGGGGTAACAATCCCACACAGTTCTCATTTGCCAATATCAGTTCGGCCTACAGTTTCGGGCTGGAAACCGAGGCGCGCAAGAATCTTGGCTTCCTCAGTGACAGGCTGAAAAAGCTGACTGCCGTGGTCAATCTTTCTCTCATACGGAGTTCCGTTGCTTTTGACCGCCCCCTTCAGGGTCAGTCGCCCTACATAGTTAATATAGGCCTCTTCTGGCAGGACAATGACAGAGGGCTGATGGCAAGCATGGTTTACAACAGGATCGGCAAACGGATAATTGCCGTCGGCAGACCTTCTCCCAATTCATGGGAGAGTATACCTGACATATATGAGATGCCTCGAAATGAGACTGACCTGGCGATAAGCAAAAAGATAGGCAGAAACCTGGAAATAAAGGCCGGGATCAAAGATCTCTTCGGTGAGCAGGTAGTCTTCCAGCAGCATGTCAGGAGCCTGGTTGACATGTCTTATTACGGGGGCGACGGCACAAAGGCATTTGACAGGAACCAGGACACCAGGTCATGGTACCCTGGCAGGCAATATTCACTTGGCCTTTCAATGAAATTTTAAGGAAACAATCAATAAATAAAGTACAGACATTATG
>JAAZBN010000189.1 GCA_012513795.1 Bacteroidales bacterium | reverse complement strand
TCCCTTACAATTCCCAGATTATGAAGCGACTGCCCGGACACTGAGAGGCAGAACATTAAAAAAAAGAGGGAAAACCGAAACCTAAAGCTGCACATCGGAGTTTAAACTGATATAATTAGCTTCCCAACAATACGGGAGTGCAATTTATGATATTGTCTCTGAAAATAAAAGCAAGGATACAGGGAATGAGCATTTTTAGAGATATTGTTTATTTGCATTGAAATGTCAAGGATTTATTTCTACTTTTAGAAATTAGTCAAGAGAAACTGATGAAAAGGGTTAAGTTTAAGGGTGTCACACTGATAATACTGATTATCACGGTTATAATGCTACTGCCGGCGTGTGCACCTTCAAAAAAGAGAGCCTATAAGTCAGCCCGGAAAAATTCATATATTGACACCTCCCAGCTGGGGCGCAACAAATACTTCTTCTCAAAAAAGTATCAGAAGAAGCTTTACAGGTACAAAAAAAGGTAGGTTGCTGCCGTAAAAACAGTCTTTGTCAATCACTCTCCTGTCAACTCTGAAAAAACTTACTCCTCACAGGTGACCTTCAGGCCGTCCCATGCAAGAGTCACGTTGACCGGCAGTTCACTGTTCACCTCGGCATGCTTGCCCATCTGATGGCCGATATGGGTGATGTAGGCTTTCCGTGGTGAAATCTCACGTATAAGGTCAAGCGCCTCACCCAGGCTGAAGTGTGATATATGCTTCTCTTTCCTGAGTGCATTGACTATCAGGTACTTCACCCCAAACAGCTTTTCTTTTGTTTCCTCGGAAATGTAGTTTGCGTCAGTGATATATGCCATATCGCCTATTCTGAAGCCGAATATTGGAAGTCTGTAATGGAAAACCCGCAGGGGGATGATTGTGTCTCCGTTAATAGTGAAACTGTAGTTGTCTATTGTATGCAGTTCCATTTTCGGGACGCCGGGGTACTGGTATTCTGAGAAGACATATGCATACTCTTTTCTTACGGCTGCCTGTACTCTTTCCTCGGCATAGATGTCAATGGCAGATTGTGATTTGTAATTGAAAGCCCTCAGGTCATCCATGCCTGCAATATGATCCTTGTGTTCGTGAGTAAGAAGTATGGCATCAAGCTTTTTCACCTTCTCATTGAGCATCTGCTGCCTGAAGTCAGGACCGGCATCAATTACTATTGTATTCAGTGCTGTTTCAACGAGCAGGGAGGTCCTCAGCCTGTTGTCCTTCGGGTCTGCGGAAGTACAGACAGCACATTCACATGCTATCACGGGCACGCCCTGAGATGTTCCGGTACCGAGAAAGGTAAATTTCACTTTAATCTATTTCACTGCAAACATAACCCGAAAATGAGAGAAGAACAATATCAGTGATCACTTTGGTTTCCATGAGGCTAATTGGGTATCTTTACAGTCCAGATTGTTAAGCTTATGAGTGGAACTGTCTATATGATCCCTGTCACGCTGGGTGATACCGACCCTGAGTTGACCATTCCCCGGGGCACGAGGGAAATAACCCTTTCGCTGAGGCTTTTTGCCGTTGAGGATATCAGATCTGCCCGCCGATGGTTAAGGTGTCTTGACAGATCCTTTCCAATTGACAGCACCCTCTTTTTCCCGATAGGGAAGCATGCTGATCCGTCAAATCCCTTTGAGATCCTGGACCGGGTTTCTCGGGGAGCTGATGCCGGAGTCATGAGTGAGGCCGGCATGCCCGGCCTGGCTGATCCCGGTAGTATCATTGCTGCCGAGGCTCACCGCCGGGGTATCAGGGTCATCCCCCTCACCGGACCCTCCTCCGTTATGCTTGCCCTGGTTGCCTCAGGGCTCAACGGTCAGTCATTTGCGTTTCACGGGTATCTGCCCGTTGATTCGGCTGGCAGGAAGAAGGCTATCAAGGAACTCGAGAGACATTCATCAGTCGGGCAGACTCAGATCTTCATGGAGACTCCGTTCCGCAATGCAAAAATGTTTGAAGAGATACTCTCCGTCTGCATGCCCTCAACAAGGCTGTGCATTGCTGCCGATATCACCCTTGCCGGGGAGGAGATACGGACCATGAGTGTGGCCGAATGGCGCAAACAGGTTCCTGTGCTGGATAAAAGGCCTGCCGTCTTCCTCATACTTGCCTCTCAGTCTAGTAATTAAGGATTTTTTGCAACATTAACAGGCCTTGAATAGCAGCCATCGGGGATCCTGCGTTGAGAGCAGGTTCATGCAGTACAGCAACTGTCAGGATATTGCAGAACACATTCCCTGACCCGGCAGTGATTGATTTAAATGGTTAAATTGTGTCCATAAAAGAAAGACCAATGACCATAAGATCCTTCTTTACCGTATGTGTGCTGATGATTCCGGCACTGTTGGCAGGCCAGAAGACAGATATGTCTCTTTTCCAGGGCATCAGGCCCAGGAATATAGGTCCCGGCGGCATGAGTGGCAGGGTCACGGCGTTTGCCGTTGATCCCCGAAATGAGAATATTTTTTATATAGGCACCGCCTCCGGCGGATTATGGAAGACGGTGAATGCAGGCACTACTTTCAGACCTCTCTTTGATGATCAGCCTGTAGCCTCGATTGGAGCGCTTGCCATTGATCCGCAGAGGCCTGACATCATATGGGCCGGTACGGGTGAAGGCAATCCCCGTAACAGTGTTACAGGGGGGTACGGCATCTTCAGAAGCACTGACGGAGGCCTCACATGGAAATGCATGGGACTGGAGCTGACAAGGTACATCCACCGCATCATAATTGATCCGGTCAATCCTGATGTTATCTATGCAGGCGCGATTGGCAACCCGTGGGCTCCTCATACAGAGAGGGGTCTGTTCCGTTCTTCTGACGGTGGCCGCTCCTGGAGCAGGCTTCTCTTTACCAGCGAGACATCCGGGGTGGCTGACATGGTCATGGACCCGACCAATCCGGGTAAGCTCCTCGTTGCCATGTGGGATCACCGTCGCTGGCCCTGGTTCTTCAGCTCCTCACCTGCCGGTTCAGGACTGTGGATCACCCGTGATGGAGGTGACACCTTTGAAAAAGCAGGAGGAGGATTACCTGAAGAGGTGGGACGAATAGGTCTGGCCATTGCACGGTCTGATCCTGATTATATTTATGCATATGTTGAGTCAAGGCCTTCAGCTATCTATCGTTCCACCGATGGCGGGGTGACCTGGGAGAAGAGAGGTGAAAGGAATATTGGAAACAGGCCTTTCTATTATGCTGAGATTTATGTTGATCCGCAGAATGAAAACCGTGTTTACACTCTCTTTTCAGGCGTCAATGTGAGTGAGGATGGTGCACTCACTTTTGACAGGCGGACTGCCGAGTCTGTGCACCTGGATCATCATGCATGGTATATTGATCCGGTCAATCCTGACCGCATGCTTGACGGCAACGACGGCGGGATGGGGATAACATATGACAGGGGAGCCACATGGCGCCACATTGAGAATCTGCCCCTGGGGCAGTTCTATCACATCAATGTGGACAATGAGCTGCCTTACAATATCTACGGGGGTTTGCAAGATAACGGCTCATGGCGCGGGCCGGCATACTCATGGTACAACGGACCCCTTATAAATGAGATGTATGACTTTCTCATGGGTGGTGATGGTTTTGATGCCATGCCTGTTCAGGGAGACACCCGATACTGCTATGCCCAGTCACAGGGAGGATCACTACGCAGGTTTGATCTGATGACCGGCTGGAACAAGAGTATAAGGCCTGCCGCTGAAGAGGGCGAACGGCTCCGATTCAACTGGAACGCGGCACTGGCCCAGGACCCTTTTGACAACAACACCATCTACTTCGGTAGTCAGTTTGTACACATGAGCAGTGACAGGGGTGACACCTGGACCAGAATTTCCCCTGACCTGACCACCAATGACCCTGAGAAGCAGAAGCAGGATCAGAGCGGGGGCATAACCAGAGATGTCACCGGTGCCGAGACCCACTGCACGGTTATCACCATCGCACCCAGCCCACTAAGAAAAGGGCTTATCTGGGCAGGCACTGATGACGGTATGATACAGGTCACCGAGGACGGAGGAAAAAACTGGAAAAACACCTCCGGGAACATTAAAGGAATGCCACGCAACGGGTGGGTACCCCAGATCACTGCCTCGGTACATGACCCTGCTCAAGCCTTTGCCGTGGTAAACGACTACAGGCAGGGCGACAATGCAGCGTACCTGTACCGTACAAAGGATTACGGCCGCAGCTGGCAGCGTATTATTGATGATACTGATGTATGGGGTTATGTGTTGTGTTTTGTACAGGACCCGGAAGAATCCAAGCTCATGTTTGCCGGGACTGAATATGGTCTCTACGTCTCATTTGACGAGGGTGACACATGGAACAAATGGGAGAGCGGATACCCTACTGTCTCAACATATGACATGGTTATTCATCCCCGTGAGCATGACCTGGTGATTGGTACCTTCGGGCGGGCTGTATGGATAATTGATGACATCAGGCCGCTGAGGTCACTGGCATCGTCAGGCAGGAATCTGCTGACCAATGGCCTGAAAGTCTTTGAGGTGCCCGAGGCATACCTGGCTTCAAGAAAGAACCTGCCGGGCTATTACTTCTACGGTGATGCCATGTACCGCGGGCAGAACAGGGAACACGGCGCCATGATCACATTCTATACAGCTGCTGATTCCGGTAAGGTGTCAGCCGAAATATCTGACCAGAACGGGAGTGTGGTCAGGACAATGGAGATCAACGCTGCCAGGGGATTCAACCGCTTCACCTGGAACCTCGACCGCAATCCTCTCCCGCAGGTCACCTACCCTTCTGACCGCGACCAGCAGCAGGATTCACGCTCAAGGTACTACAGGGGATTCAGGGGCATGGTCTGTCCCGGGACCTACACTGTCAGGCTAAGCATTGGCAGTGAGAATGCAATAACCATTGCAAGGGTCAATCCGGACCCCAGGATGCCAACCATGGATACCGACGCCATAAAAGGCAATCATGAGATGGCTGTTGCCTTCGGGTCCAGGATCGATTCCCTCAATGAGAAACTAAAAATCCTCATCCGTGTGCGGGAAGCTATTGCGAATAGCGAGAAGCTGTTTGTTCATAACCCGGACTTCGCAGCAGCCATCTCAGATACGCACAAGGCTGTCAAAGAGGAGCTTGAGGGCATGGACAAGGCATTCCGGGAACGTCAGGAAGGACTCTCTACACGTATTGGCGGTTACAGGGTATTGCTTACTGCAACAGGTCCTCTCACGGAACAGGAAGGAAAGGCTGTGAAGGATGCGGAGGATGCGCTGGGTGAGGCGCAGAGACTGATAAAAGCGCTGACCGAAGGCAGCTGGTCAAGATACGTGACAAAGCTCAAGGAGGTTACTCTTCGCGGTGATGCGGTGATAATGAGATAAAAAATGCGCCGGTTGACGGCGCATTTCATTTATTTCTTTGCTTTCCTGGTCAGTTCCTCCACTTCCATCTCAAAGAGGAGTGGCGTATAACCCGGTATCACCGTATAATAGTATCCGTAGATATCATAGGTGCCGAAGCCCATTGAGCCGTATGCGACCTTTGATGGCAGCAATACTTTGGCTTTGGTTCCCAGTTTCATTTTAACAAGTGCCAGTGACCACCCCTCAATGAGGTCCGGCGTACCCACCCTGAACCTGTAGGGGGTTGGTGCATCAAGGTTATCATTAAAAGCCTTTCCGCTGAGGAACGTGCCGGAATACCTCACCCCCACCGAGTCACCTACCTGTATCAACTCACCGGTGCCGGGATATTCTTCCATATAATAGATGCCGTTTGCATCTGGTGCAACGGTAATATTATTATCTGCAACATAGTCTTCGATAAGGCTTTTTTCCTCCTCTTCATACTTCTTGGCCGGATTACAGGCAACAATCACCAGGGCCAACAGTGCCGTCAGGGCAACGCTGAATCTCTTTCGCATGGTTATTAATGTTTCCCCCATTTCCCTCAAATATCGTTCCAATTTAAATAATATCCTTTATTCTTATCCTGTAGATCAGAATGGCTCTTCCCGGAATTTTAGCCCCGTCACCTGTCAGGCCGTAGGCCAGGTAAGGAGGCACAATGAACAGGTAGTCACTGCCTTCCTGCATGAGCTGAAGGCCTTCAGTGACGCCGCTGCCGGTATCGGTATAACCCACCCTTATTGTTTGTGTGCCGCTGTAACAGGGATCTCCGTTAAGAAGGGTGCATTCATAGTCAAAGCTTACATTATCTCCTGTTTTGACTGCTGGTCCGGTTCCGTCTGCCAGCACGCTGTACCACAGTCCGGTTTTGGTTTCGGTGAACTGTCGGTCTGTTGTGCTGATATAGCTTGTTATCTGTTCGCGGTCCTGAGTGAGCATCGAGCGGTTGATCTCAATGAGTTCCGCCTCGGTACGGGGTGTAGCTTTGCTTCTGCTGTCAGGCTTGTTCTGGCAGCCGGAAACAAGGATAACCAATAATACCATTAATGCTGTTCTCATCTTATCATCTCTTTTGCAGCCTCCTCCAGTTCGCTGCGAAATGAAGGCAGGGTATTCTCAAAGTGGTTCACTACCTCGTGGATGGTGCCTTTCATTTCTCCGCCGGCAGCGTTGCGGTGACCACCACCGTTGAAACATTTGCGCGAAAGCTCGTTGGCGTTGAAGCTTCCCTTTGAGCGAAGTGACATCTTCACAAATCCCGTGCGCTCAACAAAGAGTACAGATAGCACAATACCCTGCATGGTAAGCAGAACATTGGCAAATCCTTCCGTGTCGCCCTTCACGTGCCGGAATCTTTCAAGATCTTCCTTTGTAAGCCAGATGTAGGCCGTGTGCAGTTCAGGATGAACCACCATCCTGCTGTGCAGTGCAAATCCCTTAAGCCTTATCCTGTCAGCGGAGAAATTACTGAAGATATGATCATGTATCCTCTCCTTGTCAACGCCCATGTCGAGCAGGTGGCCCACCGTGCGCATGGTGTCACCGGTATAGTAGCCGTGTTCAAAATTACCGGTATCGGTGATGATGCCCACATATACTGCAGTGATGAAGTCGCTGTCACTGAACTCTGTACCCTCCATTCCGTTAACCAGGAAATAGACCAGTTCGGAGGTTGAACTACGGCTCACGTCTGAGATGATCAGGTCAGCAAAATTCCCCGGATCAGGATGATGGTCTATCATCACCTTCCTGGCACCTGAGCTGATAACCAACTGCTCTGCCTTACCCATCCTGGAGCTGGTATTGAAATCGACCATGATAATGAGGTCTGCTTCATTTATCAGCCTGGCGCCTTCTCCCGGACTATGATGAAAATCAAGGACCTTATCCACATCCTTCATCCAGAGCAGGAATTTCTGCAGGGCGTTTGGTGATATCATTGTGGCTTCCTTGTCCTGTGACATGATCCATCTTCTCATCGCCAGCATTGCGCCTATGGCATCACCGTCAGGGTTTATATGGCAGATAAGCAGAATGTGTTCTGCCTCACTTATCAGCTTCTTTAATTCTTTTGTATATTTACCGAATTCTGGCACTTTCTTAGCCTTTTAAGGCGACAAAGATAAGAAAATAATAAAGTTTTGAAAAAGAGTTAAATTAACCCATTCTCACACTGTTATGAGTGACGATATTACATTTTCCATTATCAAGCCCGATGCCTTTTCCAGGGGTGATGCTGCAAGGATTCTCTTCAGGATAGCTGAAGCCGGTTTCACCATTGCGGCACTGAAGATGATTCACATGACCAGGGCACAGGCCGAAGGATTTTACGCTGTGCACCGGGAAAGGCCATTTTTCGAAGGACTGGTGGAGTTCATGTCAACCGGCCCGGTGATGGTTATGGTGCTCAGGCATCCGGATGCCGTGGAAAGGTTTCGCAGTCTCATTGGCACCACTGATCCTGCAAAGGCTGCACCCGGAACCATCAGGGCCGAATATGGAACCACCGTGCAGAGAAACGCAGTTCATGGATCAGACTCTGCTGAGAATGCTTTCAAAGAGGCCTCATACTTCTTTTCTGCCATTGAAATATTCTGAAAAAAAACAAATACCCTCTTTCCTTGTTCTGGTAAAAAACCAAGATGACTAAAACCTTTTCACCTGACTTTTCGGATAAGAAGACGCTAGAAAAGTACTCCTCTGCCTATACCCTCTCCGATATGGAGATTTTTATCTTTCCCGATCTATTTTACCCGCTGGTGCTCTCCAACATCATGTCACCGATTATCTGGCGGTGGCGTGATGATCCATGGTTCAAAGACATGCACCGGAAAAACTTCATCAGCAGGGCCAACAGAATCAAGCAATACATTATTGACAACTATATCTTCAATCTTGATCTTGAGACGTGGGGATTGACGGATAAGGAAAAGGAGACTGCCCGTTTCAGTGATTTCTTTGATACTGAACTATTGAAGCAGTCAAATGCTCTATTCGGATACGAGGGAGACAGATATTATTTCAGCATTGACATCCGTCGTCATTTCGGACTTGATAAGTATAATTCATCTGTTATCCCTTACTGGAAGACAGAGACAGCAGAGGCCATGGACGCCTTCAGACACAGGGAACACTATACTACCGGTGCCGGTGAGTGTGTGAGCCTTGCTGCTCTCTACGCTGCGGCCATGTTTATTGTGGGGGAAATACCGCTCGAAAAGATCTTTATGATGGCCACTCCTCTCCATTCCCAGAACTACATAGACGTGAAGGAGGGGCTTATGACCAACAACCGGAGGATCATGACAAAGAACATGTGGTTCAACGGCACGGCCCTGTCGGGGAAAGCACGCAGAGCCCTTGAGAATGAAAAGGTAACCATCGTCTCACACATCACAGGACACATTCATACGGTGTATGAGGAAGCCACGATTGACCGGGATGCCTATATCACTTTTACCGGCAAGCTGAGAGACTTCGTGAGAACACAGCTTACACCGGCCGTGTTCGTCAACTTCCTGAGATTTAAACCGGAGTACAAGTGCCTCTTCCAGTATCATCATCTCCGCACCGGGGCAAGTCATTACATACCCCTGGAAAAGCTCTTTGAATATGAGCACTCTTCCAGGGCCGGCATGAATGAAGAGACACGAAGCAAGCTGCTTGCCGAGGTTGACCCCGAAGAATTCCATTATGACCCCATTCCCGGTAAAATCACACTGAATGATGTGGAAGAGTTTCTGAAAAACCATCTCAACAGTGACCTGAAGATGCTTGAAGAGATTTTCGCCAGGGAATTCCCGACTGAACACACTGATTGTGTGAAGCGGATGTTCAGTGATATTGGCAGTTTCATCCTAACCGAACCCAGGCTGCCATCAGTAGAAAGGAGTTTCAGGAAGGTAATCCATCCCCGGATATCAGTTACCGACAGTCGCGACGAGATCATTGGAAAGATCACAGATCTCTCCACCGAATCAGAAATGGCGCTGCTTGCCCTTTATGCCTTTCGTGATATGGAGCGGACTGACTGGAGGCCGTTCATCAAAGCAGCCATTGAAAGGAATCCCGTCTCTCATGACGCTCTGGCCGGCAGGAGTGCCGATGAGATCTATCATATTATCAACAAACTGAAAAACAAATCAATATATGACTCGGGGCGGATGGCCCAGCCTGATGAGGTATGGAACTTCAGGAGGGGCGATGGGGCCGAAAAGGCTTTTCTCATGGCCAACGTGCTGCTCTTCAATGACCCGGGAGCAGAGGTGGCAATATCACTCCTTGATGATCATGCAATACTTGAGCATGAAGGGCAGCATTTCAGTTTTGTCACCGCCAAGGGTCACAACAAAAAGATATTGATTGGAAAAGGCTCTTTCATCGCAGAGTGATCAGTGCAATGCTATCTCGCTGACAACCTCTTCTCCTGCCCTGCTGTTGATCTGAGTCTTCAGGGCATGGCGAAGCATCATCAGCTCATTGCGTACAACTGATGATGTAAGCCAGATATGCAGCACCCCGTCTTTCAGGTAAACTCTTTTGGTGCGGGTGGTGATGACCTTGCCGGCCAGGCTCTCCCAGATATTGATCACCCCGGCCTCCCTCAGTCCGGCACCGAGCCGGTACTCCTTTACCAGGTCATCAAGTGCCTCTCCAAGAGTTATGGTCTTATTCCTTCGCATAATTCACTTCACTCCGTTAGTGATCTCTTCCTCCACTACTCCTTTCCTGCCTATGCGGTAGAGCCTGAAATCAACCCCGGTATTGTCAAGGATACGGTGGATACGCTCCTGCTGGGTGTCTGTGATAAAGACCTGTCCGAACTCACCCGAGCCTACAAGGCGAATGATCTCTTCAACCCTGGTCTGGTCAAACTTGTCAAAGATGTCGTCGAGCAGCAATGCCGGAGCAAACCCGTTCATACTGCTGATCAGTCCGAACTTGGCAAGCTTAAGCGCCACAATAAATGACTTCTGCTGTCCCTGGCTGGCAGTGGTTCTTGCCGAGTGTCCTTCTATCTCGAAGGCCAGGTCATCACGGTGTATGCCTGTTGTTGTATACTGCAAAGCATAATCCCTCTCCCTGGAGGAAGCCAGCTGTTGAAGGTAATCGCCCCCGCCCAGGTGTGAACGATAGCGTATTGACACCTTCTCTACTCCTCCTGATATCTTCTCATAGTAGGAACGGAACAGTGGCAGCAGGTTTTCTGTCAGCTTTCGTCGTGACTGGTATATCAGCTCAGCCTCCTGTGCCATCTGTTCATCATAAATCTCCAGCAGGCCGGCATTAGAGCCTCCCTCCCGCAGTATTCTGTTACGCTGCATCAGCGCCTTGTTGTAGCGGACGTGAGCTTCCAGGTAGCTAGGATCATACTGACTGATTATCATATTCAGGAAGCGGCGGCGCTCCTCACTGCTGCCGGTAATGAGAGTGCTGTCTGCCGGTGAGAGCATGACCACGGGGAACTTTCCCACATGGTCTGACATACGCTGATATTCTTTCCCGTTTAGCCTGAAGACTTTCTGCTTCTGCTTCTGGAAAGCACAGTGGAGTTCATCGCTATTGTCATCAGTGACAAACGTTCCCCTGATCATGAAATAATCCTCACCATGCCTGATACTCAGCGTGTCTGAGCTGTTGAAGAAACTCTTGGTCATTGACAGGTAGTGGACTGCATCCAGGATATTGGTCTTACCCACTCCATTGTTGCCCACAAAGCAATTGAACCCGGGGGAGAAGTCCAGTGCTGCCTCCTCATAGTTCTTGAAATTTGTCATTTCCAGCCTTGCCAGGTGCATCATCTCAGTCAGCGATTGTCAGAGTAGCAAAGTTACTAAAAGAAACGGCAGCCACAAGCAAGGTTGAAGCACTGCCGGCATGCTGAGTTGAGGAGTTCATTTTTTTAACCTTTTGTTTTTAAATAATGTCAGAAATACTACTTTTGCGGAGTTATTTTTTGATCTGTAACAGAGAAGATTGATATGAGCAAGAAAAAGGAGACCGCAAAAGGGATCGAGAATGTTGAACAGACACTGACCAAAACCGAACAGTTTCTGGAACAGAATTATAAGCCTCTCTTATATGTACTTGTAGTGGCCGTGGTGCTGGTGGGGATAGTATGGCTTCTGAGGATGTATACCCACAAACAGAATGAGGAGGCTCTCAGTCAGATGTTTATGGCTGAGCAGTATTTCGGTGAGGACTCGCTCAAACTTGCCCTTTATGGTGACGGAAATAATCTTGGCTTCATAGATATAGCACAGGAATACAAGAGAACAAAGTCAGGCAGGCTGGCCAACTTTTACGCAGGAGCCTGTCTCATGCATCTCGGTCAGTATGAGGAGGCAGTAAGCTACCTAAATAAATACAATCTTGATGATGAGGTTCTGGCCCCGCAAGCAAAAGGCCTGATAGGAGATGCGAGGGTTGAACTGGGCAACTATAGTGCCGGTATAAAAAACTACCTTGAGGCAGCAGAGATGGCAGAAAACTCATTCCATAGTCCCATTTACCTGATGAAGGCTGGCATGCTCTACGAGAGTGATGGCAGTTATGCTGAGGCACTCAGACTCTATGAACAAATAAAGAAGAAGTATCCCGAGAGCAATGAGGGCAGGAGCATAGATAAATACATTGCCAGGGTCAAAATGCATATCGACTGACAGGTGGCAACACGCGATCTTTCTGACTACGATCCATCAAGAATACCCGATGCCTCAGGGATGAGGTTCGGCATTGTGGTGGCCGACTGGAACAGTGAGGTGACCCATGCCTTGCTGATCGGTGCAGAAAAGACCCTGATGCGTCACGGCGTTGCCGAAAATGACATAATTGTCAGGCATGTGCCAGGCACCTTTGAGCTTACTCTGGGTGCGCAGTGGATGGCCGAATACGAAGATCTTGACGGGGTGATATGCCTCGGATGCGTGATTCAGGGAGAGACACCTCATTTTACTTATATCTGCGAGGGAGTGACACAGGGTATCACCCAGCTCAACCTTGATTACAATATTCCGTTTATCTTCGGCGTGCTTACCACCCGGAACCTGCAACAGGCTCTTGACAGGGCCGGCGGCATACATGGCAACAAGGGTGATGAGGCGGCAGTGACAGCCATCAGGATGGCAGCACTGCAGAGGCTTATGGAGAAATAATCAGCTGTTTACTTTTTTTTACAGATGACGGCATGTTCTCAGGGGCATTTGCGTCTCATTATCCTATCTCCTGCAGAGGGTTCTGTAGGGGCAGCAGGCACATCTTCGCCTGAATGAGGTCATTGTAAAATCCTCATTATCCGCAAATATCTTGTTAAGTGTCAGCTCAAGGTGCATCTGGAAATCTGACATGATGGTTTTCCACTCTTCATAAAGGGCTTCCGGGCCCTCCAGCCCGGGCGCCCGGGTATATGGGGTAAAATCAGCAGAAGACAACTGCTGAATCCAGTAGATGGTTGGCAGCACCAGCCGGCCGCGGTGGATCTGCCTGATAAGGGCGCAGTAGAAGAGAGCCTGCAAAACGGCATCATTCCGTTTGTCCTTCTCTTCATCAAACAGTCCCTCAATGGTGATGGCATCCCTCTTCGGGGCCCCTGTCTTGTAATCAACAACCCTCACCGCCCCATCGGTCATGTCAATTCTGTCAGCCCTTCCTCCTACCATTACTTCTGTCCTGGCTCCTGCGGAGGCTACGGTAAAGGTACCGGTAAAGTCTTCTTCCAGGTGAAGCAGCCTGAGATCACTGTGTCTGCTGTCATACAACAGCAGCTCCCTGGCATACCTTTCCAGTACATCAATGATTATCACCCCCTTACCTGAGAGCAGTTCCGGCCTGTCCCAATGCATCTCATCCATCGCAGTTGCGATGATTGTCTCGCGAATCTGCTCCCTCTCTCCAGCCATCTTCGATACTTCTTTTACTGCATCAGCTGACCCTTTCACAGTGCTGTACAATCTTCTGAGTGCTTCATGCATGATATTGCCGAACCTGCGCTGGTCGATCTCTTTCTCCAGCATCTCTTCCTCAGGCATTCCGCAAACATACCTGTAATAGAAGCGCATGCGACAATTCAGCCACGTATTTACTGCGCTGGGTGACAGGAACTTATTTGCCTCACTGTTCTTCCCATAGCGGCTAAGGAGAATCATGTTGTGTTCCTGTTCCCTGGAAAGTGATTCTGCCATCAGCCGGCTTCGTCCGACATTTATATGTACCGTTCTGTGTCTGGGAGTAAATAGAGGGCTGTAGCTCATGCGTACCAGGTAACGACTCATCTCCCCGGTGTTCAGCCCGCCTGAGGTGGAGTTGTACAAGAACCAGCCCCTTGCCGGTTTGCGCAGCAGCCTGAAGAAATAATAGGAATAGATAGACTCATGTTCGTTCACCGTGGGCAATCCGAATGCTCTTCTGATGTTATACGGAATGTAGGTATTGTCATAAGACATCCGCGGGAAGATGCCTTCATTGAGGGAAAGGAATATAATGTTCCTGAATTCAAGCGCCCTGGTTTCAAGGACGCCCATCACCTGGATGCCCCGCAACGGTTCGCCCGAGAAGGGCACGATCATCTTCCTGAAGACCCTGTCAAGCAGCCTGAGGCATGTATCAGGCTTGATATCAAGGCTATAGCTCCTGATCAGGTTAGCCAGCCTTACTGTACTGTGTATCGCCATTCGAAGGTATTCGCGGTCAACGCTCAGTGACGGCCCATCTGTTTCTGCAGTGAAAGTAGCCTCCTCGAGGTTCTCCATTACCGCAACCAGGTGTTCAGGTATCTCCGGTCCTCCTTCCGGTACGGTGAAGAGCTGTTTCAGGCCGAAACGCTCACCAAGCACTGAGGCGTTCACCCTGATCATATTGGCTTTGATGATCTCACGCACCACTATGTCTCCCTCCGTCCCGGCAAGCAGCCTGAAATACTGGTGTCTCAGCAGTGAAAGAACATCGTCGCTGCGGAATGAGATGTAGCCGTCACTTTTTCTTGCAGAGCGGATGAGTGCCATCAGCTGCTTCAGGAATGAGTAGAGGGAAGTAAGCCTGAAAGGATGGCCCATAGTGACATTCACATCCTCCACCGATGGTGGCAGTGATCCCAGCACAGGCATCAGCAGTTTCTCGTCGGCAAGAATGACTGCTGTTGATGTGGGATCATCTTCTCCTGTTATCTCTTCATCTTCAAGTAACTGTGCCACCATGCGTGCCTGGGAGGTGTCTGTGGGAGCGTCAATTATCTGCCACAGGCCGCCGGGAGGATCATGAAGGCTGGTGTCAGGTTTCCCGACAGCATTGCCGAAGATGCGCCTGTTCTCCCTGATAAACAGGGAGGCCTTATGCTCCGTGTCATCCATGAAGAAGTGGTCATCATCCCAATAGAATTCAGCCACGCCCATTTGCTTCAGGTATCTGAAGAGAGTCTTCTCACAGTTGTTCAGGGCATTCAGTCCCACTATATGCCACCTTCGTCCTTCAGGCACCTGCAATTGGCCCGAGAGTGCTTTCTCTGCCACCTCGCGGCAAAGCATACCGTCGCCGGCCATACCTTTTGCCTTCATCGATTCCCTGAAGGCTGTGTATAGCGGGGCCATCTTCTGCCAGACAGAACAGAACCTTAAGCGGGCTTCACTGGCTGATGTTGAGGGATTGAACGATTTCCAGAATCCGCGGATTATTTCTACCTGCTCATCAGTAAGCCCCCCGAAGACAGCATCTATCTCCTTCAGGTCGGAGATATTGCTATAGAGCTTGCCGGCGTCAGCCATGTAGAGGTCAATATCATTGAAGTCATTGATTATCACCTCACCCCATGGCCAGAAGTCGTCAAAGCTCATCTCCTCACCGAACAGTTTGCGGAAGACGTTATAGAGTTCAAATATCTGTGTGTCTGAGTCTGCAGGTAACAGGCCGGTGAATGTCCGGAAGAGCTCGCTGACGGTAAGTAATGAGGGTGACCAGAGAGGTTTGTCGGTCAGTCGGGCCAGTGAACGGGTAAGCCACAGCCCTGCCCTCCGGCTTGGCAGAACCACTGTCTGCTTCTCCATTTCATCTCCGTAGCGTTCACGGAGCCTGTATGCCACCCTGTCAAGGAAATCCATTCTGTTTACTCCTTTTTATACAGTCTACCCTGCCATGTATCAAGCTCTTCCAGACGCTTTTCGAAGAGTCTGAAGATTTCATTGCTGCGTATGTGCCACTCACGCGGGTCGTCAAGCAGACGATTCGGTGCCTCGCCGCTGATACGGTCAATCATGATACCGGGTGATAGTCTTTCAGTAAAATTGATCACCAGGTCAAGATAATCCTCAAGAGAATACAGGTCGAATGCTGAAGGGTCTTTTCTGTATTCTGCTGCCATCACAGTCCCCTTGATAAGCTGTAACTGTCTTATTTTAATCGATTTCAATGGCAGGTCTGATATTATTCCGGCACTTTCTGCCAGTTGGGTCCGGCTCTCACCTGGCAGGCCGAAGATCAGGTGTGCCCCGGCATTCAGGCCCCGTTCAGCAGTCTCACGCAGTGCTTTTGCTGAAGCTGTAAAATCGTGCCCCCTGTTAATCCTTTTCAGTGTGTCATCATTGACGGATTCTATTCCGTATTCAATAAAAATGAAATACTTTCGGGCCATCATTGCCAGCCTGTCTAGCAGTTCAGCGCTCACGCAATCGGGGCGGGTGCCAATTACTATTCCGGTAACAGCAGGGTGGTTCAGGGCTTCATCATAAAGCTTTGTGAGTCTGTCAATTCCGGCATATGTATTTGTATATGCCTGGAAATATGCTATATATCTGTCAGCACGACGATACCTGCGGCGGTGGAATTCAATTCCCTGTTCTATTTGTGACGTAATGCTTTTATCGGGAGTGCAGTAGCCTGGGATGAATGCCTCGTTATTGCAATAGGTGCATCCTCCGTACCCCAGGGTTCCGTCGCGGTTAGGGCAGGTGAAGCCGGCGTTAACGCTCACCTTCTGCACTCTCCGGCCAAAGAGAGTGGTGAACCAGTCAGCGTAGGAGTTATACCTGCGGGTGGTACCCCATTCATATATCGTTTCCCTGTTCATACCTCTTCTATGATCTCTTTCATGACATACCACAGGTATGACCTTACGTTTGCAAATCCCATCCGGGTCAGCAGATCGCGATATGTTGCCGCCTGTTGCCTGTGGCGTGGTGATTGCTCCCCGAATTTATAATCCACTACGGTCACCTCATCATCGCCGATCATGATCCTGTCAGGGCGGCGGGCGGCGCCCGTGGGGAGAATGATGGATGCTTCGGTCATTACTTTGCGTGAGCCGTTGAACCAGTCACCTATTTTTTCCGATGTTAGGATATGGCGGAGGCGGCTGGTTATCTCATCACGCCTGGTCAGCGGCAGCATGCCGGTGGCGCAGGCATGGTCAACGGCCTCAGCAATATCTTCAGTTGTAGTTATGCGGCTGAGCAGTTCGTGCATCATGATACCGTAGGCTCTTCCGCTTGTTTCCTCCAGCTTCAGGTCATCCTGAGGGAGGGCGCCGCCCGTTCTCAGCCTGAGTGAGCCCCGGGGTTCGCTGACAGCATACTGATCCATCTCTATCGGCTGCTCGCGCTGTTCCCTGACCACCGCAGGCAGCTCACCGAACTCAATGATCTTAAGTGACGCTTCTTCCCTGCGTATGAAGGTCTCGGGCAAATCTGCAAGGGCTTCATTGAGCAGGCTGCCGGAGTTGCCGCTGCCACCTGATGTTCCGGTAACCTCAGGAGCCATCACATAGAGTGCGTCCACAGCCCTTGTGAAAGCAACATAAAGCAGGTTGATCCCGTCAAGCCAGTCGGACGCTCTTTCCATGCGTGCCTCAGCGGCAAACAGTGATTCCTCAAGGCTCCTGCTCATCTCCGGCAGCACCACAGGCATGGGTTTAAACGGAGGAGGCACGTTGGTGACCCAGAGAAGAGACCTGTTGAACCCTCCCTTTGAGAAATCCCATGATGCAAAGGGGACAATCACCACCCTGCCCTGCAGACCCTTGGCCTTATGTATAGTCATCACGCGCATGGCCTCCTGCATGTCTGACTGGCTCAGCGTGGCTTTACAGCCTTCATCGTCCCACCATCTGACGAAGCCGGAGATATCCGAACTGTGTCTGCCGGACCATTCGAGGACGGCGTCCTGGAATGAGCTGACATAGGCTATATTATCCTTGTTCTCTCCTAGCCGGAAGAAACGGATCATGTTCTCCGTGGCGCTGAAGAGAGAGTTGTTGCGAAAAGAGTTGAGCATCTCCTCCCATCCTTCCGGAAGAGTTTCAGAACTACTTTCCGATAAGTCGCCGCTGTATATCTGCTGTTCATCGCCTCCCGTAGCGAGGATATACGAACGTACCATCTGGCTGCGGTTGATGCGGCTGGAGGGGTCAGTCAGGTGCCTCAGGCAGGCTATTATAAGGGTTACAGCAGGATTACGTTCAAGGAGCAATGACTCACCTGAGGTAATCTCATAATTGTATCTCAGGCGATGGTCAGGGGTGCATGAAGCGCTGTGTTCAAGTATACGGCTGATGATCTGCTTACCCTCATCATTGGTCCGGCAGAGGAACAGTATCTCGTCAGCGCTGTAGCCATGGTCCTGAATCTTCTCAACCAATGAAGGAAGATCCCGGAGCACCTTCTCCTTCCATCCCTCCTCATCGTTTTTCGGATAGAGGCTTACCTGTACGAATCCTCCCTTCATCCGTTCGGTTCCTTCCTGAAGCGAGCCGGCATAGACCTCGCTCAGCTTCAGTCCATCAAAAGCCAGCCTGCTGTCGCAGAGTGCCGGCAGAGCATCAGGACCAAAGATGCAGTTATTGAATGTAATAATATTTTCCCTGCTGCGGTAGTTTGTGTTCAGCGGGATAGTTCTTACAGCCTCATCACCATATGCACGGGATGCCTCACTGTGTATTATGCGCCAGTCACTGTTTCGCCAGCGATAGATTGACTGTTTGACATCGCCCACCACCAGGTTATCATTGCCGCGTGAAAGAGCCTCGGCAATCAGGGGTCTGAAGTTGTTCCACTGGATGCGGGAGGTATCCTGAAATTCATCTATGATATAATGATCATATACTGAACCTATTTTTTCATATATGAACGGGGTGTCATCATCTGCTATCAGCCTGCTGATCAGCTCTCCGGAGTCAGACAGGAGAAAGAGATTCTGTTCATGGGCCTGTTCGCGCACTCTCTCGCTGATAGCGCCCAGGATGCCTATGACGTGTATAGTTCTAACCTGTGCAAGGGCTGCGACATAGAGAGGATATTCCCTCTCAAACCATCCGGATATTGATGACACAATATCACCGAGCCCCATTGTCATTGCCTTTCCAAATGCCTGCATCAGCTCCGGGCCGGCTGTATTGGCATAGTACTTACCCTCCTCTGTTGCCTTTTTCCAGGCAGATCCCGGCTTACGGGTATCTCCTTCAGCATACTTACGTAGGCCGTCGCCCACCCCTCCCCTGCTTTTTGAGAGGAAATCGTCAGCAGTGATCCCGCATTCAGTGAAAATCCGGACCCCCTCCACGGCAAGTCTTTTGAGCTCATTTTCAAATCTTTTCCTGATAGCATATACTCCTGAAGCATACTTTGCCATCACTCCGTAATCACTTATTTTCTTTTTATCCTCAGCGGTCAGCTGCCTGAAATTCTCGCGGAAGATCTGGTCAGCCACGCCAAGGATTTCCTGCCTTATGTCCCATCCCTTGCTGTCATCAAGGCGGGAAGCCACATATGAGGAGATCCAGTCAAGGAGCTTTCTGTCAGCTGCCACTCCTGCGAGCAGGTTGTCAACCGCATCCGAGAGCAGTGCCTGGTGTTCGAGTTCAATTTCATATCCGGCGGGTATATCCATCTCACGGGCAAATGCCCTTATGACTCTCTGGAAGAATGAGTCAATTGTACCTACCGTAAACCGGGAGTAATCCTGCAGAATATTACCCAGCGCCACCGGCGCATTTTTTCGTACCATGACCAGTGCATCATCGCGGTCAGGCCACAGTTCAGGAAAGAAGCCGCAAAGGTATTCTGTGAATTCGATTCTCTCCTTGTCGCCTCTTTCGTTCTCCAGGCCCAGAAGGTGCAGTCTCTTAAGAATCCGGCGCTTCATCTCGGCTGCAGCTGCATTTGTAAAGGTGACCGCGAGGATGCGGCGGTAAGCCCCGGGGTCATGCAACACCCTGGAAAGGTAGAATGCAGTCAGGGCATGGGTCTTGCCCGACCCTGCCGATGCACTGTATTTCAATAACTTACCTGGCGAGTTCATTTTCTGAAAAGTAGTAAAAAAAGAGCCATGAACCGATGCAGGTTACAAGTAGTTTTCAACATATTGAAGTAAAGAACTACCTTTGCCACGTGAAGAAGAAAGTCATAGTTGGATTATCAGGAGGAGTAGACTCCAGTGTTGCGGCGTGGATCCTGAAGGACCAGGGGTATGAGGTGGAAGGGATTTTCATGATCAACTGGCATGACAGTCGTGGTTTGCTCAAGGGTGATTGTCCGTATGATGAGGATATCACCTTTGCGGAGATGGTTGCCAGGAGGCTGGGCATCAGGCTTCGCACCGTGGATCTGAGCGAGGAGTACCGCAACAGGGTTGTGGACTACATGTTCAGCGAGTATGCCGCCGGTCGTACTCCCAATCCTGATGTGCTCTGTAACCGTGAGATCAAGTTTGACTCGTTTGTGCGTGAGGCGCTGAAGCACGGAGCAGATTACATTGCCACCGGTCACTACTGCAGGAATGAGCAGGCTGAGACAGCGAGCGGCAGGGTGAACCGGCTCCTGGCCGGCATTGACCGCAACAAGGACCAGAGTTATTTTCTCTGCCAGGTAAGCCAGAGGCAGCTTGACAATGTACTGTTCCCGTTGGGTACACTAGCCAAGCCGGAGGTGCGCAGGATTGCATCCGATCTGGGTCTGGCCACAGCAGTAAGGAAGGATTCACAGGGCATATGTTTTGTGGGCAAGGTAGATCTGCCGGTCTTTCTGCAGCAACAGCTTGAGGCAAAGAAGGGAAGGATAATATATGTACCTGACAGCGAAGCCTTCAGAAGCTGGCCTGACGGATTGCCGGATGAAGGCATCTCCGCCAGTGAGCTGGCTGAAATGGTTTGTCCCCACCATCTTGATCCCGGTGCAGGGGTAACCGCCGGAGTGCATAATGGAGCTCATTTCTTTACCGTGGGGCAGAGGAAGGGACTCAACCTTGGGGGTTACAGGGAACCTCTCTTTGTCATTGGCACTGATACGGTCAACAATATAGTATATGCAGGTGAGGGACAGATGCACAGGGGATTGTACCGCAAGGGTCTCTTTATCAAAGCCGGCCAGACGCACTGGATAAGAGAAGATCTGGCTATGGTCAACGGGGAACAACGTGACTACCAGGTACGTATCCGCTACCGCCAGCCGTTACAGCATGCCCGAATATATGCGCATGAGGAAGGTTATTACGTAGTCTTTGAAAAGGCACAGCGCGGCATCACCCCGGGGCAGTTTGCGGCATGGTATGACGGTGAAGAGCTGCTGGGTTCAGGACCCATAGATAAATAAGTGCGACGGACAGAGAACTTACTTAAACAATAATTGTTATTTACTGAAGTTATTACTAATTGTCATTATCAAAAAAAAAAGTACCATGAAGAAACTGATCCTTTCCTTAGTCTTTGTTGCTTTCGCGTTTACCATGAACGCACAGAGCAATGTAATCAAAACCAATCCTCTGGCTCTGGCTTTCGGAAGCTTCAATGCCACCTATGAGAGAGTATTTGGCTCATCCTCTTCACTACTGATCAGAGGGCAGTACATGTACAAGCTGCTTGGTGTAGATGTCAGCCTTGCCGGTGCAGGCCTGGGTTACAGGTACTACTTTACGCATGCAAAGAAACCTGTTCCCGGAGGTTTTTACATTAATCCGCAGGCAGCGTTTTCATTTGGTAAAGTGAACGATGACACGGAAGGCAACTATTCAGCAAGCACAATCGGATTCGGTGCCGAGCTGGGTTACCAGTGGGTCTGGGAAAGTGGTTTTGTCCTTGACCTGGGTATCGGGCCAATGTATACAATTGCCAAAGGAGGGGACAGTGAAGACGGAATTGACGGCATAGTGCCCAGCGCCACTCTGGCCATAGGGTATGCTTTCTGATGTATGAAGGAATTATTGTTTAAGGAGCAGGCGGAGAGATCCGCCTGTTTCCTTGTTGGCAGTCAGCAGTAAGCAGCAGGCAGTAGTGATGGGATTGATCCGGTAAGGATGGGCGTGATTTACAATAATTTCATTATTACCTGTTTAAGAAAGCCTGTCGCGATAGTCAGTGTACCCGAACTCCCTCACGAGCCTGAACTTCTGATCCGCTGTCCAGATTCCTATATGAGGATGAGGCACGCCGTTGAAGGTTGTGGTCTTGACCATGGTGTAGTGTATCATGTCCCAGAAGATTATCCTGTCACCCGGTTTCAACTCACGATGGAATGACCAGTCGCCCATGAAGTCGCCGGAGAGGCATGAGTTACCTCCCATACGGTATGTTGGTTTTCCCGGCACAGGGTCAAAGGCTCCCATAATTACGGGTTTGTAGGGCATCTCGAGGCAGTCAGGCATGTGTGCCGTGAATGAAACATCAAGCATGGCGGTCTGTATTCCGTCACGTATAATTATGTCCTCCACGGTAGCCACCAGTTCACCCGTCTCCCAGGCAAATGCGCTTCCCGGCTCGAGGATGATATGGATTCCATACTTCTCCCTGAATCTTTTCAGCAGGCTGATGAGATGGTCAGTGTCATAATCTTTCCGTGTCATCAGATGACCACCACCCATATTGAGCCATTTCAGTTCCGGCAGGAGGTG
>JAAZBN010000024.1 GCA_012513795.1 Bacteroidales bacterium | reverse complement strand
TCACCGGCATACCGGTGTACAGCCTTTATGGCGACTCCTGGGCGCCGAAGCGCGAATGGCTCGACAGCATCGATGTGATGCTCTTTGACATACAGGGAGTGGGATCGGCATGGTACACATTCAAGTTCTCAATGTCTCATGCCATGGAGGCATGTGCCAGGGCAGGCATCCCCTTCATAGTCCTTGACCGCCCCAACCCGCTGGGGGGACGCGTGGTAGAAGGTCCGATGCATGACACCATAAGCATCTACCGCCACCGTCTGCCACTCAGGCACGGTATGACCCACGGCGAGCTGGCCACCATGTGGAACGAGGAGGAGGATTATGGCGCGAACCTCACAGTCATTAAGATGAAGGGATGGCAGAGGAGCATGATGTGGAATGAAACAGGTCTTCAGTGGGTGATGCCCTCTCCAAACATAGATAACTGGGAGACAACCGTCGTTTACCCGGGGCAGTGCCTCTTTGAGAGGACCAACATGTCCGAGGGAAGGGGTATGACCAAACCATTTATAGTTACGGGCGCCCCATGGGTAAATGCCGAAAAGGCGGCTGCCGACCTCAACTCGAGAGGCATAAGGGGTGCATACTTCCGTCCTCTCTACTTTATACCCCGGTCAGCGGGAACAGGATATAACCGTAGTGGCAAGCCCTGGAACGAGATGTGCGGCGGGGTGGAGATAATCCTCACAAACCCGTCCGCCTACCGGTCTGTGGAAGCTTCGCTCCATATAATTGATGCCTACAGGAAAACCAGTCCCGATTCACTGGTATGGAACCCTCCGACGCTGATAAGGCAGTTGAATGAGCCCGGGGTCACCGTTGAGGAGGTGGTGAAAGCCTGTCAGGATGATGTGAAGGAATTCATGGATATTAGAGAAAAATACCTGTTGTACAGATGAAAAAGTATCTTTTGATAGTAATGGCTGCTGTTGCCCTGCTTGCAGGATGCAGCACCACGGGCAGGACAGTGCAGACTGCCGCTGATATAACGGAGCCTCGTGGCAGGGATGTGTACAGGGCAAAGGGTCAGCCTGTTGAACTTGATCTGACCGCCCTTTTTGAAGCAGACCGTGCGGGCAGGAAGGTGACCCTGAACATGGGTGCGCTTGAGCTTACAACGGATGATCAGGGCATCATAAAATTTGACATGCCCGAAACGGACACGCTTATTCTGTCAGCGGATCCGTGCCCGGAGCTGCTCGCTAAATGCAGCTTCGTCATCCCCGTTAATAACTGGTTTATGCCGTACACCTATGCCGTCATGCCCGATGGCAGCGTGGAGAGACGTGCGCCATGGGTGGAGTTCCGCAGGATGCCTGCACCGGTGACACACGAGCCTCAGTTCGATTTCCTGTGCAGGAGTGATTATCCTTCCACTGTAAGCATCAACGGGGTGGAAGTGAAGCAATACAAAACAGGTATTTTCTTTCACACCGTGAAGTTCACTGAAGGAGTGAACAGGGTCAGGGCAGAAGCAGTCTACCCAGATGGCCGCAAAGCCATAAGTGAGCAGGAGTTCATATATGAAAAGCGGGATTTCTCCAGGCAACCTTACCCTCTCTGGATAGAGAGACGCTCCTTTCAGCCTGCAGCTGACATGGAGATGCTTCCTGACGAGGTGCTCAGGGTGAGCTTCAGGGGCTCCCGCGGGCAGGAAGCATGGCTGGACATCAAACCAGGCAGGAAGAGCCTGCAATTCATCCGTGAGGATTTTGACGACTATAGTCTCTACCAGGCGGAGCTGCCGGTGCGTAATTTCGCAGCGGGAGTGCCGCATACGATTTCTCTCAGGATTGTGCCGGCAGCAGGTGCCCCGGTAAAAGAGACCTACAGACCAGGCTTCACCAGAACGGTCATAGTAAGAAATCCAGAGGATTTTCCGTTGCTGAAAGTCAAAAACGACTATTCAAGGCTGGTTTACAATCTCGGGGCGCCACGACTGGGCGGGCCGATCAGGTCTGAACTCGGTCCGGGAGTGATATTGAAGAGCAGCGGCAAGATTGGTCGCAATTACCGGATCAGGCTGAGTAACACCGAAACCGGGTTCATCAGTGAAGAGGATGTGGAGCTATTGAGCGGCAGCAGGATACAGCCCGTCTACAGTGTCACCAGCATGTCATGCGGGCCGTCGGAGAGGGGAGATGTGGTGAGCATACCTTACCTGGCGCCTGTACCATATGAGGTCATGCCTGATCCTGACGGGAAGAGACTGGTAGTCACACTGTTTGGCGTTGAGTCAGCTGCAACGTGGGTCAGTCACCGCACGGGCTGCCGGGTAATAGAAAAACTCACCTGGGAGCAGACCACACCTGAAACATTCCGTGTTTATGTGAACCTGAAGACGGATAAGATATGGGGTTATGACATCAGGCCATCAGGGCGCAGCCTGGTGCTCAGGGTGAAGAATCCGCCTGTCTATGACTCGGCAGCAGACAAACCGCTGGCAGGACTGAAGATTGCCATTGAGGCCGGTCATGGCGGATCGGGCACCGGCGCCATAGGTCTGTCAGGCCTCGTGGAGAAGGATATAAATCTTGATCTATCCTTCAGGCTGGGTGAGCTCTGTGAGACTATGGGAGCCGAGGTTGTTCAGGTCAGGGACCGTGATATTGACATGACCCTCATTGAGAAGCGTGACATAGCCATAAGATCAGGTGCTGACATGCTGATAAGCATTCATGCCAATGCCGGTGGCAGGGGATACCTGTCGGTGGCTGGTACCAGCACCTACTGGCACAACCCCTTCTGGGCGCCGCTGGCGCAGACCATCTATGACAGGCTGCTGGAGACGGGCCTTGAGGAGTTTGGCGTGGTGGGGGCATTCAACTATACTGTCACCCGCGCTTCACAGCTCCCGGCTGTCCTCGTTGAGCAGGCCTTTATGACTCACGCCGAAGATGAGGAGAAGCTTGCCGATCCTGACTTCCGGCAGCAGATGGCAGTTAAGATTGTTGAGGGGATAATTGACTATCTGCAGGAGATGCAGGAATAACTTCCTGGCGGAACGCCATCATAAGTCCGTGATCGGTTGCCGTGAGGCCATCAGTCGGCCCAGCATGCGGTTGAGCATTGACATTACCTCACCATGGGTGAAGTTATATCCCTCTGCAGCAAGAGAGGTTACAAACTCGTGATGGCTCCTGCCGGCACGGTAGTCGGGTTCACGGCGGGGATGGCTCAGGTATTTGCTGAAAAGTGCAGGATTTTCTGCTATGTTGAGAACAGCGTGATACACCAGCTTGCTCCCTACCTTCCGCATTGATGACCCCAGTATCTTCTTGTTGCCGAGGGTGATGTCAGAGATCCCCTTTGGACCCAGGCGGCTCACACCCATCTCTGCCAGACCCTCAATAACAACACTGTTGACCATACTGAAAAAATCGCCGAAACGGATCATTACAGGGAAGTTACGGGCCACTGTCAAGGCAATAGTTGAAGGGGTCAGTATCACTGTCTCGCCGCCGGACGGCCTCTTCGTGACGCGGACACCATCTGCTTCTACTGCTGCGGTGTGGAGGCTGGTTCCGATACTATTCGACTGTCCCATCACAATGATTGTTTCCTGCGGCTGCCACACAAGTATGCCGGTGACACCCTCCCTGAACAGGAAGGCATCGGGAAGGTCATAATCTGTGAGTGTCACCGCCATGGGGAGAGATCTTCTTGCTATCTTTATACCGTGCTCCGGAGAAAAACTTCTCCAAATTTAACAAAATAGTATCAGCATGGAGAAATCCGAAGAAACTGACATTGATCTCAGGCACCCCGAGTTGTGGGATGAGCCAGATCATATCAGGAGGGAAATGGTCCGCACAATGAGCCATATTTACTGCCATGGTATGACAACCATCTCAGGGGGAAACATTTCAGTCATTGACAGCATCGGGAATATATGGATCACCCCCTCCGGCACTGACAAAGGATCACTGAAGCCGGAAGAGGTGGTCTGTGTTGCTCCTGACGGCGTCTTTGAGGG
>JAAZBN010000188.1 GCA_012513795.1 Bacteroidales bacterium | reverse complement strand
TGACCGCTGTCGTCCTGGTCATGTTATAACAGGGACTCCCGGTGGGGAAGAAGTAACCTTCTATTTGTTTTCTTCTACTATCTTCAGGTTCCTCAGAGGTCCGTTCCGGAACTCTGAATTATTATTTGCAATAAACTGGCGATGAATCATGTGAGTTGATATCACCGCGGCAAGTACCATGTTGTCCATCTCCGATGCTGCGCCTGCCTTCTCAATCTTAGCCAGTAATGCTGCAACTGACTCGTAGCTGAAAATGCCGGCAAGCCTGGCCATCTTTTCTGAGAGCATCTCATCCACATAATCCGGTCTCTCCTTGCCCATAAAGACGCTGCTGATTGGTGCGCGATATGGCTGTTTTGGTCTTTTAACAATACTCTCAGGGATTCTTCCGGTCATCAGTTTCTTCAACAAATACTTCTCATTCAGTCCGTTGAGTTTAAGTTTATCAGGGAGCGATGAGCAGTACTCTATTACCCTGTAATCGAGGAACGGGTATCGTCCTTCAACCGAGCTGGCCATCGCCATGCGATCACCCTGGGATGATAACAGGTACCCCGACATGAAGACAGTTGTTTCCAGCCACTGTGCTCTCGCCAGCGGAGACCATTCCATGAATGAATCCGGCAACCTGCCCTCAAGATCGGACAAAGGATCATAACTGTTAACAGATTCCCTGATGTGGTCAGAAAAATGTTTCTTGATATGGTTGGAGTTGTTCCACCTCAGGAGATGTGAGTAAAGCGGATTTGCAGTGTCCTCAAGCCTGTATCCGAAGAACATTTTCAGGATGTTGGGACTGGCATTGCGCAGATGAGGTATGTCAGGGTAGATTTTCTTGAGCAGCGTCGGCCGCAATGATGATGAGGGCTGCGAGGCCCAGAATCGCCTGATGATTGCCTCCCTGAAAATATCATAACCGGCAAGAATTTCATCCGAACCTTCCCCGGTAATAACAACCTTGATATTATTATCCCTGACCAGCTTAGACAGGATCAGCATCGGGGTGGGGGCAGTGCGTGTAAGCGGGGTCTCTGAATGCCAGACAACCCGGGGGAATGCCTCAGCTATCTCCTTTGACGTACAGCTTATTGCCCTGTGATTGGTATTGAGGTATCTGACTGCCTCTTCCTGGTATTTGCTTTCATCGAAATCTTTATCCTCGAACCCGATGGAGAATGTATTAAGTACTCCGGGTTCAATATCTTTAATATAGGCAACTGTTGTACTGGAGTCTATCCCTCCGCTCAGGTATGCGGCTACCTCCACATCAGCCCGGAGGCGGATCCGCACTGCGTTGGTGAATAACTCGTTGAATCTATCCAAAGCATCTGAAAGCGATACCGTGGCGTTGCTGTGTGTGAAAGTCAGATCCCAAAACTTTTTGACTATTAATCCTTTCCGGCTGAACTTCATGAAGTGACCTGGCGACAGCTCGCTGATATCCCTGAACGCCGTAGCAGGGGTTAGAGCAGTCCAGAAAGTGTAGATCTGTGCCAGGTTTTCAGGATTGAGTTCGCGCCTGACCTCACTGTTCTGAAACAGCGCCTTGATCTCTGAGGCGAAGTAGAGCGTACCGTTTGCTACAGTGTAGAATAGCGGCCTGATGCCTACGCGGTCACGGGCAATAAAAAGCGTTTCTTCAATCTTATCCCATATAGCAACTGCGAACTGGCCGTTAAGCAGGCTAAGGCATTTTTCCCCGTACAGGGCGAAGAGGTTGACAAGGACCTCGGTGTCAGACTGTGTCTTAAGTTTAATGCCCTTCCTATCAAGATCTTCACGGAGCTCGATATAGTTGAAAATCT
>JAAZBN010000187.1 GCA_012513795.1 Bacteroidales bacterium | reverse complement strand
GCCTCTTCCGCTCTTCCCCAGTGATCAGTGCCGTCCCTCAGCGGAAAGATGTGGAGGAAATCGCCCCTTGACATCATGTAGCAGATATTCACCCTCTCGTCAACCTTGATCACCTCCTTGTCGAACTTGCTACGTTGACCGTCAGGCTTTGCATAGGCTTCGTCAACCAGAGTGGCCAGTTTGTACCCCCCTGCCTCGCCAAAGGTCACTATCTCAGAGAAGGCTGCCAGCTCACCAGCCAGGTTGAGCCTCTGCCTGAGTTCCCCGTTTGTAACTTTTATCATCGGAACGTTCTTCCAGTGATAGAAGTCAAATGAGCAGCCAAGGAACACCTGCATGGGAGACAATCCACCGAGGCTGTTCTCCTTAGCCACCTTCCTCAGGATATCACTGCTGACTGTATACAGGGGCTTGGTTCGCCCCTTCTGGTCCTGTGCCAGCACCGAGCCGAAACTGTCGGCTGCCTTCTTCTCAATGACAAGCTGCTGACCCTGTGCAGGGGCAAGTGAAACAAGCAGCATCAAAGCCACCGCAGCGGCAGCCTTGCGGTAACTGGAGCTCCAGTTCCCCGGAACAACCGTACGGAAGAACGACTTCCTGTTGAGCAGCGATAGAATAATAAAAAGGAAGAGCAGACCGTAACCCACATAGGTTGTATACATTCCTGCGGGATCATGGTTCACCGAGAGGACCGTTCCCAATTCGTCGGGATCATAGGATGACTGGTAGAAACGGTAACCGCGATACTTCAGTACATGATTCATATAGATGTCAAACGGCATCTCAATGCCCTTCTGAGTATCACTAAGCGTAATCCTGCTCCTGAAGCCGGAGGGACTGTCTGATCCCGGATAGCGTTCCACTATGAAGTCGTCAAGCTTCAGGCTGAAGGGCAGCACATGATGATCTGATCCATAGCTCACACGGGCCTCTGCTCTCCCGGCAGCGCCTTTCCACGCTGATCTGCTGCCTTCTACATCCTCCCAGAGGTATATCCTCTCGCGGAAGGTGTTACCTGAGAGGGTGAACGCGAGAGCTCCCGGGGAGTCGCCTCCGCCGGGAGTCTGAACAGGTATCACTCTTCCGGTTACAGTCATGGTCTGTGGCATGAGCCTGTAGTTACCCACGGTATAAACAGTGCCTGGCATGAGTTGTGCCAGCGAGTCCGCCGGGTAATTCTCCGACCTCATCTCATCCATGACCGTAGTCCGCAGGCCGGCAGCGGACCTGATGAAAAAAGAATTCCCGTCAGTGGTGATTGTGATATGAGCCCTGGTCCCGAACCCGGCCGTCATCTCTCCTATCATTGTTGTCTCTCCCTCCGCCAGCACAATGGTCTCACTGCTGACCATATCAGGGGTGGCAATAAATGAGACCATCGGTACTCCTCCGGGAGACTCCTCCACCTCCTTTATGGCATTGGCAATATAACCGTCAAAGATGAGGGTCACCTCCTCCCCTGCTGCTTTTAGCGTTTTCCTGAGGCGGTCATTGCGTCCGGCAGCCGGGCTGAACGGGACATCATGACTGGCAAGGGCATGTCCTTCATTGTCTGTCAGTTCAAAGATAAGGCTATTGCCCGCCGACATTGTCACTGAAGAGCTTTCACCCTCCCTGATATGCATAAAGCCATCATAACCCGTATACCTGGTTATAGCTGCACCTGCAACCATTATTATGAAAGCAGTGTGAAACAGCATTATTGTCAGCTTCTCCTTTCGCCATAGCCTGAATACACAGATCTGCCCTGCAAGGTTGACCACCAGCAGCAGGAAGATCAGTTCAAACCACTTCGTGTTGTATACCGCTGCCCATGATGCTTCACGACCGTAGTCGTTCTCAATGAATGTAGCTGCAGCCATTGCCACTGCAAGCACAATGAACAGTATGGCCATGAAGGCGGAAGTAAACAGGAATCGTAGCTGTTTCATAGAGATGATTTGGTTACAAATCTAATAATTCAGAAATGAAAACAGCAGGTGCACTGTTTTTACCCGCCGGCCTGCCCGCTGCGGCTCCATCCGGAGACAATGCTCATCAGATGACGGCCGGTGATGCTTATGAAGAGATGCACCAGGAGAAACAATGTAACAATGACTGCAAGGACGATGTGGAGGATATCAAGGACTGCATAGATATCAAAACCAGAAGAGAGCCCATCTGCAGGATCGGAATGCATCATCAGCGTACCTGTAATTATCAGGAACGGAACTACCAGGTACATTACTCCGGCATAGGTTCCTTTCTGAACCGGGTTGAACTTGCGTTCACTGTCAACCGGAAAAGGAGCCTCCTCGCCCCGGAACTGTCCGTAGAGATAATGGCGTACCTGCTTCAGGAACCGGCTGAATGATCCTCTCAGTCTGGTGCGGTAATGCTTCCCGTTTTCTGTAAAGAGGTTGCCCGCAAAAAATCCCAGGTAACTAACCGTAAGTATTATCCCGCTGACGTTATGAAGCCTGCTCCCGCCCGCCGCGACATCTGCCGTACCTGCTACCGGATCATGAAGAAAGATCATTAATCCGGTAATTATCAGAAGAATACACAGGATGGCATTGACCAGGTGCCAGAGACGCACCCATACCGGATAGTGGTAATAATTGCTGCTCATGAAGGCAAAGATAAATTATGTTGTCATAACTTCATCTTCATCTGTCCTGCTGAAGAGCGGAAAATTTTCAGTTCACCTTATAAAGTCCCAGCTCTTTCTCCTCAAAGGTGGCGATAAACTCCAACCTCATCCGGTTCTCCGTTACTGCCTGGGGTAAAAATATCTCAACCGCCTGACTAAAGGCCTGATCACGCTGTGCATCATGAAGCAGCAGGTAACCCATGATTATGTTGGCAGCCATCTCAACCAGGCGGCGTGCATGGAAATCGGTCAGTTCATTGTTGCCGGCAGCAATTACCTGCGCCACTATCTTCTCATATTCGTTGGTGAGACTAATCAGCTCTTTCTTCAGGTGTTCCATCTCTGGTCTCACCGGTGCTTTCTCGTACTCACGTATCTGTGTCAGGCACCCTCCTGTTGTCACACCCCTGATGGCAGCCACTACCTGGAGCTGTGATGTGCCCTCGTAGATGGATGTGATGCGTGCATCGCGGTACAGTCGTTCCACCGGGAAGTCCCTGATGAATCCTGCTCCTCCGTGTATCTGCACGGCGTCATAGGCTATACGGTTGCACCACTCGCTGCTGATGAGCTTCACCATAGGAGTGTAGATGTCAGCCAACCTGGTGCTGTTTTTCATATCCTCACGCTCCTCCTTCGTCAGGGGGCGTTCTGCGCTGATGAATGCCCATGCCTTGTATGTGTCTACGAAGCGGGCAGTCTCATATAGCAGTGACCGCATTGCCTGAAGACGTACTCTCATCAGTGTCAGCATCTCGTAGACAGCAGGGAAGTTGTTTATCGTCTTACCGAACTGCTTCCTCTCCGAGGCATACCTGGCAGCTTCCTCCCAGGCTGCCTGAGCTATGCCCACTGCCTGAGCCGCTACACCCAGGCGCGCGCCATTCATCAGTGACATCACGTACTTGATGAGCCCCAGGCGACGCTCACCAACAAGTTTTGCCGGTGCATTGCGGAAGACCAGCTCGCATGTGGGCGATCCCTTGATACCCATCTTGTTTTCTATGCGCCTGACGAGGACGCCCCCGTCAGCCCTGTCATAAACAAATAGTGATAGCCCTCTTCCGTCTGCTGTACCCTCTTCGGAGCGTGCAAGCACAAGTGATATCTCGGCATCACCGTTAGTGATGAAACGCTTTACGCCATTGAGCAGCCATGCGCCACGGGTCTCATCATAGTGAGCCTTGAGCTGTACAGCCTGCAGGTCAGAGCCGGCGTCCGGCTCGGTAAGGTCCATGGCGGCAGTGGCTCCTCTGTTAAACCGTGGCAGGAACTCCTCTCTTATCTCCTCTGAGCCAAACTCCAAAATAGTCTCACCACAGTCCTGCAGTCCCCATATGTTGGCAAATCCGGCATCAGCCCTGGAGACCAGCTCGGCAGCCATGACGTAGGGTACCATGGGGAAATTCAGCCCCTCATAGCGGCGAGGAAAGTTCATTCCTATCACACCGGCCCTGGTGAGAGCCTCATGATTCTCGCGGGTTCCCCTTGCATATGTCACATGACCGTCGGTAACTGTCGGCCCCTCGTGATCCACATCCTCGGCATTTGGAGCAATGACCTCGGCGCAAATGGCACCGATGATCTCCAGCACCCTTTCATAGTTGTCCATGGCATCCTCAAAATCGTGCGGGGCATAATCATACTGATCCTTCTCCCGGTAATCCATCTCCTTCAATCTGACGATCTTTTCCATCGCAGGATGGGTAAGGTGGAATCTGAGGTCCCTGTTGTCGGTATAAAAATTTGCCATTGGTGATATCTTTTATGTTCAGTATGCCCTTTGTCTACCGGGCGTTTGCCTTATAGTGTTTGATGAGCCGGGGTATGACCTCTGCCACATCGCCGTTTATAACATAATCGGCAATGCTGTTTATGGGAGCCATGGGATCATTGTTGATGGCAATGATCTTTCCGCTCTGGTTCATCCCGGCAGTATGCTGTATCTGCCCTGAAATGCCGCATGCTATATAGAGCTTTGGCCTCACCGTCACCCCTGTCTGTCCTACCTGTCGTTCGTGCCCGGCAAAACCGGCATCGACGGCTGCCCTGGAGGCAGCCACCTCTCCTCCCAGTACTGAGGCCAGCTCATAGAGCAGGGCGAAGTTCTCTTTTGAGCCCATGCCATAACCTCCTGAGACTATTATCCGGGCCGACTTTATATCTACCTTGCGGGGTTCCATGTGTCTCTCAATTATCTCCACCGCCAGGTCTTCCGGCCTGATAAACTCAGAGATATCTATTCTCTTCACCTCACCCCGATAGTTTTTATTGACTATTTCGCACTTCATTACACCTTCCCGGACGGTGGCCATCTGTGGCCGGTGATCAGGGTTGATGATAGTGGCAATGATGTTTCCGCCGAAGGCAGGCCTGATCTGGTAAAGAATATTTTTATAGGTTGCGTCACTCTTCTTGACATAGTGATCACCTATCTCAAGGCTGGTGCAGTCGGCTGTCAGCCCGCTGTGCAGTGCCGAGGAGACCCTTGGCCCCAGGTCACGACCGGTTGTGGTGGCGCCCATGAGGGCTATCTGTGGCTGTTCCTGTTTGAAGATACCGGCTACCACCGAGGCATACGGCATGGTACGGTAGTGTTCAAGCACCGGGTCATCAGCCACATGTACCACATCCACTCCGTAGGGGAAGAGCTGGTCCTCAATGCCGTCTATGCCGTTTCCAAGCACAACGGCTTCAAGACGGCAGTCAAGGGTGTTGGCCAGTGCCCTGCCCCTGGTAAGCAGCTCGAGGCTCACCTCGGCAGGTCTGCCTTCATCAAGCTCACAAAAGACAAATAGATTGTTCACTGCAGAAATATTTTATCCGTATTATCAACCAATTGTGTGATTCTCAAGCAACTCCCTGACGAGGGATTCGATATCGCTGTCAGAAGAGGTCAGTCGTTTTGACTCTTTGGACTGCAGGATTACGTTCTCAATCTCCTTTACCTTGGTGGGTGATCCTGAGAGTCCGAGCTGGTCAGGGTCAGCGCCGATGGCATCCACGCCCCATTCGGTGATCTTAATGAGCGGTCTGCCTGCAGCGATGTAGTCAGCGTTCTCAGCCTGCAGTTCAGTTTCAGTACGCGCATACTTGTACTTCATCACCAGCCTGGCATTGCGGTAGCGGCATGCCGGGGCGGTGCCGTTGACCGTCACCACCAATGGCAGCGGGGCGGAGACGGTCTCAACGCCTCTCTCCAGTCTGCGCCGTATGATCAGCCTGTCTCCTTCAAAATGCATCTCCTCAGCATAGGTTACCTGCGGCCATCCCAGCTTCTCAGCCACCTGTGGTCCCACCTGCGCAGTGTCACCGTCAATAGCCTGCCGACCGCCAATCACCAGGTCGGGCGACAGCTTGCGCACTGCCAGTGCAAGGGCATATGATGTGGCAAGGGTGTCCGAACCGGCAAAAGCCCTGTCAGTCAGCAAAACACCATCATCGGCGCCACGATATAGCCCCTCACGTATGATCTCTGCAGCCCGTACCGGACCCATCGTCAGCAACGTCACGGTAACGCCTTCATAGCGCTCCTTTATGCGCAGGGCCTGTTCCAGGGCATTCAGATCCTCCGGGTTAAAGATAGCAGGCAGCACACTCCTGTTCACAGTACCGTCTGCCTTCATGGCATCAGGACCCACATTCCGGGTGTCCGGAACCTGCTTGGCAAGTACAACGATCTTGATTCCGTTCATCTCATTCTCGCTTTTGAAGTGGCAAATATAATAAAAAACTGTACCCGGAAGCCACTCATTCACTATTTTATGAATCCCGGTCGAAATACCAGGGTCTTTTATAATCTTGACATTTAGGTCATTATGATATCCCGGCTCTATCCGGATGCCTCCCGTTCGAAACCAGCAACTTCTTCCTTCTGCCCTGATCACTGTATCAAAAAATCAGTTATTTTCGCCGCCGACACAACCACCCTCTTATATTGCGTTCTCACATGAAAGCCAGGCCATATGTTGCACTTGTTTTTTCAATGATCTTCTGGTCGTTTTCGTTTGTATGGTTCAAGATTGCCAACAAGGATTATGATCCGATTGCAATCATTTTCATAAGACTTTGCATATCGATAGTGTTTCTCTCGGTCTATCTGTGGGTAACGGGCAGGTTTATCAGGGTAAAAAAGGAGGACCGGAAGTACTTCTTTCTCCTGGCGCTTTTTGAGCCATTCCTCTATTTTCTGGGTGAGAGTTTCGGGCTTACATATGTCTCCTCTACCGTGGGATCAGTAATCATCTCAACAATACCTGTCTTTGCTGTCATCTTTGCCTGGGTCCTCTACCGGGAGCGCCTGAAACTGATCAACTACCTGGGTGTAGTACTTTCCTTTATAGGGGTTCTGATCTTCATCACCACCAGCACCGGAAGTATAGACATGAATCCAAGGGGGCTGGCCCTGATGTTCCTGGCAGTGGTATCTGCTGTAGGTTATAATATGGTACTCCACAGGCTTACCCACCAGTACAACCCTGTCACAATAGTTAACATGCAGAACATCATAGGCGCAATCCTATTTCTGCCGCTCTTCCTGATCATCGATCTGAAAAAAGTCCTGGCCACGGGAATTGTAGCCGAGAGCTTCGGTTCAATAGTGCTGCTTGCCATCTTCGCCTCATGCGGCGCCTTTGTTCTTTTCGCATGGTCAGTGAGATACGTGGGTATAGCCCGTGGCAATATTTTCAGTAACCTGATACCGGTATTCACTGCCATCTTTGCCTATTTCGTCATAGGTGACAGACTGACGGCACGTAACGGGATAGGCATGGCAGTTGTGATTGCCGGGCTCTTCCTGTCGCAGGCAAGGAAGAGCACAAAGGTGGTAGTTGACACCGACTTCGCGGGCAGAAGCGCCTGAATCCCTTAGTTTATGGCCATGGACATGCCGTTTTGCCGGGATTACTATCTTTGTTTTCAATCAACAGGAAGATGAGTGTCTGGACTCTTTATCTGCGTCTGATCTGCAGTGTGCTGCCGGCAAGGGGTAGAACACCCTGTTCACATTTGGCCAACAGGGTGCTGCCGG
>JAAZBN010000023.1 GCA_012513795.1 Bacteroidales bacterium | reverse complement strand
TTTCGAAACAGGGATTGAAAATTACACTGCCTTAAATGTTATCCGCGATCCTGAATCACTTCGTTGAAAAAACGAAGGAAAACGTTATGGATCTGATCGCGTATCCTGACATATTCACTGTGAATGAACTCTGGTGTGCCGGTGGCATGTGAGGGATCCTCGAACCCGAGATGGAGTCGGTGCATCACCTTGCCGAAAAATGCAGGACAGGTTTCATTGACATGATCACAGACAGTGATAACATACTCCCACTCCTCATCCAGGTATTCATCAACAAGGTGCGGGGTGTGGTGGCTTATGTCAATACCCAGGTCAGCCATAACCTCCACCGCCTTTGGATTGATCATGGCTGCCGGTTCCGTTCCGCCGGACCTGACATAAAGATTTTCATCAAACGACTGCAGGAAGCCGTGAGCCATTTGGCTCCGGCAACTGTTGCCTGTGCAAAGAATCAGTATTTTCATTGTGTGCCTCATTTTTAACTTCGTTGTCTGAAGGTCTCAGGTCTGAAGGTCTGTTACTTCAGTCCGTCGTACGGTTATGCGGTCATGCAGTCGTGATGTGATATTAGCTAAAACAATCTCCCATAGATCAATCCGGATAGCATTGCCATCACAACCACAAGGCACACATATACAATAGTCTTCTGTGTGCCTATTATACCTCTTATAACCAGCATATTGGGCAGAGAGAGAGAAGGACCTGCAAGAAGTAGTGCCAGGGCAGGGCCCTTCCCCATTCCTGATGCTATCAGTCCCTGCAGAATTGGAACCTCGGTAAGAGTGGCAAAGTACATGAAGGCTCCTACTATGGAGGCGAAAAAGTTGGAGAATACTGAATTGCCTCCCACCAGTTTCGCGATCCATTCATTGGGGATGATGCCGGCTATGGTCTGTCCGTCATGCGTTGAACCAAGGAGGAACCCTGCAATCACCACCCCTATTCCAAGAAGCGGAATAATCTGTTTGGCAAATCCCCAGGCAGAAAGTGTCCATTCCCGATTCTCATCATCCTGCTTATCAAGAAGTGTAATTACGCTGAGCGCGGCTATGCCCACAACCATCGGCACCAGTGGTCTCAGCTTCGCACTTTCAATTAGAGAGTTCGACAACAGCACGGATATAACAGTAACAACTGCCGCTACCAACACCCACTGCCATTTTATCTTAAGTATCTTTACAAGTGACCATGCGAGCACCAGACTGAAAAATCCCGTTATGTACCATTTGTAGGAAAAGATATAATACCAGGCACCTGACGTATCATTTGCCGTGGGGCTGCCCCAGTTGGCAAATACAAGTATCAGCACCAGTGTAAAGAAATGTGTCACTGTCTGCCATACAGGTCTCTTTTCAGGCTCAACCATAATGTTCATCTGGTCTTCTCTCTTCTTCTGCTCTTCCTTGCGATATATAAGTGACATTAACAGCCCTATCACAACACTGAAAACCACCGCGCCAATTATCCGGGCTACACCCATCTCAAAACCCAGTATGCGGGCTGTAAGTATGATTGCCAGTATATTGATCGCCGGACCGGAATAAAGGAAGGCAATGGCAGGTCCGAGGCCTGCACCTCGCTTGTGAATGCTTGAGAACAGAGGCAATATGGTGCATGAGCAGACAGCGAGTATCGTACCCGAGACGGCAGCAACAGAGTATGCAAGCCATTTCTTTGCATTTGCACCAAAATACTTTATTACCGATCCCTGGCTGACAAAAACGGAGATAACACCGGCAATAAAAAAAGCAGGAAGAAGACATAAGATAACATGCTCCCTTGCATACCACTTCACAAGATCAAAAGTTGCTGCAACAGCAGTGTTAAACCGGGCGCTTTCAATCGGCATGAAAAACGCAAACACAAATACCACAATGATCCACAAAAGAATCTTTATCTCTTTCTTCAATTCCATACTATAGTAATGTTGTCATTTCGCACAAACACGCAATATGCAGATAAAAAAACTCTATAACCAGACTGAAAATACATACCATATGCCGACACCGATGAACAGCACTGCCACCACCCTGCGGAACCAGAGCTCAAAAGTCCTGATCCTGCTGTACATTTTTCCCACATTGCCAACGGCATAAGCCAGCAGCCATGCAAATATGATCACAGGTATACCGGTTGCAATGGCAAAAATCAACGGGAGATATAGCCCATCGGCACTTGCAACTGTCATAGGTATAAGCATGACGAAATAGAGAACGCCGCTGTAGGGGCAAAAGGCCATTGCAAACAATATACCGAGCAGAAGTGTATTGAGGTAGCTCCTTCTGCCCTTCTCCCCTATCTTCTCCGTGATTGAAGCAATGCCTCCCGGCAGCCTGAGCTTAATGAAATCGAGCATGAAAAGCCCAATGACAATCAGCGCAGGACCTAAAACCTTCTCTCCCCATCTCTGAAACCATCCCGATATGTCCATCTGGCTGGCACCGAAAAATATTATCAGCGCAATGCCCACATATGTTATTGCCCTTCCGAGAGTATAAACCAGTCCATTCATGAAAACCCTTCTACTGTCGGTAAGGTCACGGCTTATAAAACCAATGGCAGATATATTTGTGGCCAGCGGACAGGGGCTGATTGCCGTCATCAATCCCAGAATCGCCGCCGTAAGAAAAGCATACTGGGAGTTTTCCAGTATCCCCTGCAGAAGCTCCATTAATCTTCCTTTAAGGCCTTCAATAACGGATCAACCGCCTTTTTGATCTCTTCCTTCAATTTTTCCGGATTGTTACGGGCATGCATGAACGCTTCACTCGTCAGATCGACTCGCTTTTCGCCACTTACAACCAGAAGGCATTGCCCGGTGGCTTTTACCCTTTTGGCATCAGCTTCACTGGACTCATCCTCAATATTCAGAGACCTGAAAACTATCAGGCCTCTTTCAATCTCTGAAGGATAAAGCTCATGGACCGCCTCGCCCGACACGTTCTCTACCGCCTGGCAGGTAACACACCGACGGGTCAGGTGAAAATAGATTACCTCTACTTTGCCCTCTGACAGGCTGGTGGATATCGTTTCCTCAAGGGTATCGCCACCACGGAAAGCCAGGATCACAACTACTGCCGCAGCCACAGCTACAACAGCCAGTACTGGCAGAATTTTCTTCATCATGGTTAAGTATTATCTGGTTATTAATTTCAGAATCTCAGTCGCAGAAGGCACCCGGCCCTTCACAACCACTTTACCGTCAACCACAAGCGCCGGTGTCATCATTACCCCGTAATTCATAATGTCAACGATATCTTCCACCTTGATGACAGTGGCATCTATACCGTTCTGTTCAACAACCTCGCGGGTAAGCTTTTCCAGGGTTTTGCATTTGGGACACCCGGTACCCAGAATTTTAATCTCCATATCTATTATCCTCCTTTCATTTCGTAAAACACCGAAATACTATTATAAATTTTTTTACCTCTTGAAAAATTTGTTAAGTAAAATCTTTGCCTCATCCCAGTTTTCGGGATTGATACAGTATTTTATATATGGTGGATTGATCTCGCCCTGTATCAGCCCGGCCTTCTTCAGTTCCTTCAGATGCTCCGAGAGGGTTGAGCGAGCAATCGGGAGCTCCTCTGCCATGTCACCGCTGTAACAACATTTGTCAAGATTATTCGCCAGGAAATCCATCACAAATACCCTGACCGGGTGAGAGAGTGCCTTGGCATATCTCGCCAGCTTCTCCTGGTCATCCGAATAATATTTTTTCCTGGTCTGTTTAGCCTCCATTTCATTTCGGGAAATGACGAAACAAAAATATATGTTTTTTTTAACAAGTGACACGATTGCAGGATTTTTTTACTTTTTATGCTTCTACAGCAGAAGTGATTGCGATTATCCCCTTTTGGTGCTAAATTCACGCTGGCAAATCCGTGATCCATCTCACCATGAAATGTCCGCTATTGAACAGCACTGCAATTCTTGCATCTCTCCTTATCATGCTCTGCATCTCATGCGGCAGGCCTGATAATATCAGCGATGCAATGCTGAACCACAAAAAAAGCTTCTTTTACATCGATTTCAAAAACTACCCGTCAAACGACGCCTCTCTGCCAGTGGGAGTTTTTGATTCAGGAACAGGAGGACTATCCGTGCTGGCAGACATTATCAATCACGAGGGTCTGGCACATGAATCCTATATCTATATGGGTGACATGGCCAACATGCCATATGGCAGTTACTCGCTGGAGAACAACACTGACCTCCTCCTTGAGCATGTAATGAAGGATGTGCAGTTCCTCCTGGGCAATAAATATTACCAATCCGGCAAGTCTGCCTCTCCGCAGACTGACAAGAAACCGGTGAAAGCAATAGTCATAGCCTGTAACACGGCAACTGCCTATGGTCTGGACACGGTGAAGAGATTTCTTGAAGAGGCCGGATCTGATCTTGGTGTTATCGGAGTGATTGATGCCGGGGCCAGGGGAGCCTTTGGCAACTTCACCCCTGGTGAAGCCGGCAGCATAGCGGTGATTGCTACTGACGGAACAGTGAAGTCCGGCGCATATCCGGAGGCAATAATGATTGTAAACAGGGAGGATGGCCAGGAAGAAGAGATTAAGGTGTTCCAGCAGGCAGGGGTAGGCATAGCCGAAGCCATTGACGAAAGTCCTGATGCCATTGACAAAAAAGCCATATCACCCCGTGCTGATTACAAAGGTCCGTCTGACAACGCTGAAGGGGAACTCAAGATTGATATGGCACTATGGAACCGCTATAACTTCAATCCTGAAAACAATGGCCTCCTGTTCGAAGGAGATGCCTCATCACCATACAATATACAGATCAACTCCGTTGAAAACTATATCGCTTTCCATGTAGTATCACTGATGGAAAAGATCAGGAGAACTGAAGGGGCACTGCCTCTTAATTCAGTAGTACTGGCCTGTACCCACTATCCTTTCTTCACCGATACCTTCAGAAGTGAATTCAACAGACTGAGAGACTACAGTGAAAACGGGCAATTTCTTTACAGACCATTCATTGCTGAAGACCTGATAATTGTCAATCCCGCCGTGGAGGTTGCGGATCAGCTGTATGAACACCTGGCTTCCCGTCAACTCTTAAATGAGGGAACCGGCGAAGGCAGTGAGTTCTATATCAGCATTCCAAATCTTCGCAACAGTAAGATAATATTGAGAAATGACGGCTCCTTTACCTACGGGTACAAATACGGCCGCAACGCAGGCGACATTCAGGAATATGTGAAAGTGGTGCCTTTCAGCCGGATTTCAATTCCGGAAGATATATTGCACCGACTTGAGAAGCAGATACCCGGTGTGTGGGATCTGATCACGGAATTCAATACCGCTAACCCAAAAACCGGCTACCTCTCCCCTGCTGAAAAAATCACTGGTGAATAAACTATATTTGTGCCTAAATGAAGCATGCCATGAAAAGACTCTTACTGTTCATAACGGTTGCCTGCCTGTCAGTATCATTATTGGCCCAGGACTTCTTCAGGGAAGAATTCCGCAAGGACAAAAAGTATGTGATAATCGTAAATCCAACCGAAGGTAATATAGCCACGGTTAACTTCCTGCTTGGCAGGTCTGTCCTTACCACTGATCCTGATGATATTGAATTTGTGGGTGTATATCATTCCAGCCAGAAATACGATTTTAACAAATCGGCAGGTTACATTGCTGATAACGGCCTTACCCGGTTTCACCTGTATGAAGTGAAAGGTCCTCTGGCTGAGGAGATGATCTACAAACAGAATCCATGCAGTGATGACTTCAGGAAGATTTTTATAAACTCCGTTGGCATTATCTTTTTCGGCGGTGAGGATATCCCGCCTGCGGTTTACGGTCAGGAGAACTGGTATTCCGTCACCGGTGACCCGGGCAGGCATTATTTTGAGGTCAGCTTCCTCTTTCACCTTCTTGGGGGTTCCCGCAATGCCTCCTTCAGGCCTCTTCTTGAGGAGAACCCCAAATACATGGTTACCGGCTTCTGCCTGGGCCTGCAGACCATGAATGTTGCTGCCGGCGGAACGCTCATTCAGGATATACCTGCACAGGTGTACGACAGTCACAGTCCCGAAAAAACAGTCCTGATTGACCGCAAAAACCTGCACCGCAACTACTGGGAGAAGGTGAGTGGTGACAAGGAATTGATTGGGAACAGTTTGCATCCTGTCAGATTCACTTCAAACAGATTCTTCGGAAAGACGGTAAAAGTACCTCGCAGATGGCAGCCGGTTGTTTACAGCCATCATCACCAGGCAATTATGGATGTAGCCCCGGTTTTTGAGGTGACGGCGCTCTCTGACGACGGAAAGATAGTTGAAGGAATTGTCCATACCAGGTACCGGAATGTTTTCTCTGTGCAGTTCCACCCGGAGGTGGCAGCCTTATATGAGGATCGTGCCCTGGTCAGATTCGCACCTGATGACACACCTGCCACCCTCCATTCTATGCTTGACAGGAAGAGCCTGAAGTTCCACCACAGGTACTGGAGGCATATCTCCGATATTATTGCGGAACAAGCCCGGTAAGAAAGTCGGCAGTTCGCAGTAACGTCTCACTTATTTCCTGATTTACAGTGCCTTTACCTCACTCACCAGGGCCTGGAGGGTTGATTTGGCATCGCCGAAGAGCATGCGGGTCTTGTCATTGTAGAAGAGAAGGTTCTCTATGGCGGCGTAACCCTTCCCCATACCCCGCTTCATTACTATGATGTTCTTTGCCTCGCGGGCCCTGACAATCGGCATACCGTAGATCGGACTCGAGGGATCGTCCTCTGCTGCCGGGTTGACAACATCATTGGCGCCTATTACAACTATCACATCCGTGTTGGGCAGGTCCGGGTTTATCTCATCACTCTCAACCAGCTGTTCATAGGGCACATCAGCCTCGGCCAGCAGCACATTCATATGGCCAGGCATTCGTCCTGCCACCGGGTGGATGGCATATTTCACTTCCACTCCTTTCTCCTCCAGCATCTTATCGAGTTCATGGCATATATGCTGCGCCTGTGCGACGGCAAGTCCGTAACCCGGTACCACCACCACCTTCTTTGAGTAGCTTAAAAGCACGGCCGCATCAGCCACTGTTATTTCCTTTATTGTTCCGGCAGCGCCTTCCGCGGCGCTTCCTCCTCCTCCGAACACTCCTATAATCACGTTCAGCAGTGACCTGTTCATGGCCCTGCACATAAGGATGGTAAGTATTGTGCCGGCCGAGCCCACAAGGATTCCTCCGGTAAGCATAGCCTGGTTATTGTAGAGAAAGCCTCCCATGGCGGCAGCCACGCCGGTGAAGCTGTTCAGGAGCGAGATCACCACAGGCATGTCAGCACCGCCAATGGGCATTACGAATAGTACCCCGTAAAGTACAGAAACAACAAAGAGGATAATAATTAGATGTGTCAGCTCCGCCGAGGCTGCCACGTCGCGGGTCATAATATAGACAATGAAGCCAATAATCCCGGCAAGTATAGTCATGTTCACATACCTGAGTGCCTTTATCCTCAGGTCACCTATCTTCCCGTCGAGTTTGCCAAAGGCTATCATGCTGCCGGCCCACGAGACTGATCCGATAACCAGCCCGAGAAGAATGGCCAGCACATGGCCGTTGGCCATGCCTGATCTCATCATCAGTTCCTGGCTTACATGCGGGAATTCCATCATTGAGATAAGCGCCGCGGCAGCGCCGCCCATACCGTTGAAGAAAGAGACAAGCTGCGGCATGGCAGTCATCCTGACCCTCTTGGCTATCACCCAGCCGATGATTGTTCCGATGACCATCGCTCCCAGTATCCATCCGATGTTCCCGATAGGCTTGCCCTCCTTCTCATGAAAGAGTATGGTGGCAGCAATGGCCAGAATCATGCCTATGGCTGCCAGAATATTACCCCTCCGTGCTGTGAGAGGATGACTGAGCATCTTGAGTCCGAGTATGAATAATACCGATGCCAGTATATATGATATTTCCATTACGGAAATACCTGCTGAAAAATGCATAACGTCGTTCATGAGGCCGTTGTTTGTAACTGTCAGGGTATGTTATTCCTTATTTCTTTTTCTTGAACATCTCAAGCATTCTGTCGGTTACCACAAAGCCGCCTACTACATTCAGGGTGCCCAGTATCACCGCAAGGAATCCGAGAATCATTGCGCCGGTAGTTTCAGCATGTCCCATCACTATGATGGCCCCGATGATGACCACGCCATGGATGGCGTTTGCGCCTGACATGAGGGGCGTGTGAAGTATTGCAGGCACATGGCTTATCACCTCAATGCCCAGAAAAACAGATAGTATAACCATGTAGATCATACCCCTGTTAGCCATAAAAAAATCGAGTACTCCTTCCATTTTCAGATCTGTTTAATGTCAAGCAACTGTTTTACCCTGGGACTGCGGTATTCTCCGCCGCTTACTGCCATGGTCCCTGCCACTATCTCATCGGTGAGGTCAGGTTTTACATTTCCTTCACCGTCGGTCATTATCCTGAGCAGGTTAATCAGGTTGTTGCCAAACATCCTGCTGGCATCAACTGACATGGCTGACGGATAGTATGATCTTCCTGCAATGGTCACTCCATTGACTACCATATCCCTTTCTTTGTCGGTCAGTTCACAGTTGCCGCCTGTTGAGGCCGCAAGATCAATAATGACCGAACCGGATTTCATTCTTGACACTGTCTCCTTCAGGATCAGTACGGGTGCTTTCCTGCCGGGTATCTGTGCAGTGGCAATTATCACATCAGCAGCAGCAGCTCTTTGCTGAATCAGTTCCTGCTGTTTCTTTTTAAATTCTTCACTCTGTTCAACGGCATATCCTCCGGCTGCTGCATCTTCCCTGGCTCCTTCAACCTCTATGAATTTGCCCCCGAGGCTTTTTACCTCTTCCTTTACTGCTGACCTGACATCGAACACCTCCACCACTGCTCCCAGTTTACGGGCTACGGCTATTGCCTGGAGCCCGGCCACACCTGCCCCAAGAACAAGCACTCTGGCCGGTTTGATGGTGCCGGCTGCCGACATGAACATCGGAAAGAACCGGGGCAGCATCGAGGCTGCTTCAAGCACAGCCTTATAGCCGGCGACCGTTGCCATAGAACTGAGGATGTCCATAGACTGTGCACGGGTTATGCGGGGTACCAGATCAAGTGCCATGACGCTCAGCCCTCCCTGTCGTGCTTTTTCAAGCCACTCCCTGTTTGCAACGGGGTCAAGGACAGTGAAGAGCATCTGGCCCTCTTTGAACAGCGAGATGTCATCCAATGGAGGATTGACAGTCAGGAGCAGGTCTGCACCTGAGATGACCTCTTTTCTTGAGGCTGTTGTGGCGCCTGCAGCACGGTAATCATCATCAGGGGCAAGGGCACCTGTGCCGGCGCCTTCTTCAACCATGACCTTCAGCCCCATTTTTATTGCTGCTGCTGTTTCACCGGGAAGGAGGGCAACCCTCTTCTCATCTCCGGATTCTCTTAAAATTCCTGCAATCATATGCTGAATATAACAGATTATTGAGTCATTCAGGTTTTGAGAAGTGATGCAGCCCCGGTATCCAGCATCCATACCAGATGCCCTGAGCCCGGCATTACATGAGAGGCCGGATAAAGTTCCGATCCACTCTTCCCTTCGATGATATCCGACACAATGGCGGCCTTCCCCTTCCCGGTTACAATATAGTAGATTTTCGAGGAGTTATTGATAAGCCTTCCCGTGGCTGTGATTCTTTTTTGTTTTTTATCCGGCCTGTGTGCCACCTCAAACAGCTGATTGCTTGTAAAGAGGTCAGGTCTGTCAGGGAAGATTGAGGCAATATGACCGTCATCACCAAGGCCCAGTAGCATGAGATCAAACTGCGGGATACCCCTGTAGAGCGGAACCATATCAGTAACCAGTTCCGAATATTGCCTGGCCTCTGTTGCCGGATCATCCTCACCTCGTATCCTGAAGATATTCGCATCAGGAAGAGGCACATTCTGCAGCAGGCTTTCATAAGCCATCCTGTAGTTGCTCTCTTTGTCATCAGGAGGCACACAGCGCTCATCACCCCAGAAAATCAGCATTTTCTCCCAGCTGATCCTTTCTGCATAATTATCAGAAATAAACCGGAAAATATATTCGGGAGTGGAGCCCCCGGAAAGGGCAACTGTGTAGTAATGATCAGGCTCTATGCGGTCCAGGTCTTTAATCAGGATTGCCGCAAAGCTTTGAGCCAGGGCTTCACGGTCGGGGAACACTCTGACTGAATGTGACATGTTGATGATAATCTGAATATAAAACTAATTATAATTCGCAAAAAATACCATCTTCTGCAAGATTTTTACAGGGATAACGCCATGTGAGCTCAGGTTCTTCAATAAGGGAATCTGCTGTCTCAGGGCCCCATGTACCTGCAGGGTACCCATAAACAGGTATCGAATGGTCATTCTTCCATGCCTGAAGCACCGGATCAAGGAATCTCCATGCTGCCAGAACAGCATCAGACCTGGTGTAAAGAGTTGAATCACCGTTCATGCAGTCATAGATCAGCCGTTCATAAGCCTCCGGAATGTGACCTTCGGCAAGGTCAGAATAGTGAAAATCCATATTTACGTTCCTGACATTGAATCCGGATCCAGGTATCTTCATGCCAAATTTAAGAAGTATCCCCTCATCTGGCTGAATTCTTATAATCAGCTGATTGCAGCCTTCGCAGGGCGACTTGCCGGAAAACAGGTAGTGTGGCGTCGGCTTGAAATGTATCACCGCCTCGGTCACCCTCGTTGGCAACCGCTTACCGGTCCTGACGTAGAAGGGAACCCCTCCCCACCGCCAGTTGTCAATATAGAATTTTATTGCCGCATAGGTCTCCGTAAGGGAATCCGGGTTGACTCCCTCCTCTTCACGGTACCCCTTCATCCACTCGCCTCTGACATGTGCGCCTGTATACTGACCCCTGATTGCAACTTTTGCCGCCTCTTCCTGTCTGACGGGGCGAAGTGATTCAAAGACCTTTGCCAGCTCGTTCCTTATTGATGTTGCATCTATTGAAGAGGGAGGTTCCATTGCTATGAAGCCCGCAAGGTGGAGCAGGTGATTCTGAATCATGTCACGCATAGCGCCCGTTCCCTCATAATAGGCTCCCCTCTTCTCCACTCCCAGGCTTTCACATGAGGTTATTTCTACATGATGGACATAGTTCCTGTTCCAGAGGGGCTCAAAGATACCGTTGGAAAATCTTGTCACAAGAATATTCTGTACAGTCTCCTTGCCCAGGTAATGGTCAATACGATAAAGTTGGCTCTCATCCCAGTGATCAAGAAGTATGTTGTTGAGACTAACCGCGCTATCATAGTCATACCCGAAAGGTTTTTCGATGATCATCCTCTTCCATCCCTCATCCTCCAGGTTCATCTTTTGTGCTGCCAGGTTTCTTGTAATGGGAGCATAAAGTTCAGGCGGCAGGGAAAGGTAAAACAGGGTGTTTCCCGGGATGTCATTTTCTTTCCTCATTTTCTCAAGTATCCCTGCCAGTACCGGGTAATCACCAGGTGCGGAAGGATCAATTGCCGCATAGTGAAATGCAGAGATATATTTCCTGACCGACTCTTTTTCCTCATCAGCTTTGTCTATCCCTGCTGCCGTTACGACTTCTTTCCGATACTCCTCATCTGTCACCCGGCTCCTTCCGGTAGCCAGTATACTGTAACGGCCGGGCATGAGTCCCTGTCTATGCAGTGCATACAGTGCCGGAATGATCTTCCTGGTGGCCAGGTCTCCCCTGCCCCCGAAGATGACTATTATCTGATCATCTGGTTTTGTCATGGACCTGTTGTTAACCTGTCACTATACCGGCAAACGATGATGACAAATATAAAAAAAAGGAAACACCGTAAACAATACCATAAAATAATTCAGGGTGCTCATTTCCGCTGAGCACCCTGAAATTTCATATCCTGTCAGGCCCCTGAGAACCTGCAATAGCAACCAGGCAGTTTATTTTGCCTTAAATCCAAACATGATAGCCACGCAACCGCTGACAGGCAACTGGTCACTTATGCCGAAGGTGGTCACCTTCACCACAACCTTAAGCTGCTGGCTTGACTCCAGCTTGAAGTCCCACGTCTTGGCAAGTCCTTCATCCTTGTTGGAGTAAAGCACTTTGCCGGTAGCGTCCATTACCGAGAATTCCACTGGCGGCATACCATCAGCTGTGCAGATGGCAAGCCGGTATTCGAGGTCAGAATAAAATGTCTTGTAGAGTTCAGCCTCTTCACCCTCAACCAGTACGGCAGCGTGATAGTTGCCATCATGAAGATAGGCGCCCAGCTCTTTCTTGCAGATGTTTTTGGCAAAGCCCTTGCATTGTGCGGCAGCTTCAACCGGGAAAATAACTGAGAGAAGTGCCGTGATAAGTAATGTCTGTATAAGCTGTCTCATCGGTATGGGATTATTTTACGTAAGTATTTCTGATCTCTGCCACCTTGTCTCTGATGGCCACAAAGGTCTCCTGTTTCATTTCCGATCTGGCCGCACCGGAAATTTCAGTCATCTGCAACTTTTCATTGTATGATGCTGTTGAAGGTTCCGTGGAACGTTCTATTTTATCAAACAGAGACTTCAGCTCATGGATGGGCCCAAGAAGCTCACGGATGGCCGCATTGTCAGTATAGGTTTCAAGCAAGCGTATCATGTCATCTACTGACATCTTCTGGTCTGCTATGGTTTCCACCAGCCTGTTACCCCTGAATTTCTTCAGGTCAACCAGCTGGGTTGATATATACAACCCTTCAACAAATCCTCCTGCAATGATCGTTGCAGCCACAGCATGCTGTTCATCATCCTCCAGGTATGCCTGAGAGTTGAGAAATGTTTCAGAGACAATCTCCATGATAACATCACGGTTATTGATATTCTGTTCCAGCCGTTCAATGGTGGTCTCGTCCACGGCATCAAGTATGCCCAGTCCGGTGGCCATATCCTCAGCTGCCTCCATATAATTGACCAGCAGAGATGTTTCATCATACATGCTGGCAAAACTGAGATCACACACATATGTTCCCAGGTTCAGCGCCATGCTTTTGCTGGTGGTGTAATTGGTCTTGTTCTCAACAGGGTTGAGCAGTGTGGCGTCAAACTTCGCACCTGCTTCCTTTATCAGATGAGCCACCTCCAGAGGAGTTGGAAGAGCATTGAATACCTTTTCGGCACTTTTTATCTGCTCCATTGTCTGCTCGTCAGGACTGACTGTCTCACCGCTATCACTGGTAACTTCGCCCCTGGTTTTTCCCTTGCATGATGAGGCAACCAGGCAGAGAGCCAGAGCAGTCACGCCCAGAATCAGTGGCAAAATTTTAAGCTTACTGTTCATGTCGATTCTAATTTTAAATTTCACAGGCCTTGATACGACCAATTTACACTTTTTTAATAAACGCATTAGCCGTGAAGTTATTATTTAGCGATAAATTTGTTCCAAATCAAATGTGATGGAAAGATCGGAAAAGAAGCTTGCAGAGCTGGAGAAAGTGCTTAACGGGGGCAAAAGCGGAGAGATAAATGAAAGGATCAGGCTGTTGCGCACTGAAAGGCCATTTACAGGGGCTCTGAAGATGCTTGCACTCTACTATGACAGGACGGAGGATGAAGGAATAAGGCTGACTATTTCGGGTCTGTTCAATGATTTGAAAGAACAGGGTGCAAAAGCTGAAATAATTGATGCCATAAATGCCGTTATCAACCAGGGAACAAAGGCCATGCTGCTCTCTTCATGCTGGCAGTCGGGAATGGATTATTCTGAACATGCGCACTCAATGGCAGGCTTCTTCATGACAGGCGATTACATGACATCACTTGAATGCTTTACTGTCTTTGAGACCTGCATCTCATCAGTAAGTGAGACAGACCGCACCTCCATCATTGCCAGGCTGAGGCAGGAGATTGGCTCATGGGACACACCCAGGCAGAAACTCGGAGAAGAACTGATTTCACTTCTTGAGGGCTGATGGTCATTACCCTGCAACCGGCACGACCCCACAATATTCAACAACACTATATGTATGAGCTGTAATGCTTCATAAACTGCGATCTTTCAAAGAGGGAAGGATTCTCCACATTCCTGTAGTTCAGCCTGCCCCTGAAATCGCTTATCGACTTGAATTCCTTGGCCGTCATCCATTTATGCAGAGCCTCATTGATCTCGGTGATCACAGTGAAACCCCTCTTGTAGAGTGCCGAGCATACCTGAACCGTTGTGGCACCGGCCAGCAGGTATTTTATGGCATCCTCACCCGAGTATACGCCTGTTGAAGCGGAGATATCCATCTTAATATCCTGTCCGCTCACCATACCTATCCAGCGGAGCACATACCTCTGCTCAACAGTAGCAGAAAGAACCGAGGCAGGGTGAATTGTAAGATTGTTTATATCAAAGTCAGGCTCATAGAACCTGTTGAACATGACTATTCCGTCAGCGCCATGGTTCTTCATCTGCCATACGAAGTTGAGCAGGTTTGAGAAGCGAAGGCCGATCTTCACGCTGACAGGAATCTTAAGTTTCTTCCTGAGATCATCAATGATCCTGAAGTATACCTTCTCGGAATCGTTGCTGCTAAGGTGCTTGTCTGTCGGTATGAAGAAGATGTTCACCTCAAGTGCGCTTGCGCCCGCCTTTTCAATCTCAGCGGCAAAATCCATCCACCCCCTGGGCGAAAAGCAGTTGATGCTTGCTATGACAGGTATTTTTACGCTCCGGCGTGCCCCGGCAACCAGGTCAAGATAAGCATCAACACTGTTGGTGCGGGTATAATACTGAAGATAATCATCTGCTTCCGGGTATGACTCCCTGGTTGACATTGAGTGGGCCTGTGACACTATCTGTTCCTCAAACAGGGACTTCAGTACCACGGCGCCGGCTCCGGCAGCCTCAGCCTCAATGATTGATTCAACCTTTGAAGTGAAATTGGAACTTCCGGCAATTATCGGACTGCTCAGTTCAAGTCCCAGGTAACGCGTGTTGATTGTGCTCATCCTATTTTTTTATTCTTTCTCCAAATATAAGTGTTCCTACCCGAATCATTGTACTTCCCTCCTCTACCGCCACCTGCCAGTCGCCTGTCATGCCCATGGATATCTCCCTGAAATGGCTGTCATGAGAAAAGTATCCCTCGCGGAGTTGCCTGAAGATGTCTGCCAGGGTCCTGAACTCAGACCTTACCTTCTCCCTGTCATCAGTAAATGTTGCCATCCCCATCACTCCGCATATCCGTGCAGCCCTGAGTGATGATGCCACCTCGCCCCAGTTGGTTGCCTTCATCTCGGTAAGGGAGAACCCTGACTTTGACTCCTCCGAAGCAATATGCACCTGCAGCAGACAGTCAATGTTCCTTTCCTGTGTCAGGGCTTCCGCATCAATCAGCCGCAGCAGTCTGACAGTATCAACTGACTCAATCATTGCGGCTGACGCCACTGCAGGTTTAACCTTGTTAGACTGCAGATGACCGATCAGGTGCCAGGATATATCACCCGGAAGCTGTTCTCTCTTTGCAGCCAGCTCCTGTACCCTGTTCTCGCCGAATATGCGAAGACCTGCATTGTATGCCTCCATGGCCTCTCCGGCACTACGAGTCTTTGTAACTGCTACCACGGTAACATCCGGGTTGAGGCCCTCACGCAGTCTCATTATATTTTCAGCAATGGTTCCCATGCCGGCATTATGCAATTATCAGTCAAGCCTGTGAATGACCAGGCCGCTCCTGAGCTTGGGCTCAAACCATGTTGTCTTTGGCGGCATGATATTGCCGGTGTCAGCGATGGTGATCAGTTGCTGCATCGATACCGGATAGAGTGCAAATGCAACCTTCATCTCTCCGCTGTCAACCCGTCTCTTCAGTTCTCCCAGCCCCCTTATTCCCCCCACAAAATCGATGCGCTTGGATCTCCTCAGGTCCTGGATGTCCAGCAGAGGCACCAGTACTTTCTCTGTGAGGATGGTTACATCCAGCACACCTATGGGATCATCGTCATTGTAAGTACCCTTCCTGGCAGTAAGGCTGTACCATCTGCCATTGAGATACATGCCGAAATTATGAAGTCGCCGTGGCCTGTATGTGCGAGTACCCTTCTCCCTGATGTCAAAAGACTCCTGCAATTTTTCAAGCAACTGTGAAGGTGTCATGCCGTTCAGATCCCTGACAACACGGTTGTAGTCAAATATCTTTAACTGGTCATCGGGAAAGATCACTGCCATAAAGAAGTTGTACTCCTCATCGCCCCTGTGATTCGGGTTTTTGTCCTTTTTCTCCTTGCCGACCAGGGCCGCTGCAGCAGTACGGTGATGGCCATCCGCAACATACATGTACGGCACTTTATCTGCAAATAGCTTTTCAATGGCTGTATTGGTCTTTTTATCCCATACCACCCAGAAGTGATGGCCTATGCCGTCTTCGGCAACGAAATCGTACACAGGCTGTTCTTTCCTGACTATTTTTCCCACAATCCTGTCGAGCTCCTTCACGGCAGGATAGGCAAAGAAGACAGGTTCGATGTTTGCATTATTGGCCCTGACATGCACCATGCGGTCCTCCTCTTTATCGGGGCGGGTAAGCTCATGTTTCTTTATCACCCCCTCAAGGTAGTCATTCACTGCTGCAGCGCCTACAATGCCGTACTGTGTGCGGCCCTTCATAGTCTGGGCATAGATGTAAAAATGTTCCTGGCGATCCTCCAGCAGCCACCCTCTCTCCTGCCATGCTTTAAAGTTCTCAAAAGCCTTCTGGTAGACCTCTTCCGAATGCACGTCAGTACCCTCCGGCAGGTCTATCTCCGCTTTCGTAATGTGCAGGAGCGATTTCTCTCTGCCCCTGGCCATGGCGGCGGCCTCTTCTGAATTCATCACGTCATAGGGAAGGCAGGCTATCTCAGATGCCATATCTGCCGGGGGCCTCAGCCCCCGGAAAGGTTTAACAACAGCCATATTGAATTATTCTGATTTCTATTTGGGTTTGTTCACTCTGAATGTCTCATCACCTGTGGCAAAGAAGGATACAATCTGACGGCCGGCAGCCACCCCTGCGTTGATGTTGGCCTCTTCAGTCTGGGCCCCCATCTTCTTGGGAGTGAAAAAGTAACGTCCCGGAAACTTCTGTCCAAACAATTCAGCATTGTCAGGAGAAATATCCGACAGGTACTTCAGGTCACCTCTCTTTTCCATCAGAGCAACCAGTTCAGGCTCATTTATGACCTCCTTGCGGGCTGTGTTGACAAGCACTGCACCCTGTGGCATGAGAGAAAGCAGTCTCTCTCCTATTGATCCTTTTGTCTTCTCATTGGCAGGGATATGGAGTGAAACATACTGGCTTACGGAGTAGAGCTCCTCAATTGAATCCACCGGGATAACACCGGCATCAGCTATTGCAGTTTTTTCCACGAAAGGATCAAAGGCATATACCTTCATCCCGAAGCCGGCAGCGATGCGGGCCATGCACCTGCCCACATTGCCGAAGGCATGCAACCCCAGGGTCTTGCCCATCAGTTCTGAGCCCGACTTACCGTCAAAGCCGCCGCGTGCAGCATAGATCATCATGCCAAAAGCAAGCTCGGCAACAGCATTGGAGTTTTGCCCGGGAGTGTTCATGGCAACAACGTTTCCAGCGGTACAGGCGTTCAGGTCAAGATTGTCATAACCGGCGCCCGCCCTTACCACTATCTTCAGCTTCGGGGCTGCCGCAATCACAGCAGCATCGACGATATCTGAACGTACTATCATGGCGTCAGCATCAGCCACGGCAGCGTGCAGCTCCTGTGGACTCTTGTATTTCTCAAGCAGTACAAGGCTATGCCCTGCATTCTCCACCACATCGCGTATCTGTGTGACAGCTACGGGAGCGAAGGGTTTCTCAGTTGCTACAAGTATCTTCATGACTTCCCTCCCTTTAGTATTTGTTGGCAAATTCCTTCATGCACTCAACAAGTGCCCTGACACTCTCTATGGGGAGAGCATTGTACAGCGATGCGCGGAAACCTCCCACTGAGCGGTGACCTGCAATACCAACCATTCCTTTTGACTTGGCGAAATCACCGAACTCCTTCTCAAGCTCCCTGTAATTCTCAGACATTACGAAGCAGACGTTCATCAGCGATCTGTCCTCGGGATCAGGAATGGTGGGAATGAACAGCTTATTGCGGTCAATCTCGTCGTAGAGCAGACCAGCCTTCTCCTGGTTGATCTTCTGCATAGCACTAAGCCCGCCTTTCTGCTTCAGCCATTCGAGGGTCTTGAGAGCGGCAAAGACCGGAAGCACGGGCGGAGTATTGAACATCGATTCCTTGTCAATGTGAGTCTTGTAGTTCAGCATCGTCGGTATGGTCCGTGTAACCTTTCCAAGAGCCGAGTCCTTAATGATCACGAAGGTTACACCAGCAGGCGCCAGGTTCTTCTGTGCCCCGCCATAGATTATTGAATATTTTGACACATCAACCGGGCGGCTGAAAATATCAGAAGACATGTCGGCTACCAGTGGCACACCCACATCCGGGTCCTTCTTCAGTTGTGTCCCGTAGATGGTATTGTTGGTTGTGATGTGGAAGTAATCAACATCTGACGGAACCACGTATCCTTTCGGGATATAGTTGAAATTCCTGTCTTTTGATGAGGCCACCTCAACCACCTCGCCGAAGTTTTTTGCCTCCTTGAGTGCCTTGCCGGCCCACTCTCCCGTGTTTATATATGCTGCCTTCTTTTCCAGCATGTTCATAGGGAGCATCGCAAACTGAAGGCTGGCTCCGCCACCGAGGAAGATTACCGAATAACCTTCCGGTATGTCAAGCAACTCCTTTACATGAGTGACCGCACTCTCCATAACAGCCACAAACTCCTTGCTCCGGTGAGAGACCTCCATGATTGAAAGTCCTGTTCCTGCAAAATCCCTGATAGCTTCAATTACCTTCTCATTGGTGTATTGAGGCATTATTGAAGGCCCTGCGTAGAAATTGTGTTTTTTCATCTCTTATAAGTTTGTTTTAGTTGATCATTCTTTTTTCATGCCCTGCTGCCCGGAGGCTTTGCCACCCTGTGATGGTTAGTTCAGAGGGCCACCAGCTTCTCTTCCCGGAGCACCGGGATAACATCAGTAACATCAAATGTATGACAATAAGGAATACAATCGTCAAGTCCCTTGTCCCGCAATCTTGATCGCTGTGCCGCCTTTTCTATATATCCGGTCAGATCCTGCCTGGCCGCCATCCACAGGTCGGTTGCTGCATGCACTGAATCACAGATAGTTGTAAACCTGCCGCCATCCAGCAGCCGTTGTGCCATAGCCCCTGCGCAGACAGCATCCTCGAGGCTGAAGCGCCGCTTCCACCCGGCACAAACGATAATCACCTTTCGATCCTGTTCTTCAATCCACCTGCAGAGAGCAGACATATTGAGATATGAACCTATTACCACATCATGACTGCCGGCGGCTTTCTTCATTATGCCGGTTCCGTTGGTAGTGCTGTAAATCACGCTTTTTCCCCTAATCTTGTCAGCGGAGAAGTTAAAGGGTGAATTCCCGAAATCGGCAAAATCAAGCACGAAGCCATCCCGTTCGGCTGCAATGAGGCGCCCCTCTGCTTTCATCTCCCTGGCCTCCTCAACCGTGGCCACGGGGATTATCTCCCTGACACCGTTGGCAAAGGCAGCGCAGATGGAGCTGGTTGCACGAAGCACGTCCACCACCACTACAATTGCCTCGCTGTCAGCATGAGCATCGAAGGCAGCAGGGGTAAAGCATATTTCCAGGCTTTTCTGTGTCATTACGGCCGGAGATTTCTGAATTTTTCAGGGTTTATAGAAAGGAAGTGCTGTGACCTTCGCTTTCAGGTCCCTTCCCCTGACACGTATGTATATCTCCGTGTCACTCTTCCAGAAACCCTTGTTGAGATATGCCAGGCCTATTCCCTGCTTCAGTGAGGGTGCCATGGTTCCTGATGTCACCTCGCCAATCAGGTTACCCGCGGCATCAACAACCTCATAGTGTTGCCTGGGAATACCCCTGTCTATCATGACAAATCCTTTCAGGCGCCTGTCCGTTCCCTCTTCCTTCTGCCTCAGTAGCAGATCCCTGTCTATGAACTCCTTATCCGGAACAAATTTGGTTATCCATCCCAGTCCGGCCTCAATTGGTGATGTGGAATCATTTATATCATTGCCATAAAGACAGAAACCCATTTCCAGTCGGAGGGTGTCCCGGGCGCCCAGGCCTATCGGTTTTATCCCATACTCTTCACCTGCCCTGAAGACCTCCTCCCAGAGGCGCGGGCCATCCTCATTTCTGACATATATCTCACATCCGCCTGAACCTGTGTAGCCTGTAGTGGAGAAGATGACATCATCTATGCCGGCAAACCGCAATACCTTGAATGTATAGTACTCCATCTCAGTGACGTTCTCCCCTGTCAGCTTCTGCATTGCCTTCAGAGCCAGGGGGCCCTGTACGGCAAGCTGTGCAGTGCCCTCTGATGCATTGTTCAGCTCCTCGCCCGGACCAGCTGAGATTCCAAAAGCAGCAGCATGCCTGACACACCAATTCCAGTCCTTTTCAATGTTTGCCGCATTGACAACAAGCAGATATTTTTCAGCGCTGAACCGGTAAACAAGCAGGTCATCAACTATGCCCCCTTTGCCGTTCGGGAAGCAGGTATACTGCACCTTGCCATCAGTCAGGGCTGACACATCATTGGTCGTTATATGCTGCAGGAATTCCAGTGCACGTGGGCCATTGACCCAGAATTCACCCATATGTGAAACGTCAAATACTCCAACTCCTGAACGTACCGCGAGATGCTCCTCGTTTATCCCCGCATACTCAACTGGCATATTATATCCTGCGAAAGGTACAATCCTGGCTCCCAGAGCCTCATGGCACTTTATAAAGGGAGTGTTTTTCATGTCATTAAGCTTTTGGTTATATAGCAAAAATAGAGCTTTTCGGATGATAAAAAAGATGCTTTAAATCATTTTTAAAAAAGCCGCCCAGACATTTCTCATGCTCTGTTGGTTACATAATGCATATATTTGTACCCTCAAACAAACTCAGAGAAATGGAGTACACAATATTCAAACCTGATTATCTCCTGAGCATCACCGGAGGCGACAGGGAAACGATGGCAGAGATTGCCGGCATCTTCGGCAACCAGGTGCCCGAGTTCCTTGATGGCATGAAAAGCCTCCTGGGGCAGGAGAAGTATTATGAGCTCGGCCTGTTGGCCCACAAGGCCAAGGGATCAGTCACAGTCCTGGGAATGGAGGAGACGGCAAAGATGCTCAAGGAGTTCGAATTGCTGGCAAAAGCAGGCGAACAGAAGGAGAAATATACTGACTTCATTGCCAGGTTCGAGACTGACTCCACTACAGTCATGGCTGAGGTTAACGACTACCTCGGAAGGAAAATCTGAAAGGTTATGGTAGTAACGGAAAAAGTTGACGGGGTTGATATCATCAGCTTCAGGAGTGACCGTATCAATGCACTGAATGTTGATGTTGTCAGACCAGTGATAATGAAGTTGTTTGAAACTCCTTATACAAGGGTGATAATTGACATGGGAGGAGTGAACTACCTTGACAGCACTGCATTTGCAATGTTCCTTCACCTGCTCAGGGTTGCACGTTCAAATTACTGCGCCTACAGGCTCTGCTCACTCACTCCGGGAGCAACCGAACTGTTTGAGCTGCTCCAGCTTAACCAGTCACTTGAGATATACCCTGACCGTGCCAGCTGCCTTGAGAGCTTCCGGCTCAATTCACCCTATTAGCTGTTGGTCATAACCAGGCTGCCAGCCTTGACATCTATCCGTACACTCCTGTTTCTGTCTATCGTTCCGGCGATTATCTGCTTTGACAGTTCATTCACTATCTCTTTCTGAATCAAACGCTTCACCGGCCTTGCGCCAAAGAGCGGATCAAAACCCCTGTCAGCCAGCCAGGCAACTGCCCTGTCTGTTATCTCACTATGGATACCCTTCTCCTCCAGCATCTGTGCCACCCTGCCGAACTGCATTCGTACTATCTCCCTGATCTGTTCAAGGGTCAGTGGCCTGAACATCACTATCTCGTCAACGCGGTTAACAAACTCTGGTCGCAGTGTGCTGCGAAGCATCTGAACGAGTTCCTCCCTGAGTTTGTCAGCCTTCTCCTCCGTCATCCCGCCATTGTTCTCGCCGATACTTTCACGGATAAGGCCTGAGCCCAGGTTGGAGGTCATGATGACAATAGTGTTGCGAAAGTTGACGGTTCTTCCCTTATTGTCAGTAAGTCTGCCGTCATCAAGCACCTGCAGCAGGATGTTGAACACATCCGGATGGGCCTTTTCGATCTCGTCAAGCAATACCACCGAATATGGTTTGTGCCTTATAGCTTCCGTGAGCTGGCCTCCCTCATCGTATCCGACATATCCGGGAGGTGCTCCGATGAGCCTTGACACACTGTGCCGCTCCTGGTACTCAGTCATGTCTATACGGGTCATCAGATTCTCATCGTTGAACAGGTATTCAGCCAGTGCCCTTGCCAGCTCAGTCTTGCCAACCCCTGTTGTCCCCATGAAGATGAATGAACCCACCGGCCTCTTCTCATCCTGCAGGCCGGCCCTTGAACGGCGTACAGCATCAGAGACAGCTCTGATGGCTTCATCCTGTCCCACAACTCTTTTGTGAAGCTCTTCCTCCAGCCGCAGAAGCTTCTCCTTTTCACTCTCCAGCATCCGGGATACCGGTATGCCTGTCCATCGGGAGACTATCTCTGCAATGTCATCAGCCCGCACATCATCACGCACCATTGAACCTGCATTGCGCTTACGGTCAACCTCCTCCTTGAGCTGTTCTATCTCTTTCTCAATCTCCACCAGTCTGCCATATCTGATTTCAGCCACCCGCCCATAGTCGCCCGCTCTCTCAGCCCTCTCCGCTTCAAACCGGAGCTCTTCAGCCTCCTGCTTTTTCTTCTGCTGATCCTCTACCAGCTCCTTCTCGGCACGCCACCGGGCCTTTAGCTCATCACGCCCAGCCGACAGATCGGCAATTTCCCTTGAAAGCTCCTTCTCCTTGGCTGTGTCTCCGTCACGGCGCACTGCTTCACGCTCTATTTCCAGCTGCCTGATCTGCCTGTCAGCTGTATCAATCTCCTCCGGCACAGAGTTCATCTCCAGCCTAAGCCTTGCCGCTGCTTCATCAATAAGGTCGATAGCCTTGTCAGGCAAAAACCGGTCAGTGATGTACCTGTATGAGAGATCAACAGCTGAAATGATGGCTTCATCCCTTATTATCACCTTATGATGAGTCTCATATTTCTCTCTCAGTCCGCGAAGGATGGAGATTGCATCAGCCCTGCCAGGCTCATCTATCATAACCACCTGGAACCTTCTTTCAAGGGCTTTGTCAACCTCAAAATATTTCTGGTATTCATTCAGGGTGGTGGCGCCAATGGCACGCAATTCACCCTTGGCCAGTGCAGGCTTGAGTATATTGGCTGCATCCATGGCACCCTCGCCCTTGCCTGCACCTACCAGCGTGTGTATCTCATCAATGAAGAGTATCACGTCACCGTCTGAAGCAATCACCTCATTGACCACTGACTTGAGTCTCTCTTCAAACTCGCCCTTGTATTTTGCCCCTGCAATTAGCGCTCCCATGTCAAGCGAATAGATATGCTTCTGCATCAGGTCCTCCGGCACATCCCCCCGCACTATCCTGTGAGCTATGCCTTCGGCAATGGCTGTTTTTCCAACGCCTGGTTCACCAACCAGGATAGGATTGTTCTTTGTGCGTCTTGAAAGTATCTGCAGTACCCTCCTTATCTCCTCATCACGACCGATGACAGGGTCGAGCTTGCCGGCCCGGGCACGCTCGTTGAGGTCAATGGCATACCTGTTCAGTGAATCATATGTCTCCTCCGAAGTCTGGCTGTTCACCTTGGCACCCTTGCGGAGGTCATTTATTGCAGTGGTCAGTGAACCACTATCCATACCGTTCTCCTTCATCAGTACGGCCACCTTGCCTGAAGACTCAGCCAGTGCCAGCAGAATATGTTCAACGGAAACGAACCTGTCCTGCATCCTGGCAGCATGATCCGCCGCACGCCTGAAGACCGTGGATACCTCCTGGGAGAGATAGGGCTCCCCTCCGCTGACGCGCGGATAGCTGTCAATGATCTCATCAAGGGCTTTCACAAAAGCTGAAGCGTTGACCGTGGTCTTTGACATTATATATGACACTATGCTCTCCGCCTCAGTCATGATACCCTTGAGCAAATGACCGCAATCGATCACCTGGTGTCCCTTGCCGGCAGCAATGGCTACCGCCTTCTGTACAGACTCCTGTGCTTTTATAGTAAAATTTTCGAAATCCATTTTTCTGACTTTTTTCTTTTTATGTTCAATTTTTTTGCCATTCCTCTTCGTCTCAACGTTTCATGTCATAATGACAGTAAATGTATAATATAGGTGAACGGAGGCCGTTATATATCATTCAGGAACTGCTTACCGGAACCTGAAACCTCTCCGGGATGAATGAGAAAATACTTAATACCCTGATGCATCTCTTTGCCATCATTGCCCCTGCTCAGGGCAATGAGAGCGACAGGCGTCAGGTAGTGGAAGCCTTCCTCAGACCACAGCTAAACCAGGAGGGGGTTCAAGCATATCTGAAGATTTTCGATGCCTACTACGCTGAAGCCCAGGAAAGGCTGAAAAAGGGCAAGGAGGCCCGCAGAAACTCCTCCATCTCGGTAAGGATAATAAAGATATGCTTTGACATTGGGATGCAGCTCACCCTGAACCAGAAGATCATTGTCCTGGTCCAGCTGCTCGAATACTGCCGCTCAGACAATGCAGAGGTAAGTAACACCGAACTGGAGTTCATCATCACCGCTGCTGAAGGATTCAATATCAATCCTGAAGACTACCAGCTGATCCGGCAGTTTGTTCTCTCATCACGTGACGAGGTGCTTGAATCACCTCAGATACTGTTAATTGACAGTGACCGGACAACAAAATATGAAAAGACGCATCATATCATAAACAGCACGATCAGGGGACAGGTAAGAGTGCTCAACCTGCCTCAGGCTGACCTGCTGTTCATAAGGTCATTCGGCACCGGTGAGATGCTTCTCAGCGGACAGCTCAGGCATGAGGACAGGGTTTATCTCTTTGAGAGAGGGTCCTCACTCAAGTTCATGAGCAGCAAGCCCATCTATTACTCCGAAGTGATCAGGCAGTTCCTTGATGAGAGCGCACTGGCCTCCAGAGTGGTATATGAGGTGAATAACATTGAATACAGGTTCAAGGGCGGACAGGTGGGCCTGCACCGTATGAGCTTTGCCGAAGAGTCAGGAAGGCTGATTGGCATAATGGGCGCCTCGGGTGCAGGAAAATCAACTCTGCTGAGTGTCCTTAACGGCACCAACAGACCTGACTCAGGAGAAGTGCTCATCAACGGCGTGAATATCCATAATGACCCGGACAAGATCAAGGGCCTTATAGGTTATGTTTCCCAGGACGACCTGCTGATAGAAGAACTCACTGTCTTTGAGAACCTGTTCTACAATGCCAAACTCTGCTTTGGCAACCTCAATGATGAAGATATTGCCGTCAAGGTTGACGAGATGCTTCACAGTTTGGGTCTTCATGAGATAAAAGACATGAAAGTGGGCACTCCTCTCAATAAGAAGATCTCGGGCGGCCAACGGAAGAGACTCAACATTTCACTTGAGCTGATCAGGGAACCGGCCATCCTCTTCCTTGACGAACCTACATCAGGCCTCTCATCACTCGATTCGGAAAATATCCTTGACCTGCTCAATGATCTTAAACTCAAAGGGAAACTGATATTCGTAGTTATCCATCAGCCTTCCTCTGACATCTTCAAGATGTTTGACAGGCTCATCTTCCTTGATACGGGCGGGTTTATGATCTATTACGGTATCCCAGTGGGATCAATAGGATACTTCAAGGACAGGATGCATCTGCCGAGATACAATGACAGTGAATGCCCTGCCTGCGGGAACGTCAACCCTGAACAGATCTTCAGTATAGTTGAATCAAAGGTACTGGATGAGTTCGGCCGGCCGACAGCCACCAGGAAGGTATCACCATCAGAGTGGAGCGCCTATTACAACTCCCGCAGGGAGGAGAGTCCACCGCAACCCAGACCTGGCAACGGCATCCCTGAGATAACTTTGAGAACTCCAGGAAAACTGAAACAGTTCATGGTCTTCGTCAAGCGTGATATTCTGGCAAAACTATCCGACGCACAGTACCTCGTTATTACACTTCTGGAAGCACCCGTGCTGGCATTCTTCCTGGCCTATATTATAAGGTATTTTGATGAGAGTGCATCCAACCCATCTTATACGCTGTTGCAGAACAGCAACCTGCCGGTATATATTTTTATGTCAGTCATAGTGGCCATCTTCATGGGCCTCACCGTGAGCGCGGAAGAAATCATCAAAGACAGGAAGATACTCAGGCGCGAGTCTTTCCTAAACCTCAGCTGGAACAGTTACCTGCTGTCAAAGATTGGTGTCCAGTTCCTCATATCAGCAATACAGGCAGCCTCTTTTGTGGCTGTGGGCAATACCATCTTCGGCATCCGCGGCATGTGGTTCGAGTACTGGCTTGTGCTCTTCTCATGCTGGGCAACGTCAAACATGATGGGACTCCTCATATCTGACAGCTTCAAGACAGTTGTAACAATCTATATCCTCATCCCCTTCCTGGTTATCCCGCAGATAATCCTCAGCGGAATCATAGTCAAGTATGACAAACTCAATCCGAATATCTCATCACCGATATCCATCCCGGTATACGGAGAAGTCATAGCTGCACGCTGGGGCTATGAGGCACTGGCTGTTGACCAGTTCATCAACAACCGGTTTGAAAGACAGTTCTATAACTTTGACAAGGC
>JAAZBN010000186.1 GCA_012513795.1 Bacteroidales bacterium | reverse complement strand
TTGGCAGCCACGATGTCGCCTATCATGCCCTCCTGTACCTTGCCCCATGTGGCTACATAGTCGTGCTGATGATGACGCTGGGTGCCGGTGACAACGCATAGCTCCATGCCCTTTGCCTTCTCACCTGTAGCCATAATTTGCCTTACGCCTGCAGGATCAACGGCAACAGGCTTCTCCATGAAGACATGCTTGCCTGCCGAAACGGCAGCCTCAAAATGCTCCGGGCGGAAATATGGCGGGGTGGCGAGGATGATAATATCCACACCCGAATCTATTACCTTCCGGAAAGCATCGAAACCGGTAAAACAATTTTCATCGGCTATTTCAACTCCGTCCTGCGCCAGCCGTTCACGACATGCAGTAATTCTGTCTGTGAAGACGTCACCCAGAGCTGAAATGGTCAGATTAGGCCCTGCATGAATGAAGTTAATGGCAGCGCCTGTACCCCTGCCGCCGCAGCCAATCAGACCCGCCTTGAGCAGGGGACCGTCAGGTGCAGCATCAGGCATGACAGGCAGGACGACTTTCGGGTGCTTTTTTCCGGAGCATGAGGTGATCAACGCGGGCACAACTATTCCAGCCGCTCCGGCGGCGGCAGCTGTCCCAAGAAAGTTTCTTCTGGATATGGATGATTTTTTCATGGTATGAATTGGTTGGATTTCCAAAGATAATGTTTTTGCCTGAAGGTCTCAAGGTCTCAGGTCTAAAGATCTGTCGCTTCGCTTTGTCCTGCGGTCGTGCGGTCCTGCGGTCCTGCGGTCGTGCGGTCAAGCGGTCATGCAGTCGTGCAGTCCTGCGGTCATGCGGTCGTGCGGTAAATCACTGTGGACTGCCGGCTGCCGACTGCTGACTGTGCGTCAGCACCACCCGGAAACCTACATGGAAACAATCTGAGTACCACCAGATGCTCTTGGGCATCTGGGGATCGGTCTTCAGCCACTCGTCGGTACGGGTGTGGTCACGGGCAGCGCTGCGGACGCCTGCAGCACCGTCGCGGAATGAGCCCCCCCTGATCACATGCTCATCCGTTCCCTCATAGATATCATAGCAGAATTCAGCCACGTTCCCGCTCATGTTTTTCAATCCCCATGGATTGGGCTTAACCGCGGAGGGCTCCTGCGTCTTTGACGGACTATTGCCGCGATAGATAACATATGTATTTATCACCGCAGTATCAGGCTTGCCGCCAAAGATACCGCGCCTGTCAAACCTGGCGGGATCACCATCAAAAAAGTATGGTGTGGATGTTCCGGCCCGGCAGGCATATTCCCACTCAGCCTCCGAGGGGAGCCGGTAATCCTTGCCGGTGACTTCCGAGAGCCACCGGCAGTAAGTCTGTGCAGCATGCCAGCTCATTGAGATGGCAGGTCTCTGCCCCATGCCCCAGTTCTGGTCAGGCTTACCATACGGAGGCGTGGCGCCGGTGATAGCGTCAACACCGGCAGCCTCTGCCCTGGCACCTTCTGTGTCAGTTGTCCTTCCCTCCGAGGCTGTCTGCCTGTAGAACTCCATATATTCATCCCACGTCACCTCAACCTCTCCAATATAAAAGGAGTCAACACTGACTGTCTGCTGCTGTTCATCAGCATCACGCAGCGATTCATGCTCCGGGCTGCCCATGGTAAACGTTCCTCCCGGCACTGCAATCATCCTGAATGAAACGCCCGACATCGGTACCTGTTCCGTAAAATCCTCAAAGGAGATCACTGTTGCCGCAGTGAGATAAAGGGTGTCAGGGCCAGCCTCAGCTTCTCCAAAACCTGTGTTACTGGCATGCAGATAACCCTCAATATAGTGACCTGCATCAAGATGGCAGCTGATGCACTGCAACTCCTCGCCCCTGTCAGTCATCTGTTTATAATACAGGTGCGCCTCCGATCCCTCACGTGTCAGCAGCGCAGGAAAAAGGTTCTCATGACATTTAACGCAGCTGATGTTATATACATGCTTTGAGGCTCTCTCCAGTGTTGATGCCGCATCCCAGTCGAAGTCGGCTGAGTCCTTTGTCCAGTGACTCCACAGATCACGCAATCCGGTCTTTGCCTTTTCCACCAGGTATCCCTCTCCCTCGGGAGGCAGATGGCACTCGGCACAGGCGGTCCGGTAACCCGACTGAGTGTTGTAGTGAACTCCTTGCTTCCAGCTGGCCGTTGCCTGTGGATGAACATGACACACGGCACAGAAATCATTGGTGGAGGTAGCTTCCACAGCCTTGCCAAATCCGGCAAGGATAACCATACCGGCCACAAAGCCAATAAAGAAGAGCAACCATGTCTTTCGCTTCACTTGACGGGAATTAGGGTTGTCAAGATAATAAAAAAGAGATTTTCTTCAACCGCAGGGGGCATAAGGAAGTGAGCACCCTTCAGCATTATCAGCGCCAATTTGCTATTTTTGGCAAAAAGCAACAAGATGAGACGAACCATACTTACCTTCCTCCTTGTCCTGATCATCATTCCCCTGGAAGCACATCCATGGAAGCCTAGACACTATGTGATCATTGACAGTGACGGCGGTATTGACGATCTGAAAGCTATATGTATGCTGATGGCCTCACCGGATGTGAGGATACTGGCAATAACCGCATCTGACGGCTTTCATAAAGCACCGGTGGCATACGAGAAGCTGAGAAGCCTGGCTGACGGACTTTATCACCAGGGGCTGCCCGTAGCAGGTCCCGGTGAGGCAATAGCACTCATTGAAAAAATGCTCTCAATGGAAACCATCCCGGTTAAGTTCATTGCCATGGGAAGCCTGGCGAATGCCGCTAAAGCAATGGAGAAGGCCCCCTCTTTCACCACTAAGGTTAAGCAGATATTCTGGACCAACAGCGGCCTGCCCGGTAAGGAGGGATTAAACTACATGAATGATCCTGTGGCGGCAGAAAAGGTGCTGTCAGGCTCTATACCTGTAACCGTTACAGGCGGCGGCGGAAAGGGCTTCTATGATGAGTATCTTCTGAATACAATAGGTGACCTGCATACTCCCTATGCAGCAAAAGTCAAGAGTCTCATCAACTCAATGTCAGATCATGATTTTGTCTATACCGCTTTCGATGAGATGGTGCCCCTGTTACTACATTTCCCGGATTTCTTCACCGGCGGGAGAGATGGTGAAGAGCCAAACAGCTACCTGGCACCTGCCGACATACCGCAGCTGCGTGAGGCAGCCCTCAGGATACTTCGCGGCCAGACTGTGGAACGGATGCAGGTAATAAAGAACATGCCCGCTGACACCTCTTTCTATATGCCTGATATCCAACCGTTCGTAACTGATATACGTAACATGTACGGTGAGGATGAATGGACCTCGGGGGTAATAGCCAATGAGCTTCACCGTCACCTTGGTGTATTTGCAATCATAGGCGTGAAGATGGGCATCAGGGCCCGCGAGTATTTCTGCACCGGCGTTGATGAGATGACCGTTGTAGCACATGCCGGATCAACTCCTCCCCTAAGCTGTATGAATGACGGGATACAGGTGAGCACAGGAGCCACTCCGGGGCACGGACTGTTTACAATAAGCACTGAAATGCCCTTCTTTGCCGGAGCCGATTTCACTCACAAAGAGAGGACCGTCCGCATCACCCTTAAGAAGGAACTCGCTGACAGGATCTCCGGTGAGCTGAAAGAGATTAATTTCATTTATGGGCTCGACAGCGATATCTACTGGGAACTGGTAAGACAGTACTCAATCAAGTACTGGGTTCAGTTTAACAGACATGAGATATTTGATATAGAATTACTTAATTGATTCCTGATATGAGACTATCTTCATTCTTTACACTGGTTGCAGCAACACTGCTTCTGACATCATGTAATGAGTCCAGGATTAAGAAAACCTCGCTGGTACCCCTGCCTGTTGAAATGAAACTGCAAACCGGCCATTTCAGGCTCAAACCTGATGCCCGTATAACCTGGTCTGGCGGAGCAGGTGCAGCAATAACCTCAGGACAGCTTGCCGCGATGTTGCAACCGGCAACAGGATACCATCTGGCAACGGCCGGGGGAACTGACGGTGACATTCGCCTGTTAATTGATGCCACCACCACATGGAAGAAGGAAGAGTATCTGCTGGAGGTAAGGAGGAAGAGCATAACACTGACTGCCGGCACGGCTGAGGGGCTCTTCCGAGGGACACAGACTTTGATGCAGCTCCTGCCACCTGAGATCTGCTCCGATGATCCTGCTGGCAATGTAAAATGGAGAATTCCGTGTGTCCGCATAACCGATTACCCCCGGTTCGGTTGGAGGGGAATGCATCTTGATGTAAGCAGGCATTTCTTTGACAAGGAGTTCGTTAAGAAATATATTGACATTCTTGCAATGCACAAGATAAATGTCTTCCACTGGCACCTTGTTGATGACCAGGGATGGAGGATAGAGATAAAGAAATACCCGAAGCTCACTGAGATCGGAGCATGGCGCGTTGACCGCGAAGAAATGCCATGGGACTCAAGAGAGCCTCAGCAGCCAGGAGAAAAGGCCACCTACGGCGGCTTTTATACACAGGACGATATCAGGGAAATAGTAGATTACGCAGCTGAGAGATATATTACTGTCGTTCCCGAGATAGAGATGCCTGCACACGTAGGCTCTGCCCTGGCAGCCTGCCCGGAATACTCATGCACCGACGGACCATTCACGGTGCCCCCCGGAGGAGTGTGGCCCATAACCGATATTTACTGCGCCGGGAAGGATGAGACATTCGCTTTCCTGGAGGATGTGCTGACCGAAGTGATGGATCTCTTCCCTTCAGAATATATACATATAGGAGGCGATGAAGCCGATAAAAAAGAGTGGAAACGATGCCCCGACTGCCAGACCAGGATCCGCACGGAAGGCCTGAAGGATGAACATGAACTGCAGAGCTATTTCATAAGGAGAATTGAACGGTTCCTCGTTGACAACGGACGAAAGCTGATAGGATGGGATGAGATATTACAGGGCGGACTGGCCCCGGAGGCCACGGTGATGTCATGGCAGGGCTTTGAGGGAGGCATTAAAGCAGCCACCTCAGGCCACAGGGCGGTCATGGCTCCCGTCTCTCATTGTTACTTCAATGTCTACCAGGGCGATCCGGCCACCGAGCCGGAATCGTTCCGCGGCCAATTGACTCTCAGGAAGGTATACTCCTTTGAGCCGGTACCCCCTGAACTGTCCCCGGAGGAAAGCGAATACATCATAGGTGCGCAGGGCTGCCTCTGGACCGAATATATTACTAACGGAGCAACAGCTGAGTACATGATACTGCCAAGGCTGACGGCTCTCTCAGAAGTTGTCTGGACACCCGCCGGACAACGGAGCTGGGAAGGATTTAACCACCGGCTCACAAAGATGATGAAGAGATTTGACGAAGCAGGATTCAATTACTCACGAGGCTCCTGCCGCGTTGACATGTCTGCCTCGTTTGATGAAGGATCAAACAGCATCCTCCTTGAGATGATATCCGAACAACCATCTCCGGAGATACGGTATACAACTGATGGCACAGATCCGCAGGCTGATTCACCAAGATACCGTAAAGCACTGAAAATGGATGAGTCAGCTACAGTCCGGGCTGCCATTTTTGATAACGGGAAAATGATCGGCAGTATAAGCCAGAAAAAGATCAGTATCAATAAGGCTACCGGCAGGCAGGTAAATTATAATATACCCATCTCAGACAGGTACAGGGGCCAGGGCAACAATACCCTTGTGAACGGCATAAGAGGCACCGGTGATTTCAATGACGGCCACTGGCAGGGGTTCGAAGGGACTGACATGGATGTGGTCATTGATCTTGGAAAGGAGGCTGACATCACCACCGTATCATCATCATTTATGGCCGCCGTCGGCAGTTGGATCTTCCTTCCTCGGAGCGTTGAGTACTCCTTCTCCGTTGACGGCCTCCAATTCACACCCCTGGAGACGGTGAATACAGGCATTGATCCGGCAGAACAGGGCAACATGACTGAGACATACTCTTCCTCTTTCCCGGCCGTAACTGCAAGATATGTGCGCATAGTGGCCCGCGGCCTCATTACCTGCCCGCCATTGCATGCCGGTGCCGGAAACAAAGCCTGGCTCTTCTGTGATGAGATAGCCGTTGAATGACACACTGCGCGACCTGCCTGTCATCCCGTAAAAAATGTCCGTAAAACACTTATTTATACGAAGAAGTAAATCAACTATTTATTATTTTTGCATCCTGTGAAAATGGGGGTGATTATACCAGGACGAAAATTTGCGGCAGTGATCCTTCTGCTTGTTATCTCTTTTATAATAAGCAACAGGGTCTTTTTTGTACATACCCACGTTGACAGTCACGGTAACGTTGTTACTCACTCACACCCTTATAATAAAGGCACTGAAAAGCTGCCTCTCAAATCTCACCATCACACCGATGCAGTACTGTCACTGCTGGCCACAACAGATCAGGCGGTCATTCATCTCTCATGCATATTCAACCTGATCTCTGACCGGCAGGAAGAAAAGATCTGTGACAAGTACTCCATTTCTTACACTTATTCGTCGGTAGCATCAGCACCGGGACGCGGACCTCCGGTAATCTGAAAACATACAATCTGTTTGTAAACGTATCGTTTTCATTTTTGCTAACCCTTTTAAGATGTACCGGATTTTAATAACAGCATTTTCAATATTTTTTTCTTTCACCCTGACCGCCCAGAAGCAGAAGACAGATGCAAATATTGTAGGACATGTCACTTCAGCAGGAGAGCACCTTCATTACGCAACCATAGCTGTCAAAGGAACTGCAATAGGTACATTCACTGATGAGACTGGTCATTTTCAGCTGACGCACCTGCCTCCCGGCGAAGCCACAGTGACGGCCAGTTGCGTGGGTTACAAACCTGCAGAAAAGATAGTGGTTCTTTCAGAGAACCAGACCATTGAGCTTAAGTTCGAGCTTGAAGAGGACCTGCTTAACCTTGAGGAGATAGTTGTCTCTGTTGACCGAAGTGAGCAGAAACGAACTGAAGCACCGGTTATTGTAAATACCATATCTCCCAGGATGATGGTTTCAACTAACAGTGTCACCCTTAGTGAGGTGATCGGTTTTTCCCCGGGGCTGCGAATAGAGAATAACTGTCAGAACTGTGGTTTTACCCAGGTCCGGATGAATGGCATGGAAGGTCCCTATTCACAGATCCTTATCAACAGCAGGCCTATCTTCAGCGGTTTGGCCGGTGTATACGGACTCGAACTCCTTCCTGCCAATATGATAGAGAGGGTGGAAGTGGTCAGGGGCGGCGGTTCAGCCCTGTTTGGCAGTAACGCCATTGCCGGAACAATTAACATTATCCTGAAGGAGCCATCTGTCAGTTCATTTGAGCTCGGTCTCAATGGCGGCCTGACCGGGGTGGGTACCAGCGCCACCAGTGATCCTGCAGGCGACTACTCGGCCAGTTTCAACAGCTCCTATGTGAGCAGTGACACCAAGACAGGGTTCGCCTTATTCGGTTTCGTACGTGACAGAGGCATTTATGACGCCAATAATGACGGTTTCTCAGAAATATCTCCCATGTCTAATACTACCGCCGGCGCGCAGTTTACTCACAGGTTCGGTGCAAGAAGCAGACTCACCGCTGATCTGTTCAATATTGTTGAAAAACGAAATGGAGGTAACCGGCAGGATTATCCTCTCCATGAGCGTGACCTTGCAGAAGCAGTTGAGCATGACATCAAAACAGGTGCAATAACCTTTGATCAGTACCTAAGGGAAAATGACATCCTCTCAGTATACGGATCTGCACAGTATCTCAACCGCGATTCATATTACGGTGCTCACCGCTCACTTGACAGTTACGGGAAGACAACTGACTTGACCTCTAACGCAGGCATCCAGTACAAGGCAAGGTTTGCAGTCTCATCACTTACAGCCGGCGCCGAGGTGACAGGGGGAAGGCTGAAAGACACCAAGCTGGGGTACCCCGATCTGTCAAATGCGGTAATAAACAATGATACCATTACCTATATACCTCATACAGACAATACGATCATTGCCAGGCAGATGAGTTTTACAAGGGCTCTGTTCATGCAGTATGAAGCCACCATTGGAAAGGCATCGCTGGTGATTGGAGGCAGGTATGACAACTACATCATCCGTGATCTCGAAGAGGATGACACCAAAACGCCCGGGCATGTGTTCAGCCCCCGGGTGAGCATGAGGTATGAGATAACTACCGGGCTGCACGGACGTCTGAGTTACTCGAAGGGATTCCGTGCACCGCAGATCTTTGATGAAGACCTGCACATAGAGACCTCGGGATCACGCAAGGTCTTGAACAGGAATGATCCTGACCTGAAAGAGGAGACCAGCCACAGTGTCATGGCATCTCTTGACATGAACAGGCTTATCGGATCAGTCAGGACCGGTTTGCTGGTTGAGGCGTTTTACACCCGCCTGAATGATCCTTTCGTCAATGATATCGGTGTGCCCGATGGCGAAGGAACGGTTATCTATACCAGGAGAAACGCAGAAGAAGGAGCAACAGTGAAGGGGACAAACATTGAACTGAAGATAAAACCACTTTCCCGCCTTGAAGTCAGCTCGGGTGTAACCCTCCAATCATCGGCTTATGACACTCCGCAGGAATTCGGGGAAAAGAGGTTCTTCCGTTCACCTGCATCTTACGGCTACTTTGCAGTTGACCTTGATCTGACAGACAGGTTGTGCGTTACCTCAACCGGGTCCTACACGGGAAAAATGCTCATACCATATTTCGGACCTGAGACAGACCCGGTAAGCGGAGAACTACGCAGGTCAGGTTCATTCTTCGATCTTGGAGCCAAAATCAGTTACGACATTCAGCTGAACGGAAGCACCCTGCAACTGATAACGGGGATCAAGAACATATTCAATTCGTACCAGTCTGATTTTGACTATGGGATAAACCGCGACCCATCGTACATCTACGGTCCGATATCTCCCAGGATGGTCTACGCGGGCATCAGAATTGGAAACCAGATAAGCGACCGGCACCCCACCTCAAGACAGAAGGGAACCACCACCCGGGTGGAGCAGACAACACTGACACCTGACGGAGGGAAGAGATACCCCGGCAAGAGAAGGCATAACCGCCGATGGCGCCAGGAATAATGAGAGCGCCTGGCGTTTTGAAGTGAAGCTATTTAATGCGTGTAGAGTAATAGAGCGGCAATCAACGGTTACCGCTTTTCTTTTTCTCGCGTATCTCGCGAAACTCCCCGAAGAGGGTTGAACG
>JAAZBN010000185.1 GCA_012513795.1 Bacteroidales bacterium | reverse complement strand
GATGGGTCAGCTGACGCCGGTAACCAACCACTATGTTCTCAATCCGCTGAGGATCAATCCGTCATACGCCGGCAGCAGAGGAGGACTCAGTGTTGCGGCTTTCTACCGCCAGCAGTGGGTGGGCCTCAACGGGGCGCCACGCACAATGAGCCTCGAGCTGGATGCCCCGGTGCTGTCAGATAAACTGGGCCTGGGCCTGTTCGTGGTCAACGACAAGATCGGCGTCACGAAGCAGACCGAGGTGATGACCTCCTATGCTTTCAGGATAAGCGTGGGGAACGGGACGCTGGCGCTGGGTCTGGGAGCGGGACTGGTGGCAACAAACACGGCATGGTCGGAGCTGATAGTCCTCGATCCGGGGGACGATTATTTCCTGATTGACTCCAAGGTGTTTGTTGTGCCTGACTTCAGCTTCGGGACGTACTACAGCGGGAAGAACTATTTCCTGAGCTTTTCCATCCCGAGGCTGCTGGGCTACAGTTTCGACTTTGATAAGAACAAGTATTCACTCAGGGTGGAGCCCGGGAATTACAACTATGTGGTCAACACGGGATACATGTTCCCGCTGGGCGCCAAAGCACGTATGATGCCGTCGGCACTGGTGTCGTACTCTCCCGGGGACAGGCTCCTGTATGACGGAAGCCTTCACTTTATCCTTTATGACAGGGTCTGGTTCGGAGCTACCTACAGAAGCACCGGGTCAGTGACGGCGCTGGCACAGTTCGCCATAAACAATCAGCTTAAGATGGCTTACTCGTACGACTTTGATTTTGGCAAGCTTGGCACTTACAATAACGGCTCGCACGAGGTGATGCTCAGGTACGAGTTCAGGTACAAGGTTGATGTTATAAACCCGCTGATATTCTAAATTCCTGGCAGGGCACCGGGGAAGCCTCTCAGGAAAATTGATTGCATGATTATCAAACTTTAACGTAACTTAGACACTCAGAACATAAGCGATATGAATCTACGGATCCCGGTTTCAGTATTGGTTTTTCTCCTGATACAGGGCGCAGCTGTGGCCCAGCAAGCGCCTTACAACGTAACGAAAACCTCGTTCAGTACAGATAATTATAATGAGTTTGCCCCGGTGTTCCACAGGAACGGGCTGGTATTCTGCTCAGACAGGGGGCAGGCGGTCAACAGCGAGGGCCAGGCTGTGGTGAAGATGTTTTATGTAGACACAACAGCTGTTAAAAAGAAGGCCAGGCTGCTCTCCAAATCGCTGAAGAGCAAACTGAATGACGGCCCTGCCACTTTCAACCGCGCAGGTGATACGATTTATTACTCCCGTAACCTGGTGGTGGAGGGCAACTTCAAGCTGCTCTCAACCTACCGGAACAAGCTCGGGCTCTTCTATGCCGTGGCCGAGGAAAAGGGATGGGGAAGGATCCGCGAGATTAGGTTCAATACCGAATGGTTCAATATTACAATGCCAAGCCTCTCCCACGATGGGAAGAGGCTCTATTTTGCGTCGGACAAGCCCGATGGTTTCGGGGGGCTGGATATCTATTACAGCAACTGGAATAACGGTTACTGGGAAGATCCGGTGAATCTAGGTCCCGAGGTTAATACCGAATTCAACGAGACCTACCCGTTTATTGCCGAGACCGGGGAGCTCTTCTTCTCGTCGGACGGACGCGGCGGACTGGGCGGCAAGGACATATATGTCACCAAGGAGAAGGCTGATGGCTGGCACACGCCCGTGTGGCTGGCTACACCGATGAACTCGGAGTATGACGACTTCGGGATCGTAACCACCGCAGAGGTGAATGAGGGATATTTTTCCTCCGCCAGAGGCAAGACAGTTGATATTTATCACTTCACCTCAGAGATGCCGCAGGTCTGGTTCGCGCAGGCGCAGAAGGAAAACCTCTACTGCTTTACGGTGTCCGATACCGGGAAGATTGAGGTTGATACTCTCAGCATGCAGTATGTGTGGGATTTTGGTGACAACACGAAGATGACCGGCACTCATGTGCGGCACTGCTTCCCGGGGCCGGGGAAGTATAGTATTGCGCTGGATATTGTTGACCGTGCTACCGGCAAACCCTACTTCCGAAAGCAGACATATGATATTGAGATAGTTGATTATGATCAGCCCTACATTACCGCCCCTGCCTATGCAGTGGCCGGTGATGCTATCCAGTTTGACGCGATGAAATCATACACTCCCGGGTACACCGTGACAGGATTTTTCTGGGATTTTGGCGACGGAACGCAGAAGACCGGGGCGGGACCCTCGCACACCTATGCCAGGAGCGGCGAGTATGATGTCAGGCTGGGTTTGACGTTGCGTTCGCAGGTTACGGGTGATGTGCTCAAGCGGGCCGTGACGAAGAGGATAAGGGTGTTTGATAGTCGCCCGCAGATGGAATCGTGGCTGGCCAACCGTCCTGCACCTGCTGCGGATCCGGTTGATCTGAGGCAGTTTGAGAATGTGCTTGTTCGCGGGCAGTATTCTGCCGAGGATGAGTTCATGAAGGAGGCTGTGTTCCAGGTGGAGATCCTCTCGTCGAAGACGAAGATGGAGCTCAGCAATCCCATATTCAGGGGTGTGCCGGTGAAGTACAATGTGAAGGAGGTTCATGATCCTGTCACGGGCAATTACAGTTATGTCATTGATCAGCAGATGAGTCTGATGGCTGCATATCCTGCTTACCGTGAGATGGTCTCTGTGGGATTCCTTGGCGCTACTGTCAGGCTGCATGTGCTGACTGATCCGGCTGAGCGCGAGCTGAATGTCTTGAAACGCAATTACGGTGTTATGACTGACACCTACTTTGATACCCGCAACAGGCTGGTTACTAATGCTTATCTGATGCTCGACCAGGTAGTGATGTTAATGAACAAGTATCCCGGTTTGAAGCTGGAGATAGGTGTTCACACTGATAATCAGGGTGCGGCCAGCACTCTGGAGCGGCTCTCACAGACCCGCGCGCAGGTCATTGTCAATTATCTGATCAACAGAGGCGTTGCCGCCAGCCGGCTGACCGCGCGCGGTTACGGCAGCGCCCGTCCCGTTGCCTCCAACGCCACCTGGCTAGACCGGAGGTATAACAGGAGGGTGGAGTTCACAATAATTAAATAGTTTTCCAGATGGTGGCCTGCGGGGGCATCTGCCGGCCGAACAGAGAAGGTCAGATTGGTTGCGTCATATAAGTTATCACCCCGGTTTATCTATTAGCCTATTAATGAACACAAGGGCTGAGATGCCTGTTATCACTGTTGCGGCTCTGCTGCGTTGTAATTTTTAAATCCTATTCTGAACAGTATATGAAGAATGCACTGATATTGATTTTGTTATCTTGTTCGACGGTCACTTTGTTTTCGCAGGTGCCTCTGATAATTGAGGGGCAGGAGATTGTGGATACCGAGACCGGCATCTCAAACGGATATAATATTCCAAGAAACCAGGTTACTGCG
>JAAZBN010000184.1 GCA_012513795.1 Bacteroidales bacterium | reverse complement strand
GCAATGCCTGTCAGATCAGCCATGTAGGGGATGACCTTGTCATTCAGGTCGGTACCGAGGAAGATTGTGCGAAGGATTGTTGCATCGGATCCCGCGCTGATGCTGTAGTTTGTCTTTTCCTTGAAGGCTGCAGTACCGTTGGCGTCGGCGAATGCCACTCCTATGATCGTGACCAGTTCAGACTCGTAGTTTTCCTGGTTGCCTGTGAACTCGGCCACAGTCACCTCCTCGGGTGTAAGAGTGTTGTTGGAAGAGGATGCTGCTCCCGGATCGCGGTAGGGGATGAACTGAAGCAGTTTGTTATATTCGGAGAGTGTTCCGGTCAGGCCGGTTATTCCGTCACCTATGCTGTAGGCAGTAGTAATTATACTGCCGGCATCATCTATAAGGACTCCTGCTGTGGCATCCTGCACATATTTCTGGTGTCTCTGTGAGTCGTTGAGGCCTGACACTATCACTTCACCGGTGACCTGGTACACTCTTCCGTAGTTTTCAGAGGCCACGGCGCGCAGTGCAGCCAGGTCAGTGACAGCTATGATCGGATTGAAGAGGATGCTGTAAGTCTTTGTTGTCGTGCCGTCGGCAGCGGTGACTACCACTGTGGTTGTACGTGCTGCAGCGTCGCCGGCGAGGTCGGTTGCGTCAGTGACCACTGCCGTTGCGGTGGCGTCAGTGGTGGTGAAGGTAACTGCCGGAGGTGTTGTCACCGAAGCATCGAGTATCATCTCGTAGGAGAGTGTTGCGGGATCAAACGATTCAAGAGTTGCACCGTCGACTTTGAGGTCTGACAGTGTGGCGTCTGATCCGGGCAGGAGGTAGCCGGTGATCCTCACGTTGTCAACTTCCCAGGTGGCAGCACCTTCGGATGTGGAGGTATAGACGAAGGCAATGTATACTTCTCCGGTGTAGGCATCCAGGCTGTAATCACCTGATGATGTCCATGCAAAGCTGCCCGTTGACAATGCGAAGTTGGAGGTTATGTCAGTCCATGTTGCAGCGGCGATGTCTGTTGCGGTGTATGTTCCACTGAAATCCGAGGATATCTTAACCGTGAATGTGCCTCCGGGATACTGCACTGCAGTAATGAAGCTCAGCATTACCGATTCAGCTGAACTGACATTCACGGCCGGAGATATGAGCCAGTCTTCGTTTTCCAGGGCTTCGCCGGAGTAACCGCTTATTCTTGCAAAGGACTCGCCGCTGTAGGTATACTGTTCCCATACCTGGTCGCCTGTAATGCTTACCTGTGTGAAGGGTGCGGGGGAGCCTGATGTTTCGAAATCAGCGTTAAGGAGCACGTCGGGTGGCCGGATAGTATACAGATCAACCTTGGCGCTTTCTGTCTGTCTGTTGGGGGTATCTTCATCATCTTCTGCCACGACATATATATCATAGTCTGTCTTGTCTGTCAGGCCTGTGATGGCAGCCGTGTAGGTGCCGCCGCCGGCGGTGACGTCGATGGTACCGTTGGCGATGAGTGTGACGGTGCCGTAGTTGGTGCCTGCAACCACCTCATCTACTGTGGGCGCAGTGGCTCCGTCAGGTACAACCACGAAGTATGCTGTGCCCGCCTCGTCCATGCTCACCTCCAGGTCAGCCTGGGTGGCGTTGATGTTGGAGACTGTGGGGAAGCCGGCGGAGAAGGCGGGTGCGGTATTGTCTGTAGCTGCAGTTAAAGGCACAACATTTTCCCATGTTTCACTAATTCTTATTTCATCGATTTCAACGGCTGGTGTCTCGCCTTCAGAATCCTGTCTTAATAAGAGGTGTGAAACGGTGCTCAAATCATTGCCACCTGTATTTGTAACGGTAAGTGTTGCGGCTGGCACTTCTGTGCTTCCGAAACTTGAGGATTGTGGATTTATCCATAGTGAAGCAACATCATCACCTGCTTCACTGTTGAGCTGGTACGCAGCAACTAGCAACATCTCAGTGTTTATAGTGAATGTTTCAGTTGAATATAGTACCGCATCTACTGATGTTCTTGCTGCGATTCCAATGTTGAAATTATCTCCGTTCTTCTTTATCCATATTGTGGACCCAAAGTTATTGGAGTTTTGGGCAAATCCGATGAAATAACCCGCATTTGGATCTGTTGCAGATGAAATGTCCGTTACTTTTAGAATGAAAGAATAATATATTGTACCGGTAGAGTATGGTGTTATGCTTTTAAGCGCATCTATTCCTTTACCGGCAAAAGCAACTTTGTTTCCCTTTGAAGCTATATAGCCCGGGTAAGATAAGCTTCCTTCTGTAATGAGAAGGTCATCACCAGTATTAATAGGAGTCCATCCTCCCTGGGTTTGTAAGCCAGTGCCTATTGTATATTCAAAACCCTCATAGTGAGGAAGTGAAACTTGGGATAAAGCGGTCTGCATGGTTCCAAACAGAACAGAAAATCCCAGTAAAAGTGCAAGGGGTAGAGATCTTTTCATGAGCAGTTATTTTTTGTTTTTTTGATTTCATAGCAGCCATTAAAGTTAAAAATTGTGTTTGAGAAAAGTCAGGTTTAGGTGTGACTTTTTTTGAGGGCAATGGAATTGATTGGGGTGCGCAGGGGAGAAGATAGGATTACTCTCCGCCTGCCGGCGGATCGTGATCCCTTTTTGGGGAACCTGCAACTGACAATACAGGCATGCGCGAGGCGCATGCACTTCTGTTATCATTCCTTCACTTTAGTAGCAAGCTCCTTCGGCGAAGTCCTCAAAACAGAAGCCGTACTGCCTTGCAGCAGTACGGCCTGGCTTGTCAGTTGCGGAGAGACAATATCCAGGAACGCATTGATTAACAGAATGACTACTTCATCTGTATACATTGTAAAATCGATTTTAATGAGTTAAAAAGCCAAATGCATATACCAAACTAGGATAGGAGGCATCTCTCCTTCATATCTCAACTTTCTTTTCGGTTAGTTATGCATAGATTTATGACACGAATCGCAAACGGAGACAAGCCATTTAATTGGCTCCTTTCCGATATTCTTTCTTGCATATTTCTTGTGGTGGACCTGGGTTGCTGGCGCTCCACAGTATACACAGCGCCAATTGTCTCGTTTGAGCACCACATAACGCTTCCGCTTCCAGTCATCTGATTTTAGATATTCGTTTCGGTAATAGTTTCGACGACGGGCACGTTTCAAAGTGAACACTAAACGAGATAGCACCAGAAGGAGAACAGAAATTATTACTACGATCAGGATCTGCCTTTCCATTATATTGTCTAAATGGATATTAGTTGGAACGCTCAGGATGTTTTAAATATTACTGTTGGCTTTTTCTTCCTTTTTTGTACGGTGCAAGATTATGAGTTTAACAATTCATTCTCACGATTGCAGGAAACCGTGACAAGCTTACTAAACATACTGTCTGTGTTAGCAGTTGATATCTTGAGATTTGAGTCCAATATTCAATATATTGATACAGTGTCAGTTAAGATGAGAACTTAACAATAATGTAAAAATTATTAGGTTAATATAATTAACTAGTTTATATTTGTACCTATATAATATAATTAACAATTTGAAATATGGAAAATATTGACTTGACACCGGAAGAGAGCTTTAGCATCATCAGTAAAGCTATTGCCAACTTTAAGTTGAATTTTAAAGAAACTGCAAAAATATTTCTCCTTTGGGGCTGGGTATTAGCTATTGCCAGCTTGTCTAATTTCATCATTTTAAAGATTTTGTACAGTAGAGAAGTGTCAATAGGACTCGTAAGTTTGTTTAATTGGGCTGCGTATATTTTAATTGGCTTTACACTAATGGGCATTAGAAAAAAATAATTGTTCTTTGAAATTATGAAATAATCGCATCCGCAGCATTTTTTTCGAGCGTGACGATTTGAAATGAAATGTTGGATTTTTGCTTTGAGAAAAGCATCAATCCATGAATCAAGGCAAGTACATCTTCGCTCAACTTACAGATTTTTTACCTCGCAGGGTATTTGACAGAATCGTTGACAAGTATGATGGTAATAAACGCGTAAGATCATTTACATGCTGGAATCAAATGCTTTGCATGGTGTTCGGGCAACTGACAGCAAGAGACAGCATGAGAGATTTGATGCTGAGCCTTGAAGCACACCAGTCAAAGTACTATCATCTCGGTTTTGGTCCGACTGTCTCACGCAGAAATCTTGGTACGGCAAACGAGAATAGAAACTGTAAGATTTTTGAAGAGTTTGCCTACGTGCTGATTACAGAAGCACGTAGAAGCTGTTACAGGAATGATTTTGAGATAGAGATTGATGGCAACGTTTATGCGCTGGACTCAACAACAATAGACCTTTGTTTGAGCGTCTTCTGGTGGGCTGAGTTCCGAAAGCATAAGGGAGGGATAAAACTCCACACTCTATTTGATATTAAAACCTCCATTCCCAGTTTTATCCACATAACGACAGCCAGGGTTCACGATGTCAACATTATGGATCTCATTCCTTATGAAAAAGGGAGCTTTTATGTCGCTGACAAAGCATACACCGACTTCCATAGACTTCATAGGATACATGCTAACGGGTCATTCTTTGTAATAAGGGCTAAGGAGAACCTTCAGTTCAAACGGATGTATTCCAGGGCCGTTAATAAAACAACAGGTGTCAGCAATGATCAGATCGGCAGATTGCTGGTAACAAAATCCAGAAGCGAGTATCCTGATAAGTTGCGACGAATAAAGTATTATGACGCCGAGCATGACTTGGACCTTGTTTTCCTGACCAACAACATGGACCTGAAGGCCACTGAGATTGCTTTCCTTTATAAGAAAAGATGGGAAGTAGAGCTGTTCTTTAAATGGATGAAGCAACACCTCAAGATCAAATCCTTCTGGGGAGTTACTCTCAATGCTGTAAAGATCCAGATGTACTGCGCAATCATTGCTTACTGTCTGGTCGCTCTGGTTGGTTACAAATTGAAAGTTGGGCGCCCAATCTACGAAATCTTACAGATATTGAGTATCTCTCTACTGGACAAAGCGCCTGTCAAAGAGATACTTACAAGATGCGATTACAATAATGTCAAAGAACTTAAAAATAACCAGTTAATAATCAGTGGATTTTAAGTGCCCACTAGTGTTGGCTTTATAATAATGCTTTTTAGGGAACGTAAGATAAATAAGGATAAAAAAGTATTCAGCTATATAGAAATCTATTTCAAACATCTTTGGTCTGTACCTGCCGCTTCGTTTTTTATTGCAATATTGCTTTGTATAAAAATGGAAATAAACCCACCAGCGATTATGTTGTTGATCGCTGGCATCGCAACCACAACATCAGGGCTACTTATTAAGTAGTCGACCCTTAAAATGTATCTATATTGTTGATAACTAATGATATAAGTTAATATTAATGTTTGTCAGTTTGCAGGCTTTTTGGTAGATTCGTTAAAAAGCTTGCAAAATGATAGGCAAAACTGACAAAAATCCGCAATTGAATGTTTTCAGAACTCCATTGGTGAGTGTGATAAATATGAAGCATGAGTTGGTAGAATTGGCTCAGCGAATCGACTGGAAATCAGTAGAAAAGGATTTCGCACCTTATTATGCTGATATGGGCCGTCCGGCGGTACCAGTTCGCAAGATGGTCGGCTGCATGCTTCTAAAGCAGATGTACGGATTATCGGATGAGTCATTTGTTGACCGGTGGATAGAGAACCCGTACATGCAGTACTTTTGCGGCGAGACCTATTTTCAATTTGAGAAACCATTTGATCCCAGCGAGTTCGTACACTTCCGCAAGCGTCTTGGGACAGATGGAGCGGAGAAGTTATTAAAGCTCAGCATCAGTCTCTTTGAGAAGAAAGAAGTAGAAGAAAAAGAAGTACTCATTGACACCACGGTTCAGGAGAAGAACATTACCTATCCCACAGACGCTAAGCTTCACAAGAAGATCATTGAAGGCTGCTGGAAGATAGCAGAGAAAGAAGGCATAGACCTCCGCCAGAGTTATAGCCGCACTGTTGGTCAGTTGATGATCGATCAGCGGTTCCGGGAGCATCCCAAAAGAAGAAAGAAGGCAATGGCAGCAGCCAGAAAGATAAAGACCATTGCCGGTCGCCTGGTAAGGGATGTTGAACGTAGTCTTGATGATAAAGAACGACTTGAAGCATATGATGAGCAGTTATGGTTGTATTACCGGGTTCTTGGACAGAGGAGAGACAGTCATAACAAGATCTATAGCTTTCATGCACCGGAAGTCAGTTGTATCTCTAAGGGCAAGGATCACAAGAAGTACGAGTTTGGAAACAAGAGCGGTTTTGTGATTACGAAGAACAGCGGCATTATACTTGGGGCTATGGCTTTTGAAGGTAATCCTTATGACGGTCATACACTTCTGCCTCAGTTGGAGCAGGTATTAGATCTGATGGGCAAGCTACCGAAAGTGGCATTGGTTGACAGAGGTTATAAAGGACGCAAGACCATTCTTGGGGTAGAGATCATGATGCCCGGCAGTGGCAAAGGCAAAACCGCATATGAGAAACTGAAGAACAGAGCAAGGTTCAGACGAAGGGCTGCTGTTGAACCGGTCATCGGACATCTCAAGAGTGATTATCGAATGCTGAGGAACTATCTCAAGGGCGTTGAAGGTGACATGATTAATACGATTATGGCAGCAGTTGCCTTCAATATGATGAAAAGATTAAGGCAGATCCGGAATGCCATTTATTTTGTCCTGGATTTACTGCCCGGCAACTGGTCGGTAAAATATGCCACTGTACTCGTTTATTGAAAAATACGACTTGTTAAGGGTCGACTAAGTACAGGCCCCTTATAATTGGAGGTATGACATTTTTTATATTCAGTTTGGCTGCAACATTTGTGTCAAATGAATACCTAGATTTGATTGTCTTTGCGGCGATAATCTGCGGCTATTTGATCCCAGGATATTTATTAAAATCGACAAAAGAATAGTAATATGTACAATGATTTAGATCCTCTATTGCACTCGCAATTAAGGTTGGCGATCATCTCAATGCTTATTTACTCTGAGAAAGTTGAGTTTGCGCATATTAAAGAAGAGACAAAAGCCGCTTCCGGTAATATCAGTATACAGATAAAGAATCTGCAGGAGGCAGGGTATATTAAAGTTGAAAAAACCTTTAAAAATAATTATCCAAAAACCTTTGTTTCAATTACTGATAAAGGAGTTAAGGCATTTGAATCTTATGTAAATGATCTTAAAAAATACATTAGTCCCAGAAAGTAAAGTTCAGAGTCCTTAATAATATTGTCTATTGCAGAAAGTATTAAGGATACATTTCCAATTCATTGCAATCCTTCAATATAGGCCACCAATTAGCCATAACGTTTTGCGGTATGCGCAGTGCGGATTCGAAGTTCCATCCCTCCATGTCAACCGAATCACCCTGGTAATTTTACTGCGGCTGAAAACTTCCTTTAGAACGCATTGCGGATACCGCGTGTTATGGGCAGGTTTTATTTTGATTTAAAGTATTTGTAGACCAGTCCTGCTAATGCTGCACCAACAATTGGAATTAAAATAAATAACCAGAGTTGTGATATTGCCCAGTCGCCTACAAAAATAGCTTGACTGATACTTCTTGCAGGATTTACAGAAGTATTGGTGACAGGTATGCTTATCAAATGGATTAGCGTTAAAGCAAGACCTATAGATAGCCCGGCAAAGCCTTTTGGTGCTCTTTCATCTGTCGCTCCTAAAATGATTATCAAAAACATAAATGTCATTACCAATTCTGTTATAATTGCAGCTGTCATACTATAACCACCTGGTGAATGTTCACCATAACCATTTGCTGCAAACGAACCTATCTCGCTTCCGTTCCCGGTAACAATAATATATAGAACACCTGCAGCAGCAATACCGCCGAGTACTTGAGAAACGACATATGGCAATATTTCTTTAGCACTTATTCTGCCACCCATCCATAGTCCAATAGTTACTGCCGGATTTAAGTGAGCACCCGAAATGTGACCTAATGAATAGACTATCGTTAAAACAGTAAGACCAAATGCGAGAGATACTCCCACAAGACCAATACCAATTTCTGGAAATCCAGCAGCTAAAACTGCACTTCCACAACCACCCAGAACCAACCAAAAGGTTCCAATGAATTCAGCTACATTTTTTTTCATTCTATATTATTATTATTATTCCCTACTCATCTGGCTTTTCGGTTTCGCCCCGTTTTTTTGAGTGGATTCAGGTCTCCACTTTTTTTCTTTTATTAAAATTTTTTTTAAATTATTAAAATTGTTCTTTGACTGTTCTCTTGTCTGTCAACAGAGAATCCGTCTTAGACTTGCCCATAACTTATTTGTAGGTAGACTAAAGGTAAGCATATTTGTCATAATGATTTGGGATAGACATTAGCAAATCTATTATACATTCAAAGTGTCAGGGCAACCAGGGATTATTCTTAAAACCGTATGTATTCATGTATGAAAAAAAAATCTCTCATATATTAGTCATATACAAGAGATTTCAAAATATAAGGTGGAGAGAGAGGGATTACTCGCTCATTTCATTCACTCGTGATCCCTGTGAGTTGGTTCTGCAAAGTACAGGAATGCAGCAGCGTAGCCGCTGTTTCTCTGTTTCATGTCATGCTCCTCACTGGCAAACCAGTTCATCGCATTCCATAAAACAGAAACCAGCCCCGATGAATCGGGGCTGGCATTCCTGTGCTTTGCGGAGAGAGAGGGATTCGAACCCTCGGTCCAGTTGCCCGGACAACGGTTTTCGAGACCGCCCCAATCGACCACTCTGGCATCTCTCCGGACAGGCCGTGCCCAACGGACACAGCGGCAGCAAATATAATCCAAATTCTTCAGACTCATTTTTAATCCCGGAAAACTTAATGCAAGGTTGATTGTTGCATATTTTGTTATAAACAATGATTCCATGAAAAACATACTGACAACAGCACTGCTTCTGATCATATCAATTCTTGCAGGTGCGCAGGGCAAGGTACATGAATACGACTCCACCCTGGCGGCAAAACTGGGGGCTGACGACTACGGGATGAAAACATATGTCCTGGTAATACTTAAAACTGGTCCGGCACAGATAGAGGATAAAGAGCTAAGAGACAGTCTTTTTGCTGGACATTTTTCCAACATGGACGAACTTGCCGGAGAAGGTAAACTGGTGGCCGCGGGACCATTCTCTGCCAATGACAGGCAATACCGCGGACTCTTCCTGTTTGATGTAAGAACCTTGGACGAGGCGAAAGACCTTATAAAAAGAGACCCAACAGTGACAAACGGAATCTTTGAGACTGAAATGTACCAGTGGTACGGCTCCGCCGCCCTGCCCATGCTTAACGATATTCATGAAAGAATACAGAAACGTAAGCCCTGAATGCTTTCAGCACAGGTTAACAGGCGCTTAAGCGATCAGGACCAATTTCGTTGAAATTTTTTTTCGGGGAATTGTAAACTTTTTGATCTCTTCCCCGTCTTTATTACAGAGAGATGTTAAAAATCTCCTTTGGTTGGTTTCAGGTAAACATGTAAAAAGCCGCATCGAAAGCGGCTTTTTTCGTAATTTCGGAATCCGTAACAAGGAGTACCATAGCCAACAAATCGTGCCATGAGAAAGACAGTGCTTTTAATCATCATGATCATGATCCAGCACCAGCTGCAATCGCAGGACATTATTAAGATTTCTGCAGATCTGGAGATGATAAGAATATCAAACAATGCCTTCATTCATGTGTCCTGGACCGAGCTGCCCGGATATGGCAGAGTGGCAGCCAACGGACTGATATTCATATCAGGTCATAAGGCATTTCTGTTTGATTCGCCCTGGAATGACACCCAGACCGAGATCCTTGTTACCTACCTTGAAGAGGAGATGGGCCTGAAGATTAAGGGTTTCGTTCCGAACCACTGGCATGAGGACTGCATGGGAGGGCTTGGATACCTGAAGAGCAGGAAGATAATTTCATATGCCAGCAGCCTGACACAGCAGATAACCAGAGATAAGGGCCTGCCGGTTCCGGATCACGGATTCATTGACTCGCTTATCCTCAGGCTGGGAAGGAAGGAGATTTTCTGTTACTTTCCCGGTGCCGCACACACAACGGATAATATAGTAATCTGGATACCGTCCGAAAGAATCCTTTTTCCTGGTTGCATATGTAAGAGCGCTGATGCAGGGAACCTGGGAAACACGGCAGACGGTGACCTGGCAGCATACCCGGAGACGGTGGATTGGATTATACGGAAGTTCCCGGATGCAAAGACAGTCATCCCGGGACACGGTTCGTACGGCGGCCCGGAGCTTCTGACACACACACTTTCACTGGCCGCGAATAAATAAGATCAGAAAATGTCACAGGGGAAAAAGGAACCTTTGAAAAACAGGCTCGTGGCGCTTGGACTGACACCAGAGCTGAAGAGCTACATAAGTGATAATCTGCCGGAGCAGCCGCATATCGCCAGGGTGATCCGCGAGCACCGCGAACGCTACGCGGTCTCCGACGGAGAAAATGAGTATGATGCAGAGATCACAGGCAATATGCGGTACTCAGCTTCTTCGCGAATGGCTTATCCGGCTGTGGGCGACTGGGTGGAGATCACCCCGTACGGCCCTGACCAGGCAATCATAAATTTGATCCTGCCCCGGAAATCAGTGCTTACCCGCCAGGCAGTGGGCAAGCCTGGTGAAATGCAGATTATTTCCGCGAATATTGATTATGCCTTTATAGTTCAGGCAATAAACAATAACTTCAATATCAACAGGCTTGAGCGCTACCTGACGATCTGTTACTCTGCCGGGATAGAGCCTCTTCTGGTCCTGAGCAAGATCGACCTTGTGAGCCGGGAGGAGATAGCCGAAGCCGTCAGAACACTTGAAAAACGTGACAGGCAGGTGAAGTATATCCTCCTGAGCAACGTGACCATGGAGGGTGTTGAACAGGTAATCAGCATGATGGAAAGAGCCAGGACATACTGCGTAATCGGATCATCAGGAGTGGGCAAATCTACTCTCATCAATACCCTTCTTCAGAGAGAGGCTCTCAGGACAGGGGAGATAAGCAGCAGCACAAACAAAGGGAGACATGTGACGGAACACCGGGAACTGTTCATCCTTGAGAACGGCAGCATCATAATTGATACCCCGGGGATGAAAGAACTTGGTCTGACTGATGATTCCACCGGAATGAGGGTCACTTTCCGTGATATTGGTGATGTTGCGGCAGAGTGCAGGTACCCTGATTGCCGGCACGTCAATGAGGCGGGGTGTGCTGTGCTGGAAGCGGTTGAGAAAGGAACCATCGACAGGGAGTCGTATGAAAATTACCTGAAGATGATGAAGGAACAGGAGAGGTTTACCACCACCGTTGCGGAGAAGAGAAGAAAGGAAAAACATTTCGGAAAGATTCTGAAGGATTACCACAGGATTCAAAGGAAAAACAGGGAAGAATGAGATGATTCTCGTCGCGACACATTGTAAAAACCCCGCGGAATATCCGGTGCAGTTTGTGCAGTATAAAAAAAAGAACCGCCCGGAAAAATCCAGGGCGGTTGGTGTATAAAAAAAGAACGTGCCGGTTATTCTTTAATGAACCTTTTCATTATGGTGGCCTGAGGCGACTTGAACCTGATGAAGTGGATTCCTTTCTTTAACTGTGACACCTCAATGGTCACCAGTGCCTGATCATCACACACCTGGTACAGGCATTTATTTCCCGTAACATCAAATACCTCAATCGTGGTAACGTTCTCAACATTCTCAATGGTAATCTCACTTGTGGCGGGTACAGGATAAATCTTGATTTTTTCTGAGAGACTGTGCGCTATTGAATCAGCTACGGACCTGTTTGCATGCCCTGACCGGTCGGCACCGTTCTGCCCCGAAAGACTGCCCGGTGAGGTGAGCAGCAGGCAGCAAATAATTGACGTTAAAATAATTCCGGGTAGATGTTTTTTCATAGGCTGTCAGTCATTCAATCTGCGAGGTTCTTAAATGATCGCATCAAATTTATAAGATGCAACTGCACTTTATACTCCGGGAGAGGCCAAAATGTTTCAAACTTTTACAAGTTATCAACAAAAATGATATGAATACTATATCAGAACAATAACTGAGTCAGGCTGTCCGCCATCCCAATTGTCATTTCCGGAGTATGATAAAAAAGTTATATTTGGAGCTTTGAAAAACAATACCAATCAATAATTCTAAAAGTGAAAAGAGTATTTATAATCATGATGGCAGCTGTTTTTGCAACCCTGTCATGCAACACACAGAAGAAGGAACCTGCAAATCCCTTCTTCGCGGAATGGAAGACGCCGTTTGGTGTTCCTCCCTTTGAAGAGATAAGCACTGAACACTATATGCCTGCAATAGATTCAGGCATTACACTGGCCAGGGCCCAGGTAGCGGAGATTACAGGCAATGCTGATGCTCCCACCTTCGCCAACACCGTCGCAAAACTTGACCGGGTTGACGAACTGCTCTCCAGGGTGGCTTATGTCTTTTATTCACAGACCAGCGCCAATACCAATGAGACCATGGAGCAGCTCCAGATGGAGATTGCCCCGAAGATGTCCGCATTCAGTGATGAACTGCTGCTCAATACCGATCTCTTTGCCAGGATTAAGAGCGTATGGGAGAACAAGGATTCCGAACAATTGAGTGACGAAGAGCTCTTCATGCTTGAGAACCTGTACAAGTCTTTTGTTCGCAACGGGGCACTGCTTGTTGGGGAGGATCAGGAGACGCTGAAGAGGATCAATCAGGAACTCTCTGTTCTTACGGTTAAGTTCAGCCAGAATGTGCTGGCCGAAACCAATAAGTTCAGGTTGGTAATTGACAATGAGGCTGACCTGAAAGGATTGCCAGGGAGTGTTGTGGCCACGGCGGCAGAGATGGCAGCAGATGAAGGTATGGAAGGCAAGTGGCTGTTCACCACACAGAAACCCAGTATGATACCGTTTCTGCAGTATGCGGAGAACCGTGATTTGAGGAAAAAGTTGTATGATGGATACCTTAACCGTGGCAACAATGGCGACGAATATGACAACAACAGGATACTTGCCGACATTGTGAGGCTGAGGGCTGAGAGGGCTAAGCTGTTGGGTTACAATACTCATGCAGATATTGTGTTGGAGACCCGCATGGCGAAGAGAACAGGCAATGTACTCAACCTGCTCAATGACCTTCTTGATAGAGCACTTGTTGTTGCTAAGCGCGAACGCGATGAGATGCAGCAGATCATTGAGGCAGAAGGAGGCAATTTCCGGCTGGAGCCGCACGATTGGTGGTATTATGCCGAGAAACTGCGCAAGAGCAAGTATGATCTGGATGAGAATGAACTGCGGCCTTATTTCACTCTTGACAATGTCCGTGATGGTGCCTTTGCCGTGGCAAACAGACTGTATGGCATCACCTTCACTCCGATAGATAAGATACCACTGCCTCATCCTGATGCGCAGGCTTTTGAGGTAAAGGAAGCAGACGGAAGCCATGTTGGAGTGCTGTACATGGATTTTTATCCACGTGAGAGCAAGAGACAGGGAGCATGGTGCGGCACATACCGTGATCACCAGGTGACTGACGGCAGGGAGATAACCCCTGTTGTTACAATTGTAGGTAACTTCACTCCGCCGGCGGGCGATAAACCGGCGCTGCTGAGTATGGATGATGTGCTTACCCTCTTTCATGAGTTCGGCCATGGACTGCAGGCACTCTTCTCGGAGAACACCTACTCGTCAACCACAGTTGCATGGGATATCGTTGAACTGCCGTCGCAGATAATGGAGCACTGGGCTACCCAGCCAGAGGTGCTGGCAATGTATGCAAAGCATTATGAGACTGGAGAAGTAATCCCCCCGGAGCTTATAGAGAAGATCAGGAACAGCAGTTATTTCAATGCCGGGTTTGACAACGTGGAGGTGATGGCTGCCTCGCTGCTTGACATGGCATACTATTCACTGGAAGCGCCTGCTGAAGTTGATCCTCAGCAATTTGAAGATGAAATCATGAAGAAGATTGGCATGATTCCCGAGATTGAGCCAAGGTACCGCAGTACATACTTCCTGCATATAATAGACGGTTATGATGCAGGCTATTATGTATACACATGGGCGGCGGTGCTTGACCATGATGCCTTTGAAGCATTCAGGGAGAATGGCATCTTTGACCAGGCAACAGCTGCATCCTTCAGGAAGAATGTACTTGAAAAGATGGGCATCATGGAAGCAGAACAGATGTATCTTGATTTCCGCGGCCGTGAGCCTGAGAAAGAGCCACTGCTCAGGAACAGGGGACTGAACTGATCAGCTTAAGGTAAAAGACATTCTAAAGGCTGCACTGCCGAACCACCGGGAGGGCAGCCTTTTTTATGCCTGCGCTGCCTCCGATAATTGTCGGGTAAGAATTCTCATTAAATAATCTCTTTCTGGTGCTGGGAGTTGACGAAGAGGATTGTTCCCACCTCTTCATAACCGCCGAGGATGGTCTCTCCATTGTGTTTGAGCGTCTCCGGCCTGAACCCGGTCATAACCAGCGCTGCAGATGAGGATCTCTCATTGATGAGACTCTTGACTGAGCTGCCATGCGAGACCTCAATGATCTCCACGTTCTTTTCAGTGATGGGAAGGCGCCCTGATTTCATCAGCTCTGTCAGCTCCTGCCTGGCATCCTCATACTGCCCGGTCTTGCAGGTGCTGAAGACCTGCAGGTGCGATTTCTTCCAGTCGGGATGCCCTGAGATGATGAAACTCAGCAAGATCAGCAGGCTTGCGTTCTCCGGCTCATTGAAGTCTATCCACACATGGATGCCCTTGGTATAGTTCATCTCCTTTCCGCCAGAGGCCAGCAGGCATATGTCAAAATCGCCCGCCTTGATCAGTCTTATGTTCTCAATGATCTCGCCCAGGTTCTCAGGGTTTTCCTTGTCGTACTCAAAGACAACCATATTGTTTTCCATACCTGATATCCCCGGCACCTGGATGGCCTGCACTATAGCCGAGGTGTAGGATGGTGAAATGATGGTGTCAACGTAAACATGGTTGTGAGACGTTTCATACAGCTCTATCAGTCTTGTTAGCTCCTCCGCCGCCTGTTTGCTGGTGGCCTTGGAGTAGTAGCCGTCAATGCGGTGAAGGTAGGTGCCAAAGCCGTAGCTGTAGGAGAGCCAGTTGAGCAGTTTAAATGCTCTCTCTCTCCTGAAGGAGTCCTTGGAGATGCAGATGACCCCAGGCCTCCATTCCTTTTCCTTCCTCCTGCTTTCGGTCTTCTGAAGGTAGACCTGGAGATTGCGGTTAATCTGAAAGAGAGCGTTGGCAAAGAGCGACTCGAGGCCCGTCCTGTTTTTGTGATAGTAGTTTATGAAGAGATAAATAAGCACAATGAGGATAGTGGCTGTAAGGGCGTATAGTGTATTGATCCTGAACATCACGATGACAGCCACGATAAATCCGCTGAGCGACAGGTACCATCTGGATCTGAATGATGGTCTGTATGACGGTGATGAGCCAAAATGGTTCAGAAATGAGATTAGGCAGAGTGATCCGTAGGTGACAAGGAAGAACATGGTGATTATCTCTGCCACAGCGTTAACGTTACCCAGGGTGACGAAGACAATGGCGATGACCAGTGTAACGAGGGTGGCATTTACCGGCTCACCGTCGTTGCTCCTGGCAGAGGCCAGCCACCTGTTGAGTCTCATTGAGGGGAAGGAGGTATCCGATGCCAGAGCCTGGAGGGTACGTGGGGCTACCAGCACCGAACCCAGGGCAGAGGAGAGGGTTGATGCTGCCAGACCTATGGGCACAATTAGCGCTCCGCCGATAGCGATCTTGCCCATTATCAGCTGATTCTCGAGCATCTCCTCCGGGGATGCGGAGATGGCAAGCTTATAGATGACAAAAAGATAAACGACAAAGCCTGTGGCGGTGGCCAGGATGGTCCCCAGAGGGATTGCCCTGCCCGGATTGCGGAGGTCACCTGATAGGCCTACCCCTGCTGTCATGCCCGTGAATGCAGGAAAGCAGATGGCAAAGACCATGAACAGGTCACCCATGTTGCGGATGTCGCGCACCGGCAGCTCTCCGGGAGCCATGCTCCCTTCAGCTGGCTTGCCAAGGAAGAAGAGGAGCAGGGTGATAAAAAGGACTGAAACAACAACATACAGAAGCAGTACCCCTGTGTTGGCACCCTTGCGCAAAATCATCACGCCAAGAACAAGCATCACGGGCAGGCTGATCACCTGCCTGGGAAGCTCTATGGAAAAGCGCTGAGCAAAGAAGTTAAATAAGAACTCGAACGACTCGGTGAATGCAATGATGTAGAAGGCAACACTTATGGCCTGGGACAAGAAAAGGGCAATGCCTATTGTAGCACCGATATTTAGGCCGAATGACCGCGAGATAATAAAATACTCACCACCACCCTCAACCCTTTTGTTCGTTGCCAGCTCTGCTATTGCCAGTGCGGTGGGGATGGTGATGGCATGACCCAGTAGGATAAGCAGCAGCGTTCCCCAGAAACCGAGTGTGCCCACGGCAAACCCGAAACGCAGAAAGAGGATGGCTCCCAGTATGGTGGATACCGCAGTAAAATAGACCGGAGCCATCCCAAACCTTCTCTTTCCTGCTGTTGATCCCATCTTACCTGTTATAACGGGGCTGTACCTGCAAGTTATTGTTATATCAAAGATGTAAAAAAATGCTTTACGGTGGTAATTTAATATATTTACACCGGTGGAGGAGCGTATGGAGCGGAAAACTGCAGCTGGTTCGGATCTGTCAGATATTGAGACCCTGCTGGCCAGCCTTGGGATTGATAAACGGTATTCCCGCAGGTTACTCTACTGGATCTACCGGAGAGGCATAAGATCATTTGCTCAAATCAATGACATACCCAAAAGGGTGCTCACCATCCTGTCAGAACATCTTGAAACAGGACTGAGTGCACCGGTGGCATCGGAGGCATCGGTTGACGGTTCAGTCAAGTATCTTTTTACCACAAGCATCGGACTTGCACATGAGACTGTATGGCTCCCTGACGGCAAGCGCAGAACGGTCTGCGTCTCAGTACAGTCGGGCTGCCGCATGGGCTGCCGTTTTTGTGCCACGGGGAGGTACGGCTGGGGCGGTGATCTTACAGCCGGGGAAATAGTCAACCAGGTGATCAGCCTGCCGCATGAGGTGACTCACATAGTAATGATGGGGATGGGAGAGCCGGGTGACAATATTGACGCGGTAATAAAAGCCTGCCGTATATTAACCGCCGAGTGGGGCCTGGCAGCAGGAAGAAGCAGGGTGACAGTCTCAACGGTGGGGGTGACCCCATCAGTGAAGAGGTTGCTGGGAGAAACAGAATGCAATATAACACTGAGCCTTCATTCTCCTTTTCCCGGGGAACGGCGGCAGGTGATACCCGCTGAAGCACGATGGCCATTTACTGAAACCCTGGATCTGTTCAGGAACTATGATAACCGGCGTAAAAGGAGATTTACGGTTGCCTATGTGATGATCAGGGGTAAAAATGATTCCGACAGGCATCTGGAAGAACTGAAGAGATTGCTGACAGGAACGGATATACGTGTTAACCTGCTGCCCTATCACCCTGTGGGAAAAGATGATGCAACAGGTTCAGATGATTCTGTGATGAACCGTTTCAAGCATGAACTGGTGATCTCGGGTATCAGTGCCTCGGTAAGGAGATCGAGGGGGGAGGACATAGCTGCCGCATGCGGAATGCTGGCGGCGAAGACAAGAGAAAAGTAGAACGGAAGCCAATAATGATGTAAATTTAAACAAGCAAATATGAAGAGAGTACCATTGTCAGCGCTGGCCCTGCTGGCAGTTATGGCCGGCTGCGATCAGAAGGAGATGAATCCGCCTGAAAAATATTCGGTGATTCCCAAGCCGGTGGAGCTGGTGATGGGCAGCGGCAGCTTCGTCATCGACGACAAGACAAAGCTGACCATCACACCATCAGATGAGAGCACGGCGCCTGTAACCGCTTTCCTGGCGGAGATGATCAGGAGAAGCGCCGACGTGCCATTGCCCGTTGAGGAGGGATCCGGCAGGGGCAGGAACAGGATATTCATGGCAGTTGACTCATCCCTGGCCATTGGCAGGGAGGGCTATACCCTCATGGTTACAGGAAAAAGAGTAGAGCTGAGATCGCCATCACCGGCAGGTCTCTTTCGGGGAGTGCAGACACTCCGGCAGCTTATGCCTCCGCAGGTTGAGGTTGAAGGCGGACTGACCGGGGAGGTCCTCCCTCAGGTGCCGGCCTGTTTTATCACTGATGAGCCCAGGTTTAGTTACCGAGGGATGCACCTGGACGTTTGCCGCCACTTTTTTACTGTGGATGAGGTGAAGCGGTACCTTGACATATTGGCACTGCACAAGTTCAACACCTTCCACTGGCATCTGACTGATGACCAGGGCTGGAGGATAGAGATAAAGAAGTACCCTGAACTCACTGCCACGGGATCACAGAGGAAGGAGACACTGACAGGCCATGGCGGCCGCCCGCCCTTCACCTATGACGGAAAGCCTCACGGTGGTTATTACAGCCAGGAGGAGGCGAGGGAGATAGTCAGGTATGCTGCTGAAAGGTATATAACGGTCATACCGGAGATAGAGATGCCCGGCCATGCGGTAGCTGCACTGGCATCGTACCCGTGGCTCTCATGTACAGGCAACAAAATAGAGGTGCAAACCCGCTGGGGAGTGATGGAGGATGTCTTCTGTGCAGGCAGGGATACTGTATTCGCATTTCTTGAAGGAGTGCTTGACGAGGTGATGGAGATCTTCCCGTCAGAGTATATACATATAGGAGGTGATGAATGCCCGAAAACAAGATGGGAAAAATGTTCGGCATGCCAGCAGCGGATAAGGGAAGAGAGTCTCAGTGATGAACATGAGCTTCAGAGCTGGTTCATTACCCGTATAGAGAAGTATCTCAATTCACATGGCAGAAAGATAATCGGTTGGGATGAGATACTTGAGGGAGGGCTGGCTCCGGATGCCACCGTGATGTCATGGCGCGGCATCAGGGGCGGCATTGAGGCGGCCAGAATGGGCCATGACGCCATAATGACTCCCACCACTCATGCTTATCTTGATTATTACCAGGGCGAGCCTGCAGGAGAACCACTGGCAATAGGAGGATACCTGCCCCTGGAACGGGTCTATTCATTTGAGCCATTGCCTGACGAACTGAATGCTGATGAGCAGAAGCATATACTCGGGCTGCAGGGTAACCTGTGGACGGAATACATTTCCACTATGTCTTACCTTGAGTACATGACCTTCCCGAGAGCATTCGCCATTGCCGAGACCGCCTGGACACCATACCTGAAAAAGGATTTCGAGGAATTCCTGGCAAGACTGGATGTGCTTAAGGAGCGCTATGACCTGATGCATGTCAACTATTTCAGGGGTGAATACCGCGACACCCGCGGACGCACGGAATGACAGGCCATAATCCCTGTTAAACTAAACTAACTGAACGAACCTTATGACGAATAAATTAAGAAGCACCGAGAGAAACCCCGGTGCTGAGATGATGGAACGACTGTTTACAGAGTCATTTCAGAATTCATACAGGCCCCCTTTCAGGGGTACTATAAATGTGGACAAACAGGTCCTGGATCTGCTTGATTATGCCAACCAGTTCTTTTCTGCGGTGACTACTCAACTCTCAATATGCTGTTTGTCAGTCCCAATGCAGTGAATGTACTGGGATATGAGCGGGAGGAATTCAACTTCAGGACAGTTTTTGAGATGATTCATCCTGACGACCGCAGGGCAGTCTTCGAGATAGCAAAAAAGGTACTTGGCAGCGAGATGTCATATATTTCAGGCGACTCACATTGTCCGGTTGTGCTCTACCTGGCTTACAGAGCTGCCAAAAAGAATGGAAGGTATACCAGGATATCACTGACCATCTCACGTCATACCGACCCTGTCGGAGGAATATATGACATGGGAGTAATAAGGGACATCTCGCATATCCGTTGCGGTACCAGGGTTACATTTGCACTGCTTGGCGGAAGGACTCTGAAAGAGCTGCCTGACCTGTCAGAAAAAGATCTGTCAATCTCCAGAAGGGAGCAGGAGATCATTTACTACATCTCACAGGGATACACCAGCAGCAGGATTGCCTATGAGCTTAATATCAGCAAATTTACAGTCAACACACACCGCAGGAATATCATGCGGAAGACAGGTACAAAGAATCTGGTTGATTTGCTTATCTATGCTTCAAATAACGGGATCATTTAAGAAAAATACCTAAAAATAGGTATTGCCGGAACAAAATGATCTGATTAGTTTTGCCATGCAAGCGGAACAACAGAGGAGTTTAAGGATTAGTGTTTTTTAGATTCCCCGTTTCCTCTCTCCGGCTCACAATGGTACTTCTTTCTTAAGCCGGCGAGAAAATAATACTGCCCAACCCCCTGGGCAGTATTTATTTTACAGTGTTGATAAGTTGAAGGGTATATTCGGTCTCCCAGGAGTCGCCGGCACGTACCCATTCTTTTTTGGTAGCACACAGAGTGAATCCGTGGCCGGTGAACAGGTGCATGCTTTCCGTATTGTTTTCCAGGATATTGCACCATAGCTGGTGAAGCCCCAGGGTATTGAAGGCATAGTTGACAAGGCATTCCAGGGCAGTTGAACCGTACCCCTTCTTTCTGTCTGCAGGATCGGCAATAAGGATTCCCACTCCGGCCCTGTTATGATAGTGGTCAAAATCGAACAGGTCAATTGTTCCCACAGTCCTTTTCGCCGGAAGGACATCAATCATCAGTCTCAGCTGGCCTGTTTCATAGATGCTTCTGCCGGAGCCGGCTATGTATTTTTTCAGCGTAAAGCGCGAGTAAGGGAGACAGTTATTGCTCTGCCTCCAGTTGGCCTCATCATTTTCCCATATGTAGAGGAGTTCGAGATCTTCGGGTTCAACGGCCCTAAGCCTGATCCCGTCATTTTCCAGAATCATTCCTGTAGACTTTCTTCACGAAGATATCATCCGGATAGCCCAGGCGGAGCAGTCTCTCTTTCTCATCGTAAGCCTCTGCCCTGGTATCGAACCTGCCGGTTGTATACCGGTAGAACCGGTCATCCCTGTTATAGTAGACAAATATCTCGGCATACTCAAAGTAGGCCGGATCAACCGGGTTGTAGAGAGCCATCACCTGTACCGTGTAATAGAGTACCTCGGGGTCAAACTCTTCATCCGTCGCACTGACGTCTCTTACAACAAGATCGGTAATCAGAGTGGATGAATCGACCACTGTCAGGTAGGGCAGGTCTGCCGGATCAAAGCTGATGGTGACTGTGTCACGCTTCTCATCTTCAGGCGGATTGAAGGTTACCAGAGCTATCTCTTTTTTCTTGTATCCGGTCATTATGGAGTACAATCCGTAATTGCCGTTATCATAGGGCTGAAAAGCGAGGTTGTCATCGGTGGTACTGACAGGGTAGCCTATATTTATCGGATTGCTCCACTGTCCGGATGAGAGTTTAGAGAGGAAGATATCATATCCGCCCATTGATCCGTGGCCTTCAGAGCTGAATGTCAGTGTGGCGCCGTCAGCTGAGATAAAAGGTGTCTCTTCATTATAGGGAGTATTGACCACGTTGCCCAGGTTGGAGGGAATGCCCCAGTCGCCTGTGATGTCCCTCTCCGAGACCCAGAGGTCAAGTTCTCCCAGGCCTCCCTCGCGGTTGGAGGCGAAGTATAGTTTCTTTCCGTCATAAGAGACGGTGGCATGGGATTCGTAGAACCTGGTATTGAT
>JAAZBN010000183.1 GCA_012513795.1 Bacteroidales bacterium | reverse complement strand
TGGTGACGCAAAGATATCAAAACCGCTCAGATGGTCACACCGGGCGATGGCTTTTTGCGACGGTTGAAGCTGTCTATGAGATCACCCCCCTCAACTATGGGGAATATTGCGGGCACGAGGTCAGCAACTGGATTATAGAGCATCGAGTTGTTTATGGCGGCAGAAGGAAGGAAGTGCTTTTTCTCATCTAAAGTGTTAAGGAAGACGAAGATTACACTCAGTATCAGGGCTATCTTAAGCACTCCGAAGATTGCGCCGAGCGACTTGATGACGAAGCCCAGGGCCATAGCCTTAAGCAGGGAGTCAATCAGCTTGCCGAGGAGGTAGACAATGATCATGATCGCTACAAATGTAACTGCGAAGGAGATGATGCCGGTCCATTGTGTGTTCATGTCAAACCACCCGGAGAGCCTCTCGGCTGTCCACCAGGAGAAATGAATGGCGCCCCATATCCCCAGCACCAGCGCCGCCACCTCAGCCACCTCAATGATGAGACCGTCAATAAATCCCTGCACCAGCCCGTAGAACAGCAGGGCAACGATAACGAAATCAATCCAGTTCATGGGTCAGTTAATTTGAGATGCTGAAGTTATGCAATTGATGCACAACTTGCAACTGCCCTTCCGGAATTGAACACAGGGCTGGCTTTTTAATGACTCTTCAGCCCCGTACACTTTCAAGTGACCGATCCAATTTCTATCTTTGATTTTCAAAAGGATATTGATATGGAGTATGATCTTACAGATGTGATTGCCGTTTTTGACATTGGCAGGTCATGGAAGAGGTTCCAGTTGTTTGACAGAAGCCTGAACGCATTGCATACCGAGGAGAAGATTATCGGGGAGATCCCTGACGCTGAGGGCCGGCCTGGAGATGATCTGCCTGTCATAGAGGAATGGATCCTGTCATGCCTGACCAGTGTATCCGGACGCGACCTGTACAGGATCACTGTAGTCACCGTTACCGGTATCGACAGTTCTCTCAGGCCGTTGCAAGATGCTGTATCAAAGATGATTAAGGTTCTGCCGGACGGGTTGCGTCCAACTTCCTGCCATGTGATCAACAGCACCACTGCCTCACTTATACCCTATCTTAAGGGGTCTGACAGGCCATTCATCCTCGCCTCAACAGGCACGCGGTGCACCTTCATGAATCCCTCTCACACCGGGTCGACTGACAGTGATACGACCGATGACGGCATTCATTCAGTCATCAGCGCAGACGGAAAGCGCATCAGCAGCTCCCGGTTTCTGCTCGGTGAGATACATGACCTTAACGTCACAATGCTCGATGACCACTTCGGGGTCACCGGGGAGCTGTATAAGACAATTAAGATCAAGCACAAGAAGATCGAAAAAATACAGGCTAACCGCCGCGGCCGTGTTTTTTTCCGTCATGGCATCCCGGAAGGCTTTGCGGACCATGATGCCGACCTATCCCACTTCCTTACCTATGCTGACGCCTATCACCAGATGATGTATGACCTCGTTGACGAGTGCCTGGGGGCATACAGGCAGGTTGTTTCCGATGATGATGACACGGAGATAATCTACGTGACGGGCGGGTTCGCGCGCAATGACACATTTGTAAGAATACTGGCCGCGCGCCTCCCTGAAAAGAGGGTTTATGCCAGTACAATAGAAAATGCCACTGCCCTTGGCGCTGCAATGGAGGTCTACGCAGAGGCCTTTGACGGCGCACTGCCCCCGGTATACCTGGGACTGAAAGCCATACTCCTGAGAGATGAGTAATCGCCCCGGCAAACCCATGTTGGTTGAGAGATAGCGCTATACCTCCAGGCCCAGCCTGATCAGCTCCTCACGCAGCTGATCAGGCGAGAGGAAGTGGATTGCATGAAAGCCCAGTTCCGCCGCAGCATCGGTATTCGGCCTGTTGTCATCAATGTAAACCGATTCTGACGGAATGAGGTTGTACCTCTCTATCAGAACGCGGTAGATGGCATGATCAGGTTTGAGCAGCTTCTCGTAACCGGAAACTACCAGGCCGTCAAATTCCTTCATGAAGTCATATCGGTTATATGCTACCGGAAATCCTTCATGTGACCAGTTTGAAAGGGCGTAGAGGGGCATTCCGCCCGATTTAAGCTTACGGAATATCTCCACCGTCCCTTTTATCTCACCGTTGAGCA
>JAAZBN010000182.1 GCA_012513795.1 Bacteroidales bacterium | reverse complement strand
CCGTCCTCACATATTATTGCCAGCCTGTCAACATCCGGGTCAACCACGAATCCCAGGTCGGCCCTGCTCTCCAATACCGTGGCGGAGAGATCTGCCAGATGTTCCGGAAGCGGCTCGGGATTATGGGGGAAGAGGCCTGTCGGCTCACAGTAAAGCTCAACAACTTCTTTTACTCCAAGAGCTCTCAAGAGGGCAGGTATGGCTATTCCGCCCACCGAGTTGACTGCATCAACAGCTATCCTGAATCCGGCGCCGGCGATTGCTTCAGTATCTACGAGCGGCATGGTTGTGACTGCCTGGATATGCTTATCAGTCCATGTATCATCACCCGTCTCACCTCCCAGCCGGTCATATGAGACATAGTCAAAATCCTCGGCAGCAGCCAGGGCAAGCACCTCCCTTCCATCAGCATCACTCAGGAACTCTCCCTTTTCATTCAGAAGCTTAAGGGCGTTCCACTGAGCAGGATTATGGCTTGCCGTCATGATTATCCCGCCGCCGGCGCCCAGCGCCGTCACAGCCACCTCCACCGTGGGCGTGGTGGCTAGCCCGACATCTACAACATCTATACCTGTGCTCCGCAGTGATGCGTTGACCAGGGCAGAAACCATCTCTCCCGAGACGCGTGCGTCCCTGCCAGTGACCACCCTGAGAGGCCCCCGGCCGCGCCTGCTGAGCCAGGTGCCGTAGGCTGAGGCAAATTTCACAATATCCACAGGAGTCAGCGCCTCGCCCGGAATACCGCCAATTGTTCCCCTTATGCCGGAGATGGATTTTATCAGAGCCATGTCAATTCTGTTTGATATCAGATGCAAAGGTGCAAAAAAGATCGGGGAGAAAACCGGTAAATAGTTGTAAATTTGCACCCTGAAAATGTGAAAGGATGGAGAAAAGACCGGCACAGCCGCGAAAAAAGAGAACAGCCCGGCCCGGCGCCGGCAAAACTGAACCAGATCTGATCAGGCTGAACAAGTACATTGCTGACAGCGGCGTATGCGCCAGGCGAGAGGCTGACGAGCTGATCAGGCAGGGCTATATCACCGTCAACGGGAAGAAGGTTACCGATATGGGTATCAAGGTGCTTCCCGGTGACAGGGTCGAATACAGGGGCAAAAGGCTGACACCGGGGAAAAAAGTGTATGTCCTCCTGAATAAACCGAAAGGATACGTGACAACAGTAAGGGACCCTCATGCCGAAAGCACAGTGCTTGATCTGGTCAGGGATGCCACCAGGGAACGCATCTACCCTGTGGGCAGGCTTGACAAGGCAACAACCGGAGTACTGCTGCTGACAAATGACGGCGATCTGGCAGGCAAACTCACTCACCCATCATACGGGGCAGGCAAGGTCTACCATGTCTTCCTTGACAAAGAGGTTACAAGGCATGATATGGAAAAGATTATTGAGGGTGTGACCCTGGATGACGGCACGGTAAGCGCTGATGCAATTTCCTGGCCCGATCCTGCCGATCATACCCAGGTGGGGGTGGAGATACACTCCGGCCAGAACAGGGTAGTAAGACGCATATTTGAGAAACTGGGATACAGGGTCAGGAAACTTGACCGGGTGAGCTTTGCAGGCCTTACCAAGAAAAACCTGCAGAGAGGACACTGGAGACTACTGACACAGAAGGAGATCAGCATGCTCAAGCGAGGCATTTTCAAATAACCGGATGAGATGGAACATAAGTCCGGTTTCGTAAATATACTTGGTAATCCCAATGTCGGGAAATCAACCCTCATGAATGTGCTTGTGGGCCAGAAGCTATCCGTCGCCACCGCGAAGGCTCAGACCACCCGGCACCGCATAATGGGCATACTCACCGGCGAGGGTTACCAGATTGTCTATTCGGATACCCCCGGCATCCTCAACCCCAAATACAGGCTCCAGTCTGCCATGATGAAATCCGTTGAGTCAGCCCTGGACGACGCCGATCTGATAATCTATGTTACCGATGTGGTTGAGTCAGCGACAAAGAACAGTGAACATCTTGAAAGGATCCTTGCCTCCTCCGTACCGAAGATAATAGTGATAAACAAGATAGACCTTACCAACCAGGCTGATCTGGAAAAGCTGACCGAAAGCTGGACCGCAATAGCCCCCGGAGTGCCTGTGCTGCCTGTATCGGCAATCAACCGGTTCAATACAGACCTGCTGCTCCGCGAGATTATCAGACGACTCCCGGAGGGTCCCCCCTACTTCCCCGAAGATCAGCTTACTGACCGCTATGAGAGGTTCTTCGTTACTGAGATTATAAGAGGTAAGATCTTTGAGACATACCAGAAGGAGATCCCCTATTCGGTAGAGGTTGAAATAGAGAGTTACACCGAGGAGCCCGGAATTAACCGGATTGCGGCCATAATTTATGTAACCCGCGACAGCCAGAAAGGTATCATCATAGGACACCGGGGAGCAATGCTGAAAAAGGTGGGAACAGCTGCCAGGAAGGATATGGAGGAGTTCCTCGGGAAAAAAGTCTTTCTGGAACTGTATGTAAAGGTGGCACACGAGTGGCGTGACAACCCGCGCATGCTCAAAAAATTCGGTTACTTATAGTTTTTTCTTTATGAGCAGGATAGCAGCAATAGTAGGAAGACCCAACGTAGGCAAGTCAACACTCTTCAACCGTCTGACTGAGAGCCGTGCAGCCATTGTGAACGAGGAGAGCGGCGTGACACGTGACAGACACTACGGCAGGGTGACATGGAACGGGGTGGATTTCTCAGTTGTGGATACGGGCGGATTCGTGGAAAACTCTGACGATATCTTCGAGAGCGAGATAAACAGACAGGTCAAGCTGGCTATTGAGGAGGCTGACGTGATCATCTTCATGGTGGATGTAGAAACAGGCATCCATGAACTCGACAAGGCTGTAGCGTCAATGCTCAGGAAGGTGAGCAAGAGGGTCATCACCGTGGTGAACAAGGTTGACAACAACCAGCGGCTCCTTGATGCGGCAGAATTTTACGGACTGGGGCTGGGCAACTACTTCCCTGTCAGCTCCGTCAATGGCAGCGGCACTGGCGATCTGCTGGATGAGATAGTGAAGCATCTGCCTGATACTCCGGAATCGGAAGGCGAGGAGATACCCAAAGTGGCAGTTGTAGGCCGCCCCAACGTCGGCAAGTCATCATTGGCCAATACACTCCTGGGAGAGGAGAGAAACATCGTCACACCGGTGGCAGGAACAACACGTGACTCAATCCACAGCCTCTACAACAAGTTCAATTACCGTTTCCTGCTGATTGACACAGCAGGCCTGCGCAAGAAAGCCAAAGTGGATGAGGATATAGAATTCTACTCCATACTCAGATCAGTAAGGGCAATTGAAGACAGTGACCTCTGCCTGCTGCTGATTGATGCGACACGTGGGCTGGAGTCGCAGGACCTGAGTATCCTGAACATAATTCAGAAGAACAACAAGGGGGTCATCATCCTGGTGAACAAATGGGACCTGGTTGAGAAAGACCACACTACCACAAAGCGGTTTGAGGATGAGCTGAGGTCAAGGACAGCCCCCTTCACCGACTACCCCGTGCTGTTCATCTCTGCCATCACCAGGCAGAGGGTACACAGGATCCTTGAGCTGATAATGAACGTGTATGAAAACCGAAGGAGAAAGATATCCACCTCACAGCTTAATGAGGTCATGCTGAAAATCATAAATGACACTCCCCCACCGTCAATCAAGGGCAAACACGTAAAGATCAAGTATGTTACTCAGCTGCCCGGAGCTTATCCTGTCTTTGCCTTCTTCTGTAACTACCCTCAGTATATCAGGGAGCCTTACAGGAGGTTCGTTGAAAACAGGCTCAGGGAGAGTTTTCCGCTGACAGGGGCCCCTGTCAGGGTCTATTTCAGAAAAAAATAGATACATTTGGTGTGATTTTTGATGTCAGGGCATATTGTCAGCAGATGAAGCAAGGGATCATCATATTGGTTACAGCAACGATGCTCATTATGGCAGCGTGTGAAAGGCCCGAGAGCCTTCCCCCGGAGCCAAGGATTGAGTTCCGTACCTTTACCCAGTATGATACAATTGATATTCTTGGCAACCCTGCCAAAGCGGGTAATCTCTCTTTCTATTTTGAGGATGGGGATGGCGATCTGGGGCTTGATCCTCCGGAGACATCCGGTGTTGACCCCTCAGGCAATCTCTTTCTTAAGCTTTACCGGAAGGTTGACGGGGTCTTTGAGCTTGCTGGTCCGTCAGATCCGCTCTTTCCTTCAGAATACAGGATACCCTTCATTGACGCTGCAGGACAGAACAAGATTCTCAGGGGCACCATAGATGTGACCATCATGTATCTGCTTTTCAGTACCGGGGACACTCTCTATTATGATTTCTGGATCAGGGACAGGGGCGGACACGACAGCAATACGGCCACAAGCTGTATATTCGTGCTCGGGGAGAACGGCACCTGCCCTTCCGAATGATCAGACCCTTACTCCCATGAACAGGACATCATCCACCTGCTCATAGCTGCCCATCCATTCAAAGAAGAAGTCACTTATCTGTTTTAGCTGACCTTCTGCATTCAAAGGCGAGATATCATCAATGAGTGTTTTCAGGCGGCTGATCTTCATCTTCTTTCCTCCTTCACCGCCAAACTGGTCGCAGTATCCGTCAGTAAACAGATAGACCATGTTCCCCTCACGCAGATGGTATTCCTGATCATCATAGAACTTTTCAGTCACCGACTCGCCACCCACGGATGAGCGATTGCCGCGCACATAGTGCTGCTCTCCGTCAATAACCAGTATCACCGGCCTCATGGCTGAAGCGAAGACCAGCTGCCTGGTTTTCAGGTTGAACTCGCAGACCACTATGTCCATACCGTCATTGGAGGCCTCAAGCTCCTGGTTCTGATTCAGGGTTGAAAAGATCTGCCTGTCGAGTTCATGGAGCACCTGTGAAGGCCTGGTGATCTTCTTTACGGTGATAATATCCTGCAGAAGGGCCGTCCCTATCATTGACATGAACGCGCCCGGGACACCGTGGCCGGTGGAGTCTGAGCAAACCAGCATGAACCTGTCCTTGTCAACCCAGTCAAACCAGTAGAAGTCGCCGCTGACAATATCACGGGGCTGGAAGAAGACGAAGGCTTCTTTGAAGACCGTTCCCAGCCGGGCCGTGTCAGGCAGTACGCTGCTCTGTATGCGCTTGGCATACTTGATGCTCTCAGTAATGTCAAGGTTTTTCTGTGCCAGCTCTTCCTTCTGCTCATACACCTGTGCCGTTCGTTTCTGCAGTTCGCTCTCCAGGAACTCACGCTGTTTTCTGTGTGCCCTCTCGCGCAAACGGACAATAATATATACCACTGCTGCCATCAGTGCCAGCATGGATAGTATGAACCACCATCTTTCAGTGACCGGCTTCTGGATGACAATGTTGAATGATGCGGTGGTTGCATTGTCAGGGTCATCCCTTGTCAACGCCTCCACATTAAACCTGAAACGTCCGTCGCTTAGGTTATATGTAACTGACCTGTCAGAGGTCACCTCACTCCATTCATCGTCAAAGTTCTCAAGTTTGGTCCGGTAAACCACGTTCAGCGGGTCACGAAGCGAGATGCCAGCGTAATTGACCCGGATATTATAGGATTTCCTGTAGGGAAGATTGTAACTCTCCCTGTAGGGATAGAGTATATTGTTTATTATCACGGAGATTATTCCGGCCTGGGGAGCAGCAGCTGTTTCCGGCTCAAGTGCAGGGTCGTATGATATTATCCCGTCAGTGGTTCCGATGTAAACCGATCCGTCATCAAGCTGTGTCAGAGCATTGGCATTACAGTCGCCCCTCACCCCGAAATCAGTGCTGTAAGCCCTGACTGATCCGGTAGCCGGATTGATGATTGAGAAACCCTTCTGGTGACCTGTCCATATTCTGCCGTCATCGGCAATAATTGCGCTGTAACAGAAGTTCGTCAGCAACCCGTCAGCTTCGGTATAGTTAAGCAGTGTATCGCCTGCAAAAAGAAAGAGTCCGTTGCCGTTGGTTCCCGCACAGATGGTTCTGTCGGCTCCAACAGAGAGGCTTCGTATTTCGTTTACCCTGCTTCCCTCCATCACCGGTCCCTCGGTACGGACACCGCCTGTAACGTGTATGTAACAAAGCATGTCACTCTTCGTGGCTACCAGCACCTCTCCTGCCCTGTTGACAACCACCTGGGAAATATAGTTATGTGGCAGCATGTCAAGGGTGGTATAGACTGCCTTCTGTGTCCCGCTCTCCCTGTCAAGCAAGACTACCCCGTCACTTGTGCCCAGCCAGACATTTTTACCCTCCACAGCCACGGAGTTGATATGGTTCTGCCCCGGATTGCGCGAGAGATAAAACTGACGCAGAGTGCCATCGCTGTTCATGACCCAGATGCCATCCCTGACCGTTCCGATCCATAAATTTCCGCTGTCATCGGCAGCCCATGAGGCTATACCTGATCCGCCCGTTCTGACGGAGAGATTGCGAAAATCTGAAAAGAGCCCCGTTGCCGGATTGAAGTCCATGAGGCCGTTCCTGGTGCCAGCCACAAGCCCGTCGCCACTCCTGCCTATGAATGTTATCTCCCGGTTCGTGGCAGGCCTGTGAAATGAAAAGGCATTGGTGGTCACACCCGCCAGCCCGCTGTTGAACAGGCCTATCCAGAGATTTTCCTCGCGGTCCCTGAAAAGAGTCCTGATGTTATTCTCCGGCAGTCCGGTGCCGGTATTGTACACCCCGTGGATCTTCATCTCAGAGAAGTCAGCGCTGAAAACGGCTTTTATTGCGCCTGCATCGAGGGTACCGATAATGAGTGTCCTGCCCGGTGCTGCAATCAACGCCGGGATATTCATGTTCAGTAAGGTTGTATCACCGGCAGACGTTGCCGTCATATTCTCATCAGTCCGTTTGATCATATACAGGCCCCTGTCACCCGTTCCGGCGAACCAGGTATCATCATCCATCCTCACCACTGTCTGTATCCAGGTGTACTCAAGCTCCGGAAATGAGTATTCACTGACAACCTCATCTCCCTGATGAACACAGAGGTGCAGGTTATCCTGGGTGGCAGCCAGGAATCTGTCACCGCCGGTAAAGGCAATATCAAACAGAGTCATCTCTTCAGGCATCTCCATCCTGCTGATCTTTGCGCCTCCTCCCGGCTCGGCCAGATATATTCCACGGGTCTGTGTTACAATCCAGATTTTACTGTCTGGTCCTTCCATAATGCGATTGATCTTGTCAGTCTCAGGCAGCTCTTTCCGAATTAGGTTGCTGCCGGTGTTCCATACAAAGAGAGAGCCGTCACTCATCCCCACCCACATGGTGCCGGTGGCATCACAGTAAAGAGCACTCGGATTGCCATGAGGGATTGTGTCAGTTACAGGCACGTTATGAAACGCAAATCCGTCATAACGATAGAGCCCCGTATCAATTCCAACCCATAGAAGGCCGCTCCTGTCCTGCTCAATGACGTTCAGATAACTTCCCGGCAGGCCGGTATATTCATCATATATGCGGTAACTGTGAGTCTGGCTGTGTGCCGGCAGAGGCTGCAGAACCCTTATAAGGACTGCCAGAAGGGCTGTAGCGGCATAGATTGATTTCCTGGGCATGATTACTTTTTAGGTACTACCTTTATCCGGGGCTTATATACCGGGACACCTCCGATAGGTGCACTGAAGAACGGAAGATTCTCTCCATACTGGTTCTGTACTGAAATCACCACGTTGTTGTTCCTGACCAGATCACCCTTTTTCTTGTAAAAGCGGAAGTCAAGGGACTTGCCTATCTCTCCTTCAAGAATGGGCATCCGTGATGTTTCCCAAACATCATCCCCCGAGAGGGGCATAACCTGCCCTTTTCTCTCAACGGAGACAACTATGAAATCGCCGTCATCGTCCCAGTCGAAGTTCCTCATCTGAATGTATACACACCCGCTGTCAATGAAGGGGTAGATATGTGACACGAAGGAGGTGTCATTGTTATTCCACATTCTGAAAGTGTATTCATAGGTAAAAGCGTTGGCTCCGTCAATGGGGACATTGGCGTCAGGTCTCCTGGAGATGGCATACCTGTAGAGATTGCCGTCATCTCCTGAGATGCCGTCACAGACGATCTTGAAAATATTGCTCAGGAACTTGGGGTAATACTCACCGTCAGCGGGATTGAACGGGCCAAAGGTATACCAGCGTTCATCAAGCTTGTTGTCCATCCCGAAGGTACGCGTTGCAAGAAGCGTCCCGCTCTTGTAATTTCCTGTCGGCGATATGCCGTTTGCTTCCTCATGCGTGTAACATCCTTTTCCCCCGTAGATGGAGTACATCATCCTGGTGTTCCAGAAGTTGTTCAGTTCATCGGTTTTGCCACCTGTGTCAGGGTCATACACCCTGATATAGAACGGATCCTTGTAATCTTTCGGCAGAGCGAAAAAGAATGTCTGGCTGAAGTCATCATCTCCCCATGATGTAACACCTCCTTCTTTACCGAATGTAATCAGGAAAGGGATATTCTCATCAGGCCCTGGCACTTCCTGCGCATTCATCCCGGCAGGTACGGCATAGAGAATAAACAGAAACAGCGGCAGTATTTTTCGGGTAACTTTCATCTTCCTCGTTTACAGTATTCTATTTTATTTTGCAGACACTTCAATATCCTTACATACACAAACCTCACGCACAACTCCCCCTGCGTCAGGCTTTGAGCTGACTATCAGCTGAATATTATATTTCCCCGGAAGCTCATAGATCTTTGATACTTCCAGTCCGGTTGCTACAGTCTCATCACCGAAATTCCAGTAATATCTTTCTATATTCATGCCGGGCAGATAGGTGGCTCCTGCATTGAGTATCAATGTCTCCCCTGCCCTGACTGTCTCCGGACTGGTGATTACCGGTTGTTCAATATCCGTTATCTCCAGCTCGTATGATGCCTGTCTCTTTTCTATGCCTCCCGTGATGAGGTTGACTATGTCAAGAGTCACATCATAGACGCCCGGACCGGCATAACAGTGCTCTGCCGTAATGCCAACGGCCCTGTGCCCGTCACCAAAGTCCCACTCCCATCTGAAACCGGTCTTCATTGTATCCTGTCTCAGTGCATTCTCTTCAATGAACTCGTAACAGTAGCTGTTTTGCTGTAGGGTGTCACATGCTGACCAGCGAATGATGGTTGAGGAGAAGCTGTAGATATCATCATTGAAGCTTCGGCGGTTGGAGGTAAAATACCCCTGTAATCCTCCCTGCGCAGCATAAAAGGCAAAATCATCAGCCTCAGAATTAACAGGCTCATCAAGAACCCTGGGGGTAGTCCAGGAACCGTATGCCAGGCTTGAGGACCATACATCAAGGCCGCCCTTTCCGCCGGGTCTGTCAGAAGCGAAATAGAGCCTCCCGGAGCTGTGCATGAAGGGATGGAGCTCGGCAGAGCTGCTGTTCACCTCCGGTCCGAGGTTAACCGGCTCTGACCATTGTCCCTCCAGCTTTTCGCACATATAGATATCATAGTTGCCCTCTCCTCCCGGCATGTCAGAGCAGAAGAAGAGATATCGCCCGTCAGCTGACACATAGGGATACGAAAGATTGTATTCAGGGTTATTGTGCTCAAAAGGAGTGATATCTGTCCACTGTGAGCCGCTTCGCCTTGCGGTATAGATGCCCAGAGGGTTTGACTGCCTTCTGCCCAGCCGCCGGCCCTCTGACAGGTTACGCGTAAACCACAAAGTATTGCCATCAGTGGTGACTGATGCCGGGCCGATATTGGCGTCACTGACCAGGCCGGGAGCAAAACGGCGGGGCGAGGAGGGATCACCGTTGCCATCAAAGGGTGCAAACCAGAACTCAAAAAGCCTTACCCCGTCAAGATTTTTCTTCGTCATGAATGGGTTTGTCTTCCTGTTTGAACAGAAGAGGATACCGTCATTCATGATAACGGGAGCTATGTCAGCTGATCCGGATGATATGGCTGACAGATGTGACACCTCAAAAGTGCCTTTCGCCTGACCCTTGAGAAGGGTCCACGAACCTGAAAGAACGAGCAGTACTATAATTATATGTTTCAGGACTCCTCTCATTTTTTCAGAAATACCTTGGTGATGTTGCGGTGACCTCATACTGGAACTCGTACCTGAGTGACACCTCGTGGGTGCCTGATGTATAGTTATTCAGGTGCCCCAGCTGGTAGTCATAGGAATAACCCAGCTTGAGCTGCGGGGTGATCTGCAGATCCACGAGGGCCACAACGGCCTTCTCCGCCATCCTGTATGATCCTCCCACCCAGAGGAGATCAGCAAAGATCAGGTTGGCATTCAGATCAACCTCAATGGGCTTATGTATTGCATAGCGTACAAGTACTGACGGCTTTACCTTGAAAACGTCAGCGAACTGCAGAAGGGTGCCGGCCGTCAGACATGTCATGAACAGCTTGTAATCAGGTGTCACGCTGAATTCGTCCGTTGCATCGCGCTTGTAGGTAAGCAGTGAAGGCACAGAGAGACCGGCGAAATACCTGTCAGTATAATAATAGAACCCGACACCCATATTTGGAAGAGTGTATTTCATGTCACCCGTAAGGAGGGGGTCAGCTGGATTGCCATCGGGGAACTGCAATCTGTTATAGTTGGTGTTGCTCAAGTCAAGTCCGCCCTTCAGTCCCATTGAGAGTTTACCCCTGCCCAGCCTCACACTGTATGCATAGTAAGCATAGATGCCGACATCCTTTGTAACGCCGTAGGTCAGGTAATCAGCCATCAGGCCCAGGGAGACCTTTTCTTTTTCGTTTATCGGAGTGTGCAGTGAAAGGGTCTGGAACTGAGGAGCGCCAGTGATATTAGCCCACTGCTTGCGGTAGGAGAGGTTGATGCTCAGGGCCTCACGTGTGCCGGCGTAGGCAGGATTTATCACAAGTCCGTTGGTGAGATACTGGCTGGTAATGGGGACCTGCTGGGCTATTGCAGGGGTCTGCAGCGCCAGGGCAACAAGGATCACTATGTATACTTTCTTCCTCATAGTCATCTCCTGAGAATCAAGAACCCGCTAAGGTGTGAAACATAGTCGGGCACATTCAGATCCTGGGCCCCTTTAATTGTCAGAAGGAAATAGTAGGTGCCGTCAGGGACCTCATTACCGTTCAGATCCAGACCCGCCCATGCTCCAACCGGATCATTGCTCCTGTAATCATTTTCCCTGTATACCACCGCTCCGGCAGTGTTTATTATCACCAGCTCATTTCTGGTGAACTCAAGCCCCTCTATGTTGAAGTAATCATTTATACCGTCATTGTTCGGGGTAACTCCCTGTGGTATTACCAGCTCAGGTACCGTCAGGGTGACCGGAACGCCTTCAGCCACACATGCACCGTTGGCTACAGTTAACATAAAGGTATTGTCTCCGAACCCGAGCTTTCTTACCTCTGTCACAAGCTCTTCCGGTGCTGAGAAGAGAGGATCCTCATCCCCGGTGCTGAAGTCATAGCTCCATGATGCTGTTCCCTCTCCTTCAAAGCTCCCTTCCAGAATGGCCGCAAACTGATAAGGAAGAAGGGTTCTGTCATCCCCGGCACTAATGTTCTGAGGCATGATGTCCACCGTCACTGTCACAGGCTCAGAAACTGAGGTGCAACAGTTGTTTTCACCTGAGAAGACACTCCGTCTGAACTGAGTGGTCTCATCAAGAAGGGGTGGCTGGTAACCTGCGCTGTTGTTCGTACCGGCTGCAGCAACCCAGTCAGGTGAGGTGGCTGCTTTTCTCTCCCAGAGATACCTGTATATGCCATCGCCCCCTGAAGGTGCACTGCCTGTCAGAGAAGCGGCAATCTGGGTGTTGCATATTGTCTGGTCAGCAGAGACAGTGTTCCCGGTGATAAGGGGCAGGACAGTGATCCTGTATACCGAGCCCTCCGAACAGGCTCCTGATGTCACCGTTCTCCTGAACCAGGTTGTTGAGGAGAGGTTCCCGGGCTGGTACGAGGTGCCGGTTTCGGCAAGCGGCGTGAAATTGACATTATCAGTTGATGACGCCCATGCATAGGTAAATGTACCAAGCCCTCCGGACGGAGTTCCCGAAAGTATTGCCGGAGCTGTGCCGGCACATATTGTGTCATGTCCCTGTGAAGGAAGCGCAATCTGGAATCCGGTTATAGCCGGATCAACAGTGATGTGTACCGTGTTGCTGGTGCTGATGCAGGCTGAGGAGTTCACTACCCGCCTGTACCACACACCGCTCGCCAGGGGAATGCCCGGCAGATCTTCGGCAGTGGCGCCATCTATGTTGTTGAAGACGGAACCGTCAGTGCTTCTCATCCACTGGTAGAGATAGGTGCCTGCACCCGCGCCGTTGGCTGGCACAGTGCCGTCTATATCTGCCGGGGCCGAACCTTCACAGATGGTCTGGTCATCACCAATGATATTGTTTGTGATGGCAGGATGGCTGGTCAGGATGATACTGTTGCTGGCCGACTGGCATGTATTGTTGAGGCCGCTGTATACCATCCTGCGGTAATAGGTCGTACCCGGCGAGTCATCCTGCGGATCGTAGGAAGCATTGTTGTTGGTGGCTGCAGCAGGCTCCCAGTTCACGTTGTCACTGCTGCTCATCCATTCATAGGTGTAGGATGGTGCGGCGCCGCCGCCGGGGGCTGAGCCGGTAAGATTTGCAAAGAGTGAGCCCTCGCAGATAGTCTGGTCAGCGGCCACTGTATTGTTGGTTATGGCGGGAAGGATGGTAACCGTCACCGGGGAGCTGATGTCAGTGCATGCTCCCGAGCTGACAATGCGGTGATAGAATGTTGTTGAGATGAGGGCTGGCGGGTCATATGCAGCGGCAACGGCGGCGCCGGCAGCATCATTCCATGTGACGTTGTCAGGGCTCTGTTCCCATTGATAGTAGTAGAGTCCTGTGCCTCCTGAAGGGCCTGCATTGAGAGGATAAAGCTCATCAGGATTCATATTGTAGCAGAGGGTGGTGTCACGGCCCACGATGTTCCCTGTGATGCGGGGATGAACGATGATCTGCACCGGGAGGCTCCTGTCAACAATACCCGCACCGTCACTGACAACCCTGCGGAACCATACTGTTACCGCCTCGGTGGAGGTTGGTGAGTAGTCGATGGATGTTCCTGCAACATCTGACCAGTTGTTGTTGTCATAACTCTTCTGCCACTGGTAGGTATATGTACCGCTGCCTCCAGCCGGGCGGGTGCCGGTCATTGATGGTGGTATCATACCCTCACAGATGGAATCGAGCTGAGTCTGGCTGTGAGCCAGATAGATCTCATTGAAGAGGAAGCCGTTGAGCGGCAGGTTCAGGTCACCGCGTATACGCCCCGGAGCACCGTCCCTGTTGGGATCGCCGGTGCTGTGAATGCCGCCCTGGCCACCGGCAACGGTTGCCGTACCGGGGAAAGCGCCCCTGGTCCATATGAGTCCACCGCCGCCACCGCCGCCGGCACCGTTCTGGTTAATATTATCACCACCCCTGCCTCCGTCAGCCGAAAGGAGAGGGGTGGTCTGAAAATACGTTGTGCTTATCACTACCGAACCGCCTGCACCACCACCACCGGCACCACTGTTTGCCACCGTGTTGTTACCCGCTGCGGCTCCGCTGGCAGTTATGATCCTGCCATTGCCGACAATGGTATCAGCATGGATGATGACTATGCCTCCACCATTGGCGCCGGGAGATGTTGACGGCGTAGTAAGGTATGCTGAGGCGCCGCCGCCACCGCCCATGAAGACACCGCTGTTGAGCGTGGGATAACCGGAGATAGTGAACCCTCCCCTGCCTCCGGGCAAAAGGCCGCCGCAGGTATCCGGGGCAATCTCCACATCGCCGATGCTGCCTTCGCCGTAGTTTGATCCGCCACCGCCGCCGGAGAAGTGCCCGTTACCGCCACCGCCACCGGTCATGTTGGCTCCCTTGCCCTTCATATAGTACGGATAAAGAGGCTCATCAGAAGCAGTCCTGGTACCAATGCCCTCACCCTTGTACCCTGCGGCAGGCGACCATATACTATAAGATTCCCATCCGAGACTGTCATGAGTATTCTGGCACCAGCCAACACCCTGTGAGACAATGCCTCCCCTGAAACCGGTGCCCGTAACGTTGATGTCTGCATTGAGTG
>JAAZBN010000181.1 GCA_012513795.1 Bacteroidales bacterium | reverse complement strand
TCAATCAGCCGATCACTCTTGAATTCTGAAAGAAGGCGAATCACTGATTCGGTTGCAGTTCCTACAATATTGGCAAGCTCTTCGCGGGTAAGCGATATGCGAAGGTAATTCTGATCATCGAGGCCGAAATCATTTACCAGGCTCAGCAGCACTTCGGCAACACGTTCCCTTACTGTTTTCTGGGCTATATCGGTAATATATGAGTTCGCTTCTGCAAGCTCATGGCATGTTAGTTTGACCACCTCAAAAGCAAACGCGGCATTGGTTTTCACGAACTGGATAAGCAGTTCTGAAGGAATAAAACACACCTGGCTATCCTCAATTACTTTGGCCGAGGTGCAGGCAGGCTCATTGCTCAACACTGAACGGTATGCAATGATCTCTCCCTTTCGCGCAAAGCGAATGATCTGTTCCTTGCCATCCACGCCGGTCTTGAAGACCTTAATGATCCCTGAATTGATGCAATAGAAACCGCTTATGCGGTTACCCTCGTGATAAAGAATATCTCCCCTCTTGTAGCGCCTGAAATCCTTCTCGAAATTAAGCCTGTCAGTTTCATCTCTTGTCAGAAAGCGAAATACGGAATTGTTCTCAAATGCGCATTTATCACAGAATGATATGGTATAGTCATGCTGTTTCATAACCCTGGCCGTTAAGATGACAAAGTTGAGGATTAATTACGGAATTTCATAAAATTTCGGTCCTGAACTGGTACAGGAACCGTATATCATTTTCAAAATATAGTCTCAGGTCATTTACACCATATTTGAGCATGGCTGCTCTCTCAATACCCAGGCCGAAGGCATAGCCGGAATATTTTACAGAGTCAATGCCACAGGCTTCAAGGACGTTCGGATCTACCATTCCACAGCCCAGAAGCTCAAGCCAGCCGGTACCCTTACATACATTGCATCCCTTACCTTCGCAGATGTTGCAGTTGATATCCATCTCAGCCGAAGGCTCGGTGAAGGGAAAGAATGATGGTCTCAGTCTTATCTTCACATCCTTTCCGAAGAGCTCGGCAGCAAAATAGAGCAATGCCTGTTTGAGATCAGCAAATGATACATTTTCAGCCACGTAGAGGCCTTCCACCTGGTGGAAGATACAGTGTGCACGTGCTGAAACGGCCTCATTGCGGAAGACTCTTCCCGGGCAAATTGTGCGTATGGGTGGCTGGGTGTTTTCCATAACCCTCACCTGTACAGAGGATGTATGTGTACGCAACAGCACATCGTGAGGGTCTGACTCGGTGCCGGATTTTTTCTCAATGAAGAAGGTGTCCTGCATATCGCGGGCCGGATGGTCTGCCGCAAAGTTGAGCATTGAAAAGACATGATTGTCATCCTCTATCTCCGGTCCTTCTGAGACGGTAAAACCTATCCGGCTGAATATATCAATGATCTCATTGCGTATAATGGAGATGGGATGGCGCGTTCCTTCTCCGAAAGGATATGCGGGCATGGTGAGATCAGTTGTTGTGCTTACCGTCTCGGCCATTGAGAGGCGTTCCTTCTCTGCATTGTATTTATCGGTTGCCAGCTGCTTGAGATTGTTCAGCAGTTGTCCGGTCTCCCTCTTTGCTTCCGGGGGAACATTCCTGAATCCTTCGAAAAGCACAGATACCTCTCCCTTCTTGCTCAGGTATTTCAGCCTGAACTGCTCAAGTTCATCCGGGCAGCTGATATTGAAAGCCTCTATCTCCTTTACCAGTTCTTCAATCCTCTCCTTCATCTCTCAGATATACTATTTTAAGATCTTCACATGAAGGATCCTTATATCCTGTACGGGCCGGTCGCCATTGTCTGTGGCCGTACCGGCGATGGCGTCCACAACATCCATTCCCTCAAGCACTTCGCCAAAGACGGTATAGGCGCCATCAAGAAAGGGTGTTCCTCCTTCGGTCTTATATGTGTTTATGCGATGAACGGGCATCACGTATGGCCCTGCTTCTTCCATGGCTTCATATGCCTTCACAATTGCATTCTGCTGTAGTTCATCCTCATTGGGTTCTTCTCCCTTTTCTGCAGCTTCCTTCCGTATATCGGCAAGGGCCTTGTTGTACAGGTACTGTCTGCGGTTATATTCTATGCGCTGAATTGTGGCAGCTAAATCATCATCATTGTACACCTTGCCCTGGACAATGTAGAACTGGGTGCCGGATGAATTTCTTTCCGGATTGACATCATCACCCATGCGTGCCGCTGCCACTGCTCCGCGCCTGTGAAAGAGGGAGTCATTGATCTCTGCGGGAATGGTGTAATCGTCATTTAACAGCGCTGTATCCTGACGTGTTGATCCGTCGCCGGTCTGGATCATGAAATCCTTTATGACGCGGTGAAAGGTGACTCCGTCATAAAAACCGCTCTCTGCAAGTTTGATGAAATTGTCGCGGTGCAGCGGCGTCAGGTCTGACAGGGAGATAAGGATGTCTCCCTCGGTGGTCTTTATCTGGGCACGGACGCTTTTTTGCGCGCCGGTGGAACAGCCGGCAATAATGACAACGGCTGCCAGTGTCAGTAAGATGCGTAATGAACTCCTCATTTTCTTATACTTTACGATTGACAAAGATATATATTTGCAGTAAGAGTTTAGCATGAACGATATACGCAAACTTGCGGGCCAGACTGTCATTTACGGCTTTGGCACGGTGGTGCCGCGATTTCTGAACTATGCGTTGATGACGCCTTTCTATACCCGTATACTGGGCCTGGAGCAATACGGCGTTGTTACGGAACTATATGCATGGATGGTCCTTGCCCTGGTGATACTCACCTACGGGATGGAGACCACATATTTCCGGTTTGCCGGGAAAAAAGCTCCGGCAGGTGAGGTATACGGTACTGCCATCATCAGCCTCTTTACAACCTCTGCCCTGTTCCTTCTGGCGCTATCACTGTTTATTATGCCTGTTGCAGGCTTCCTGGGTTATGAAGAGCACCCTGAATATATCAGGATGTTTGCGTGGATAGTGGCCATAGATGCTTTCTCCGCAATCCCGTTCGCCTGGTTGAGAAACAATAACAAAGCCATGGTCTTCAGTGCCTTGAAGATCATAAATGTCCTGGTGACCATGGCTGTAGCCTTTTTCTTCCTCTGGCTCGCCCCTGCACTGGCGGAAAAGGGAAATACATGGATTTACAAAATCTGGAATCCCGGATTACAGGTGGGGTATGTCTTTGTTGCGAACCTGACAGGATCAGCCATTACACTTGTCTGCCTCCTGCCGTTCATCTTGCGGATAAAACCGGTGTTTGACAGGAGACTGCTGGCAAAGATGATTGCATACAGCTGGCCGCTGCTGGTGGGGGGACTGGCCGGTTCGCTCAACGAGGTACTTGATAAAATCCTGCTCCGGAGACTGATAGGTGGAGCCGAAGGCCTGGCCACCGTCGGCATTTACGGCGCAGGATACAAGGTGGGAGTGCTTATGTCGCTCTTCATTCAGATGTATCGCTTTGCAGCTGAACCCTTCTTCTTTGAGAAGGCAGGAAGCAAGGATGCAAAAGAGACATATGCCGTGACGATGAAGTATTTTGTGATCACGGCACTGATACTGTTCCTGGGAATTAATCTGTATCCGGAAGTGGTGCAGGTACTTATCGGAGAAAACTTCCGCGAGTCGCTTATTGTGGTGCCGATTATAAGCATGGCTTATCTGCTGCTGGGCATATTCATTAACCAGAGTATCTGGTACAAGGTTGACGACAAAACAATTTACGGGGCATGGATAACATTCGTGGGAGTTGCAGTAACGGTGGCGGTGAACGTTATCTTCGTTCCCCTGTTCGGTTATATTGCTGCGGCCTGGGCTCACGTGGCCTGCTATCTTTCAATGGTCATAGTGTCATATTTTGTGGGCCTGAAGTATTACCCGATAAAATTTGAAACAGGCAAGATATTCCTTTATATAGTGCTGGCGGTGGCGCTGTTGGTTGTTTCAATGCTGCTTGAAGGGGAGAACAAAATAGTCAATATTGCGGTTGATACTCTGCTGCTTTTGATTTTCTTTGCCGTTGCGGAGATAAAAGACAAATTCTTTACGTTATTGTTCAAAAGAGGATAGTGTAACCTGCAAATGCTAAATTCCGGAAAGAGAAGAGTCTGTATTCAATGTAAATCTTGCGGGATATTGAATAATTATTTTGTAACCGAATGAAGATCAGGATAGTCAATAAATCAAGTCACCCGTTGCCTGCCTATGAAACGGAACACTCGGCAGGCATGGACCTCCGTGCTTTCATAGCCGGACCCGTCACCCTCAGGCCGATGGAGAGAAAGCTTGTCCCCACCGGTCTCTTTATAGAGTTGCCGGTAGGTTATGAGGCACAGGTAAGACCACGAAGCGGTCTTGCCCTGAAACACGGAATCACGGTCCTTAACTCTCCGGGTACAATTGATGCGGATTACAGGGGAGAGATTTGTGTTATACTCATAAACCATTCAGATAGTGATTTCACGATAAATGACGGGGACAGGATTGCACAGATGATAATTGCTCAGCATGCAAGGGCGGAACTTGTTGTGGCTGAAAGGTTGGACGAAACAGAAAGAGGAGCAGGCGGATTCGGTCATTCAGGAAGAAAATGAGAGGAAGATTAATATTGCTGATGTTGGTGCTTGTTGCTTCCGGGTGCAGCAGGAAACTGGTTAATCCGCCGCAGGAAAGACTTTTGCAGCGCGGTGCGGATAACAGGTATGATTACTTTCTCGCGGAAGCCCTGAGGCAGAAATATGTGGGTGACGTTAATGAAGCGGCAACACTGTTTGAAAAGTGCATTGAACTTGACAGAAACAGGGCCGTGCCCTGGTTTGAGCTTGCACAGATGTATTCATCTGCCGGCATGGGCGAAAAGGCCCTTCAGCATGCATCCACTGCGGCCAGGCTGGAGCCGGGGAATTACTGGTATCAGATGGCGTGCGGCTCGCTCTATACACAGTATAACATGAAGGATTCTGCCATCGTTTACTTTAACAGGGCATTAAAGGCAGACAGCAGTGCCGTGGAGGTAAACGGTATACTGGCAGGACTGTACGCTGAAAGGGGTGATCTGGAGAAGGCCGACTCCCTGTTCAGGACTCTCGACAGGGAGGGAGCTCTGAGTGAGGATATGGCACTTATGATGATTTCAGGACTGATAATGAAGAATGATCTGAAGGAAGCTGCAAACAGGTCGTTGGCTCTGATAGAACAATACCCGGAGGAAATACGATATCAGGCCCTGCTGGCTGATATATACTATGAGGACGGATTGAAGGAGAAAAGTGACAGCATCTACAGGAAAATCATTGAAAGTAACCCCGAAGATATTGAGACTCAGCTGCTGTTCATGATGAACCAGTTTTACAAAAAAGAGTACACTGATATAAGTGGTTTTCTGGAAAAAATATTCGAGAGCGATGTAATCGAAAAGCAACGAAAGATAGCTATAGCGGGGCGCATCGTATCAGATTCTGTATATGTAAGCGGTAATGCTGAAACTCTGGCAGAAACTTTGATTACACTTGAAGATGCACACCCGGATGATGACGAGATACTTTCGTTAAGACCCGGTGTCTATGAAACAGCAGGGATGACAGATGAGGCTATAAAAAGGTATGAAGAAATAGTCGGAAGCGGAGTAAGGGAATTCTTCTTCAGGGAAAAGCTTATTGTGCTCTATGCTGAAAAGAAGGAATACGGTAAACTGTTTGACCTTGCGGCAGACTACTCCAGGGAGAACAACAGGAGCATAATAGGCAAGGTTTACT
>JAAZBN010000180.1 GCA_012513795.1 Bacteroidales bacterium | reverse complement strand
GAAGGCAAAAAGGGAATAATCTTTGGTGCCCTCAATGACAAATCGATTGCCTGGCATGTGGCCGAGAAAGCTCATGAACAGGGGGCCAGGCTGGTGCTTACAAATGCTCCGGTGGCAGTGCGTATGGGCACCATTGATGCGCTGGCTGAAAAGACCGGCAGTGAAGTTGTTACAGCTGATGCAACGAGCATGAATGATCTGGAAGTCCTTTTCCGGAGAGCAATGGAGATCTTTGACGGACAGATAGATTTTGTGCTTCACTCCATAGGCATGTCTCCCAATGTCAGGAAAGGGATCCCGTATGCTGAGAGCAGCTATGAGAATATGCTGAAGACACTGGATATCTCAGCACTGAGTTTCCACCGGGTTTTACAGACAGCTTGGAAGCTTGATGCCATAAGAGAGTGGGGATCGGTAGTTGCATTGACCTACGTTGCAGCACAGCGTACCCTGGCCGGATACAATGACATGGGTGACGCCAAGGCGCTGCTGGAATCAATTGCAAGAAGCTTCGGGTACATCTACGGCAAGGAGAGGCATGTGAGAATCAACACCATCTCACAGTCGCCCACTGCCACTACAGCCGGAGCGGGCATAGCAGGCTTTGATTCACTTGTGGATTTTTCCGACAGGATGTCACCCCTGGGCAATGCCGATGCCTCCGACTGTGCGGACGTATGTATAACCCTTTTCTCAGATCTGACCAGGAAGATTACCATGCAGAATATTTTTAACGACGGAGGTTTCTCAAGCATGGGCATGAGCGAAAGGGCAATAGAACAATACAACAAGAGTTTCAGGGAGTGTCCTGATAGGTAGAAATACTCATCCTGCAGCAGTATAAAGACCCCTTTTGAAGGTTTGCTGACAGCCGGGCGGAGTGCTTTTTTTATTTTTACCTTTCTAAAACTGACCGCCATGTTCAGCCTTATAATTCTGGCAGTTTTCTGCCTTGTTTTTCCTGCCTTTCTTATCTGGCTTACAAAGAGATACGGATTTCTAAAGAAAATAGGCGCCATAGTGATGGCCTATGCTACCGGTATCCTTATTGCCAATGTGGGTATTATGCCCCGCAGCAGTGAGGCCTACCGTGATGCCACCATAGGGCAGGACAGGGCATACATACCGAAAGCTGAAGCAGTTGAAATGGTTGCGGCAGGGACCCTGAAGCACAGTGACCTGCGGTATAACAGTATAGTGGCTGTTCAGGACAATATGCAGAGTGCCCTGGTCCTGCTTGCGATACCGCTGATTCTCTTTTCACTCAATGTCCGCAGATGGCTACGGTTCTCGGGCAAGGGCTTCCTTTCAATGGTGCTGGCCCTCTTCTCGGTAATTGTCATTGTAGCAACGGGCTATCTGATATTCAGGGACAAGGTGGAGGGCGCTGACAAAATAGGTGGCATGCTTGTAGGACTATATACGGGGGGCTCCGTAAATCTGGCCTCCATTGCCCTGGCACTGAGGGTTGACCCGCACGCTTTCGTTCTGACAAACACCTATGATATGATTGTAGGTGCCATTGTCATTCTCTTCTTCATAACAGCCGGACCGGCATTCTTCAGACTGTTCCTTCCGCCGTTCAAGGCTCCTGCCGGACCAACAGGGGATGATGTGGATATCAACGGAATGAACCGGAAAATAGCCGAGGATTTTGACGATTACACCGGGATGTTCAAAAAGATAACAGTGCTGCCGTTGCTCGGAGCAATAGCCCTTGCGGTCGTAATCACGGGTGCAGGACTCTTTGTAGGGTCACTTTTGCCTCAGGTGCCCCTTACGGTGTCGGTAATACTTACAATTACAACTCTGGGGGTGGCTGCATCATTCATCAAGCCGATCAGGGATATCAGGAAGACATTTCAGCTGGGCATGTACCTGATAATTGCCTTTTCCATAGTTATTGCCACCCGGTGCGATCTGAGCATAATATTCCAGGTTAAGTACCTCAATCTGCTCCTGTTCATTACCTATGCCTATTTCGGCTCGCTCTTCCTGCACCTCTTTCTATCATGGGTATTCAGGGTGAATGCTGATGATTATCTTATTACTACTACCGGTTTTGTCTATTCGCCTCCTTTTGTGCCGATGGTTGCTGCAGCCCTCAAGAACAAGGATATCATTCTTACAGGGCTGGCAACGGGTATGATAGGCTGGATCCTTGGCAACTATATAGGTGTTGCCTTCG
>JAAZBN010000179.1 GCA_012513795.1 Bacteroidales bacterium | reverse complement strand
TCACTGTTCCTCCGGTATGGAAATCATCGCTGGCCAACGGCATGAGAATTTTTGGGATAAAGCATTCGGAGGTGCCTCTCGTACAGTACAATGTTGTTATTGAGGGAGGGCATATGCTTGATGACCTCGATGCACCTGGTGTTGCCAGCATGCTGGCAGCAATGCTCAATGAGGGCACAAAGAACAGGACACCCGAGGAGCTTGAGGAGGAGATCGAGCTTTTGGGTGCCATGATCCGCGTGTCGGCTGATGATGAGGATATAACCGTCAGCGTCAACACGCTGGCCCGCAATTTTGAGAAGACACTGGCGCTGGTTGAAGAGATGCTTCTGGAGCCGCGCTGGGATTCCGCCGCATTTGAGCTGGTGCGCACGCGCACCCTCAACGGTCTGAGAAGAAGCTCCATTGATCCCACCTATCTCGGATCGATGGCACTCAACAAACTCATACTCGGGGAAGATAACATTTTCGCCACGGACGTGTCAGGCACTACTGAGAGTGTAAAGACCATGACCATGGAGCAGCTGAAAGCATTCTATGAAAAGAATTTCTCACCATCGGTGGCGCGATTCCTTGTTGTGGGTGATGTTGAACAGGCCAGGGTGGAGAAGTCTCTTGAATCACTTGGCACCCACTGGAGCCCGAAAGAAGTACAAATTCCGCAGATAGAACCTGCTCCTGCACCGGAGAAGCCGGCAGTATATTTTGTCAATATTCCCGATGCCAAGCAATCGAACATATTCATAGGCGCGCCGGCACTACCCAGGGGCCATCCCGACTACTATCCGGCATATGTGGCCAACTACAAGCTTGGAGGGTCATTCAACGGATATGTTAACCTTGTGCTCAGGGAAGAAAAGGGTTACACCTACGGCGCCCGTACGTCCTTAAATGCTCTGAAGAACTACGGCACCTTTGTTGCCAGTTCGGCAGTGAGGTCAACAGCCACCCTTGAATCGGTGGAGATATTCAGGGATCTCATGGCCGGGTACAGGGAAGGAGTAACACAGGAGGATGTGGACTTTACGAAGAACGCTCTTCTCAAGGGCAATGCTCTGAGGTTCGAGACACAGAGGGCCCTGATGGGAATGCTGAACACCATGAGCACATACGGACTTCCTGATGACTACATAGCACAGGAGGAGAATTATGTGAAACAGCTGACCGTTGATGAAGTCAACTCAATGGTGCAGAAATATATTGACCCGTTGAAGATGTATTATGTTGTTGCCGGTGACGGAGCAACACAGCTGAAGGAGATGAAGAAACTCGGGTTTGGTGAACCGGTCCTGATAAAATAACTATACCATGATGAAAAAACTTGCTTCTTTTACCTTTTTGGTTACGCTTCTCCTGCTTGCAGGATGTGGCGGAAAAGAGAAAACAAAGCTCACTGTCCCTCACGAGACATACAAGCTTGAAAACGGTCTGACCGTCGTGCTCAACGAGGATAAGTCAGACCCTATCGCCTCGCTGGTAATTCTGTACCATGTAGGCTCAGCCCGGGAGGTCCCTGGCAAGACCGGGTTTGCCCACCTGTTTGAGCATATGATGTTCCAGCGATCTGAGAATGTTGGCGAAGACGAATGCTTCAAATATATCGAAGGAGCCGGTGGAGATATGAACGGTGGCACCAGCTACGATCAGACCATTTATTTCGAGCTCATCCCGAAAAATGCGCTCGAGTTAGCCATGTGGCTCGAGTCGGACAGGATGGGATTCCTTCGGAATACCGTCACACCTCAGTCGTTTGCCCTGCAACAGAACGTGGTTCAGAATGAAAAGCGCCAGATGGTTGATAACAGGCCTTACGGTCATACCGATGTGGTGATACTGAAAAACCTTTATCCCGAAGGTCATCCCTATAGCTGGGATGTGATAGGGGAGATGGAGGATCTGGCAAATGCCACTGTAGATGATGTGAAGGAGTTTCACAAGAAGTTCTATATCCCCAATAATGCCACCCTGGTTGTGTCAGGCGACTTTGAGGCTGAAGAGGTCAAGGCGCTGATAGAAAAGTACTTCGGGGAGATCCCTGCTGGAGAGGAGTTAAAAGACCCTGAACCGGTGACCGTCACCCTGGCAGAGACAAAAAAGCTTTACCATGAAGACGCATTTGCCCGGGCTCCTCAGTTTACCATGGTCTACCCGGTAGCGGAGCAGTTTACGAAAGATTCATATGCACTTGACGTTCTTGCCCAGCTTCTGGGTGTGGGTAAAAACTCTCCGCTCTACAAGGTACTTGTCAAGGAGAAGCAGCTAACCTCCAATGTAAGGATTTATAACCAGTCGCAGGAAATTGCCGGGCAGATGCAGATCAATGTGACTGCAAACCCATCCACCAGTCTGGATGAGGTAGAGAAGGCTGTTTTTGAGGCATTTGAAAGGTTTGAAACCGAGAAGTTCACCGAGAGGGATCTGGAGAGAATAAAGGCAGGGATAGAGAGGAATTTTTATCTGATGATGAGCAGTGTAATGTACAAGGGGTTCATGCTTGCGCTGTACACTGAGTTCACAGGATCGCCTGACTTTATGCTTGAGGAGCTTGAGATGCAGAGGCAGGTAACGGCAGATGACGTCTGGGATGTGTACAACCGTTATATCAAGGGTAAGAATTACGTTGCAACCAGTTTTGTTCCCCGGGGACAGACTGATCTTGTTGCTGCCGGTTCTGTTGATGCCGGGGTTGTTGAGGAAGATATAACGCAGGCAACGCAGATGGAGGTTGTTGCAGGTGGTGAGGAAGTAATAGAGAAGAC
>JAAZBN010000178.1 GCA_012513795.1 Bacteroidales bacterium | reverse complement strand
TTAAATTGCACACATTCAAAATGTGAGTGTCATGGTTTACAGATTCGTGGTGTTATCTGATGAAGATGAGGCGTTTGTGAGGGAGTTTGAGTTCCTCGACAGTCAGTCCCTGCTTGATTTTCATAACGCGTTGCAGGAGGAGCTTGAATTTGACAGGTCCCAGATAGCCTCCTTCTTTATGGCCACAGAGAGCTGGGAGAAGGAGGAAGAGTTTACACTCTTTGACATGGGTGCCGGTTCATCCACCATGGAGAATGCCATCCTTGAAGAGGTGATTTTCCGCAAGAACCAGAAACTCCTCTATGTGTTTGATTTCTTCAATGACAGAGCCCTCTATGTGGAATATGTGGGTGAGTTCAAAGAAGATGAGGAGAGGGAATATCCGATATGCATCAATTCAAAGGGACTGCCCCCAAAACAGGTAACCTTCGGAGGGGTTGCCCGCAAGAAATACAATAACCTCGTGGTCACGGATGATGATGATGACGATATAGACGAGGAAGTTGTTGATGATGAGATCTTCTTTGACGGAGAAGATGACGATGACCTGTCGGAGTTTGACTCCACTGACAGTCTCGAAGAGGAGGAGGATTAGCGCCTGCCGTTACCCGGTCCGATGAAACATACCCTGATAGTCCTGCCCGGCCCCACCGGCGTGGGGAAGACTGAGCTTGCCATTGAACTGGCACACCGGTATGGCTGTGATATTATCTCATGCGACTCGAGGCAATTCTATCGGGAAATGAAGATAGGCACCGCTGCTCCATCCGTGGAGCAGATGGCTCAGGCGAAGCACCATTTCATAGGATTTATCTCTGTCACTGACTATTACAGTGTCAGTCTCTTTGAAAGGGATGTGATGAGGCTACTGCCCTCCCTCTTTGCAGAAAACCCGGTTACGGTAATGACAGGCGGATCAATGCTCTACATGGATGCCGTCTGCAGGGGAATGGATGATATCCCGGACACTGATCCGGCGGTAAGGCAGAGATACGCGGAGATGTATTCCAGGGATGGCATTGCCGCATTACGCATAGCTCTGAAGATGGTTGATCCCGATTATTATGCACGGGTTGATCTTCATAATCCCCGTCGCATTCTGCGAGCACTGGAGATTACTGAAAGCACCGGCAGGCCCTACTCCTCCTTCCTGACAGCGCCGGTAAGAGAGCGCAATTTCAGGATCATCAAGGCTGGCCTTACGCGTGAACGCGGCGAACTCTACCGCAGAATAGATGCCAGGGTTGACAGAATGATAGGTGAGGGACTGGAGGAGGAGGCCCGGTCACTGATGAAGTACAGGGGCCTCAATGCGCTTAATACTGTGGGCTACCGTGAGATGTTCAGGTGGTTTGACGGTGAGATCACCCGTGAGGAAGCCATAATGCTTATCAGGAGAAATACCAGGCGCTATGCCCGGAAGCAGATCACCTGGTGGAACAGGGATAGTGACATAAGCTGGTTTGATGCCTCGGAAAAAGAGAATATGTTTTCATGGATTGAGGGCCGTCTGAAAGAGCAGTGATCCATTCATCCGGAGTGAAACCGCTCCTGAGAATCTCCCGGATTGACTGTTCCTCAGGGGCGGCATCCGGTCTCAGACCGGCTCTTTAAGCCTCCTGATGACCTCAGCAGGGTCTGATGAAGAAAAGACCGTGTTGCCGGCCACCAGCACATCAACGCCCGCATGTATGAGCACCGGTGCATTCTGAAGGTCAACGCCACCATCAACCTCTATAAGCACATCATATCCCTCTTCATCTATCATACTGCGCAACTCACCTATCTTGTTAATGCTGCCCGGGATGAAGGTCTGCCCCCCGTAGCCCGGATTTACCGTCATCAGCAACACCATGTCAATGTAGGGAAGAATATCTTTCAGCATCATAACAGGCGTATGCGGATTGAGGGTTACTCCGGCCTTCATGCCCAGCCTGCGGATCTCGGTTACAGTACGATGAAGGTGCTTGCATGTCTCCCAATGTACCGTCAGTGTTGATGCGCCCGCTTCACGGAACCGTTCAATATACCTGTCGGGCTCCATGATCATAAGATGAACGTCGAGGGGCTTGACAGAGAGGTCACGCACTGCCTCCATAACCGGGAAGCCAAATGAGATATTGGGAACGAAGAGACCGTCCATAATGTCAAGGTGAAGCCAGTCAGCTTCGCTCTCATTGACCATCTCCACCTCGGACGCGAGGTTTGCAAAATCAGCAGCAAGAAGGGAAGGTGCAACAAGATGGCTCATGTCATAAAAAATAGCGTTTCCTTTTCTATCCCAGGTATGACTTCAGTATCCGGCAACGGGTAGTGAATTGTATGCGTTTTATGGCCTTCTCCTTGATCTGCCTCACTCTCTCCCTCGTCAGCTTCAGCTCTTCTCCTATCTCCTCAAGTGTAAAGGGATGCTTCATCCCTATACCGAAATATAGTTTCAGAACCCTTGCCTCCCTGGGTGAGAGGGTGCTCAGGGCTTTTTCTATCTCATAAGAGAGTGATTCATTGATAAGGTTACGGTCAGGACTCGGCGTGTCTTCATTCTGCATCACGTCATACATGTTGTTGTCCTCTTCCGAGCTGATGGGCGCATCCATGCTCAACGTGCGACCGTTTGTGCGTATGGCCTCCTTGACATCTTCAGGTGCAATCTCAAGAAGGTCAGCGATCTCCTGTGCCGAAGGTTCACGCTCATACTCCTGCTCCAGCTTGGAGTATGCCCTGTTGATCCTGTTGATGGATCCTATCTTGTTGACCGGCAGCCTGACAATCCTCGCCTGTTCGGCAAGCGACTGAAGGATGGCCTGCCTTATCCACCATACAGCATAGGATATGAACTTGAACCCGCGTGTCTCGTCAAATCTCTGTGCGGCCTTTATAAGGCCCAGGTTTCCCTCATTGATTAGGTCAGGAAGGGTCATTCCCTGGTTCTGATATTGCTTTGCCACTGAAACAACAAACCTGAGATTGGCCTTGACAAGCCTTGCCAGTGCATCATGGTCACCAGTGCGAATCCGGCGCGCAAGAGAAACCTCCTCGTCAGGCGATATCAACTCAACCTTGCCTATCTCCTGCAGATATTTATCAAGAGATGGAGTATCACGGTTGGTGACCTGCTTGGTTATCTTTAACTGACGCATTGACAATAAATTAACACGTCTTCCGCCGTTTCTTTAAGCAAAAGCTTACAATTTTAGCGAAAACTTCTCAGAAAAGCAAGCATTATGCACATAATTGTAAAAAATGAGTAATTACCTGCCACACAGCACTGCTAAAAGAGACTAAGCCCGTTAAATTTTGTTGTGTTAATTTGTATTTGAACCAATTATTATTTAAACTTGCACCGGAATAATGACGCGAGTCAGTTAATCTGTCGGAGGGATTACTTCATTCCCCACTTCACTTCACCAAAATTTTCAAAATAATTTTACTACACATTCTACAACATGCATGATATTCTTGAACTGAGCGAGATGCTTGTTCCCGAATTGCGGGAGATAGCTAAACAGCTCAAAATTAAGAGGGTTGAACTCCTCAAGAAACAGGATCTTATCTACAAGATCCTTGACCAGCAGGCCATAGACGCAGCCGAAACACGCAAGGGCGGCAGGAATGAAAGCCAGCAGTCAGAACGTAAACAGGACCGCGGCAGCCAGCAGCAGAAGCAAAGACCTTCTGAAAAGCAGGGCCAGAAAAAGAGTCAGAGTAAGCAACAGAAACAGACTCAGCAATCCAGGCAACAGGGAGAGCAGCCAAAAGCACAACAACAGCAGGGGCAGCAACCCGGCGGACAACAGCAGTCGCAGTCTCAACAACAGGGGCAGCAGTCAAAAACTCAGCATCAGCAGCAGGGACAGCAATCGCGGGGTCAGCAGCAGGGTCAGACTCAGGGTGGCCAGCAGGGCCAGAAGCCTCAGCAACAGGG
>JAAZBN010000022.1 GCA_012513795.1 Bacteroidales bacterium | reverse complement strand
TGGTATATGAGGACTTTCATGATAGACATAAAGTCAGATGATGAGATGTACCGCATCAACTGCCGCAACCTTGATACTGCTGATCCTGCCAGGCTTGGCGCGGTTGTCAGGCAGCTCAGCACTTACCGGATGGAGGGATGCCTTGAACAGATATCAGTGCCGGCAATGGTGGTGGTGGCCTCCAGAGACCGGTTTCACAGTCATGGTGAGGGTACCGGCATAGCCAGCCTTATACCCGGGGCACATTGTATTGATATGGAGGACAATAAAAGAACACACGGCCCGGAGATGGGCCGTGTGATCTGTGATTTTATTTCTTCTCAGGCACAAAAACCATCTCAAGCAGATCAGCTTTAGAAAGGAATTTTTTTGCCGCCTTTTTCATTTTCTTGACGGTCAGCTTATTGAGTATATCTGCATAGTTACTGCTATCATTTCTGTCTATTCCGTTGAGGTAGTAGTTACGTATGGTATTTGCCCAGTAGCTGTTGTGTTCAAGTTCTTCCTCGCGCGTCTTAAGCATATTGCTGACCGTTTTATCGAGGTCAATCTGTCTGGGACCGTTTTTGGCTATATCTTCCAGCTCTTTATAAATAATGGCCTTCAGCTCCTCCGCTCTTTCCGGATTACATTCGAAGACAACCATTAGCATTGATTTCTCCTCCGGTCTTTTCTCTACTGAGGCATTGACGGAGACTCCGTAAGTTCCGCCCTCTTCTTCACGCACCTTTTCGGTATATACAAGGTCAAGGATACCCTTCAGCACATCCATAGCCAGGTATTCTGAGGGTTTGTATTTCGAATCTGCGCTGTAGCTCATGATTACCGTTGCCTTGGGTACGGTAAGCGGAATGGGTATCTCCTTCCTGACGGTTCCCTCAGGCTGTTCCATGCCCAGGTTCCTGTATGTTTCAGACTGGTACTTTGAGGGGAGTGCGCCGATATAGAGGGAAGCCATATCCCGGGCAACGGCCTCTTCAATATTGCCTGTTATGAAGAAGGTAAAGGCCGAAGCATCATCAAATGCCGTCTCATAGATGTAGTTGATATCTTCATATTGAATGAGGTTCATTGATTCGGGAGTCATGAGGAAGGTCCTCGGATGATAGTTGGACATGTTCATTGAAAGACTGTCTGACATGATCTTGTTGGGGTCTTTGAGCATCATGGTGATCACCGCTTTAAATCTCCCCATGATTGCATCATATGCCTCTTTATTGAAGTTGGGGCGGGCGAAGCGGAGATACAACAACTGCATCATAGTCTCGAAATCCTTCGGGGTGGATGTTCCGGTAACAGTCTGCATCGTCTCCTGGATGCCCAGTGAGACAGAGGCTTTCTTGCCTGCGAGCATTTTTGTCAGCGCAACGTTGTCAAACTCACCGGCGCCGTACATTGAAACCACTGTCGGGAAAAGATTCAGGGCAGGTTCAAGTGAGTCAGGGTAGAATGATGATCCGCCGAAAGCGTAACCGCTTATGGTCACATTGTCCTTCTCGTAATCAGCATGTCTGAAGACCACTTTAGCCCCGTTGGCGAGAGTCCATTCGGTGGCTCCGAACTGCGGCAACGGAACGCTGTTGACTATTTCTGCTCCCGTCAGTTCGCCGGAGATGAGATCTGTGCCTCCGGTGACATCTTCATAGGGTTTGATGTCGGCCGCTGTCACCTTTTCGATGATAGCCATTGCCTCTGCCTCCGTCATGTGCTCTTTGTCGTCCGGTCCCTGGATATAGATGAACCTGTTATCATCCTTCACCAGTTCCTGTAGCCTGGAGTTCACCTCTTTTACGGTTATCTCCGGCAGTATCTTTTTGTAGTAATCATACTGGAGATCGAGTGAAGGCAGGGGTTCCCCGGTGAGGAAGTGATCCCTTATCTGCGAAGCCCATTCATCATTGCTGATCTTGTCTTTCTGCTTGTATAGATTCTCAAAATTTGAAAGCATCTCAGCTCTTGCCCTGTTCAGCTCTCCCTGGGTAAATCCGTGCCGGCGGG
>JAAZBN010000177.1 GCA_012513795.1 Bacteroidales bacterium | reverse complement strand
TTTTTCTTAATCAAATATCCCGAATACTAAAATGACGAAAAATATTTGTGTTCTTAGAAGCCCGGATCAAGTCTTACTCCATTTACTGTCTCGAAGTACCTGAAATAATAGTAGAGCTTGCGTTCAAACTCCAGGCCGTAGTGCTTGTATGGATCGTAGTCGATATAGCTCGAGTAAAGGTCTCCATATCGTCTCGGATGAGCATACCGGTAGTTCCATTCTCTTACGTGGATGGCATTCTTGTTTTTATAGTATTCAAGGGAATGCTGATGAGTCGGTTGCATCAGGAACCATGAATCAAATCCCTGATCCATTACCACCAGGTCATATTCAGTGCTGTCAGACTCATGTTGGATCAGGACATCCCCTTCGTCACCTGCCTGACGGGGCGAGAAGAGAGCGCATGCTGGCAGGAGCAGTACCATTAAGGCCAAGTACATTTGTTTCTTCATTTCTTTTCTTTTAAGCTACAGCGTTATTACCTGAAAAAAACGGTTGTTCAATTATCTTCAGTTGCACTTTTATCTATATTTGACAGCTTAAAAATAGCAAATAGTCTGCCAATAGCATTCAATATGACAGCAGCCACGGCAAGCCCGGTCACTATTATCAGATTGAGCAACATTCATGCAGACTATTGATCTGACTGTATGGAGCACAATTATTATTACCAGGGACGATGAAAGTATATAAATTCGGTGGCACATCAGTCGGCAGTCCTGAACGCCTCAGGGCTCTGATTCCTCTGATCAGTGACGGTGAGCTCAAGATAGTTGTACTTTCTGCAATGGCGGGTACAACAAATGAGCTGGCAGAGATATCCGGCCTCTTTTCTTCCGGTGACAGGGAGGGTGCGGCCGGCAGGGCGGAGCAGCTTCGTGCAAGATATCATGCCATTGCTGACGAGCTTTACTCCTCCTCCACCTGGGGAGAAAAAGCCCATGATCTGGTTGACGAGCATTTCAATTACATCATTGCTCTTTTTTCGAGGGAGTTCAGCCGGCACAATGAGAAAAGAATTCTTGCGCGAGGAGAGCTTCTGTCAACGGCTATGTTCCACTTCCTGCTGTCAGAGTGCGGCATATCCTCACTGCTTGTCCCCGCCCTTAACTTCATGAGAATAGATAAGGACGGTGAGCCAGATTATTTCTATATCAGGGAGAATCTGAAGCGTGAGCTTGCCGCGGTGAAGGATGAGACACTGATCATTACACAGGGTTTTATCTGTCGCAATGTCTTTGGTGAGACAGACAATCTGCGCAGAGGCGGCAGCGACTACAGTGCAACGATAATAGGAGCAGCGCTGACAGCAGAAGAGGTTCAGATATGGACAGATATAAGCGGTATGCACAATAATGATCCGAGGTATGTCAGTAACACGAAGGTCATCAGGAACCTCTCCTTCAGTGAGGCGGCCGAACTGGCCTTTTTCGGGGCAAAGATCCTGCATCCGTCAAGCATCAATCCTGCCAGGATGAAAAACATACCGGTAAGACTTAAGAATACTCTGGAGCCGGACGATGAAGGCACGCTGATAACCTCCGCCTCTGCCCTTAAGGATTATACAGCCGTAGCGGCCAAGGACGGTATCACCGCAATCAGGATACGTTCTGACAGAATGCTCATGGCGTATGGATTCATGAGAAGGATATTCGAGGCTTTTGAAGCGTACAAGACCCCGATAGACATGATCACCACATCAGAGGTATCTGTTTCACTTACTATTGAAGATCCGTCTAATCTTGAAGATATTGTAAAAATGCTGAGCTCAATAGGCATGGTTGAGGTTGAGCATGACCAGACAATTATCTGCGTGGTGGGCGACTTCCGTCCGGACAGGGTAGGTTCAGCCCCCGAGATCTTCGAGGCCCTCAATGATATACCGGTAAAGATGATATCATACGGCGGCAGTGAGAACAGCATGTCAATATTAATAAACACGAGTGATAAGATAACAGCTCTAAGATCACTCGGGGAAAAGTTATTTGATTAATAAAGATGTTTACACGGGAGACTAAAGAAAAGCTGGGGAGCCGGGAGACCCCCTTCTATTATTACGATCTGGAAATGCTTAAGGAGACGTTGTCAGTGGCATCAGGTGAGGCAGCCAACAGGGGCTACAATGTTCATTATGCGGTTAAGGCCAATTTTAATCCGGTGATAATGAGGATTATTGCCGGATACGGACTGGGAGCCGACTGTGTGAGCTGCAATGAGGTAGAGCATGCAATTGCCTGTGGTTTTCCGCCACATGAAACGGTATTTGCCGGAGTAGGCAAGAGTGACCGTGAAATTGAGACAGCCCTGAAAATCGGGATCAAGTGTTTCAACGTTGAATCTGCAGAAGAGCTTGAGGTTATTGACAGCATAGCAGGACGAATGGGCAAGAAAGCCTCAGTGGCCCTTCGCATTAACCCCAATGTGGAAGCACATACAATCAGGCACATCACCACCGGTACTGATGAGAACAAGTTCGGGATCAGGATAACAGAGCTTGACGCAGTACTGGAGCTGATGAAGGAGATGGAGAACGTTCATTACCGGGGCATTCATTTTCACATCGGGTCACAGATCACTGACCTTCATGTCTTCCGCAACCTCTGTACACGGATTAATGAGTTATGGCAATGGCTGACAGACAGAGGTTTTGAGCCGGAGGATATAAATGTTGGCGGAGGCCTTGGGGTGAACTACGATGATCCGGACCAGTTCCCGCCTTTTGCTGACTACTTTGATATCTTTAAAAATCATCTCGACAGCAATATTCATAGTACCATCTCATTCGAGCTGGGCAGATCCCTTACGGCCAACTGCGGATCATTGATAACCAAAGTTTTATATGTCAAGCCAGGAGCGTCAGAGACCTTTGTGATCCTTGACGCCGGCATGACCGAGTTGATGAGACCGGCTCTCTACCATGCCTATCACCGCATTGAGAATCTCACCTCAGAGGGACCTGAAAAGAAGTACACGGTAGTAGGGCCTATATGTGAGTCCACTGACACTTTCGGCAAATTCATTGCATTGCCCGAGACGCGGCGAGGTGACCTGATAGCTATACGTTCCGCCGGGGCATACGGTGAGGTAATGGCATCGAGGTATAACATGCGTTCACTCCCCGAATCGCTCTTTTCTGAAGAGTAATTCCAGACCTTCAGATTGAGGAGCTTTGCGACTCAATCCCGCACACGAAGTGTCGGGACCTTCAGACCAAAAAAAAGCTGCATCCCTGCAGCTTCTTTTTCACTTGTTATTGTTTTTTCCTGCGTTTTCTCACCGGATCAGAGAAGAGCAGCATCAGCAGTCCGAAAGCAAGTGTGCCAATTCCTGATATGAGGTTAATATTCACATTAAGAGACCTGGCGTACATGGGGTCATGTCCCATGGTGGCCAGCCCGTAGATCAGTATTATGAGTCCTACTATTGAGAACATCAGGCCTATTGGAAATCTTATATCCAGCATGGTATTTAGTTTTTTTGATTACCAGAACAAAATTGAGAGCACAATCATAATTACACCAACAATGGCAGCCAGGAACCAGGGTCTCTGGTACCATTTAACATCGCTGTCGTCAAGCTTTGGAGTCATGGAGTAAACAAGTCCGTTGAGTTCCGCGTCGCTTTTCTCGCGTTTTGACAGCAGGGAGATTATAACGGTGAGTAATGCTGCTGACGAGAATGCAAATATAGCTGTCCAGAAGTTCTGTGCCATCTCTACCGGATAGGTATGCACCACTCCCAACCATCCTCCTTTGACCAGTGTATCCGCGCCGGCAGGCATTGTAAGTCCGTGATGCAGCAGGGCAATGAGAAATCCCACCAGCAGGCCGGTGAAGGCTGCGTTTCCGGTTGAGCGTTTCCAGAACATACCCAGGAAAATCACCGCGAAGAGAGGTGCGTTGATCATTGAGAAGACTGTCTGAAGGAAGTCCATGATATTGCCGAACTTACTGGCTATGTACGCTGCCGCGATACTTACAAGCACACCCACTACCGTAGTGATCCTCCCCACTTTAAGGTAATGGTTTTCGTCGGCATCGTGGTCACCTGTGGCAGGCCTGAGGTAACTCTGGTAGATATCATAGGTCCAGACTGTGTTGAATGCCGATACATTGCCTGCCATGCCTGACATGAAAGAGGCGAGCAGGGCAGTAATGCCAAGGCCGAGTACCCCTGCGGGGAGGTACTGTTTAAGCAGCATGATGATAGTATAGTCATATATGGGTTGTCCGGCATCGTTTACCGGCAATGCAAATCCTTTCAGCGGATCATTGAGAAGCACCAGGGCAGCCACACCCGGAATGATTATCAGGAAGGGTATGAACATCTTTGGGATTGCGCCAATGAGAGGTACCTTGCGGGCAGCTGTCATTGATTCGGCAGCCATCGCTCTCTGCACAATGAGGAAGTTTGTGCACCAGTATCCGAAGGAGAGCACGAAGCCCAGGCCTGCAAGTATACCATACCACTCCACTCCCATCGGGTTGGCGCCTGCTGTAGCAGTATATTTCCAGGTTGTGGTCCATGCATCCGGGGCAAAACCCTTCCCTTCCACTATGGGCCCCAGGCTGGCCTGCATGCCACCCCATCCGCCAACGTCAACCATCACCAGGATAGCCATTGGCAGCAGGCCTATGATTATTATAAAGAACTGAAGAACCTCATTGTAGATAGCTGATGAGAGTCCGCCCAGGTACGTATAGGCAAGCACAATGGCTGCCGAAGCCAGCAGTGAGACGTTGAAGTTCCACCCGAGGACATTTTCAAGCAGGATAGCCAGTGCGTACATGGAGATGCCTGAGGCCAGCACCGTCATCAGTGCAAACAGGAAGGCATTCAGCGCCCGTGTTTTTTCATTGAACCTGAGCTTGAGATATTCAGGCACCGAGCGTGCTTTGGAGCCATAATAGAACCGCATCATGAAAAGAGCCAGGAAAACCATAGCCGGAATGGCTCCTATCCAGTAAAAGTGCGTCGTCAGCATACCGTACTTCAGGCCTGAGCCTGTCATACCCATCACCTCCAGTGCGCCAAGATTGGTAGAGATAAAGGCAAGCCCGGCAACCCAGGCCGGGATTGACCTCCCCGCCTCAAGAAAAGCCGAGGCGTTCTTCATATATTTTCTGAGGGCCCAACCTATACCCAGCACAAAAACGAAATAGACTGCCATAACCAGGTAGTCTATTCCCTGAAGCGCAAATTTTGTATCCATGAGTTTCTTTCGATTAGGTTTGTGAACTCACAAACTTAAAGAAATTTATCAAATGGACTCCTTCGCGCCAGTTTATTTTTGTGATATGATTTTTTACTTTTTTACAGTGGATGCAACCGTTCTGCTCTTCAGCGGAACAAGCTGTTTCCTGTCGCGGGTTGCGGCCCCCTTGGTGCCGGTATAATCAACCCATGCCACGAACTGGTTCAGCTCATTGCCGTAAAGCTGGTCAGTCCTGATAAATCCCACATCCTCGTTTCTGAGAGTGTAGTTATTATGGGACACATGCCATACGTCAACATAATAGACCCGGGCCTGCAGGTTGGTAAAGACCACCTTGCCGGAGGCGTTGGTGAACCCTTCCACTATGGCGTTGGTCTCATTATCCCAGTCGCTCTCGGTAGGGTATAAAATCACGCTCGCGCCTTCCACGGGATACTGGTCATAATATTCTAATACCTCAACCTCCAGCATTGTCTTTGAGACCACCTCGATGTCAAGATATGACCTGTCAACGTTTCCGTTCCTTGAGTAGGCACTGAGGACCACGGTAAAAATTCCCGAACCGTCAAAGGAGTGAACAGGTTCAAAAGCATCGGACCATGTGCCATCGCCAAAGTCCCATTCATAATCAGTAGCATTGTGTGAGTTGTTGTAGAAGAATACATTTTCACCCACCTCAACCTTGATCTTGTCTGAGAAGAAGTATGATTCGGGCTGTATTTCACAAGAGCTCAGTATCATCACTGCTGCTGCCGTTAAGATTAATATTCTTTTCATGATTCCCGTAATTTGTTCCTTTTGTTAAATCCAAAATCTGTGCCAATTGATATTTTCAAAGAACTATACTCTCCGTGAGCGTTATATTGCAGTCATTCCGTAGAGTAAAAAATATTATCTTTGCAGACTATAAAATTGAATATTCTATGATTAATATAACCTTTCCTGACGGGTCAGTCAGGGAGTACAACAATGGCGTTACCAGCCATGAGATAGCGCGTTCAATCAGTTCCGGGCTGGCTGCAGATATTTACGCAGCCACGGTCAACGGGGAACTATGGGATCTGTCGAGGCCTGTGAACACAGACTCAACTATAAGATTTCACAAGTGGGATGACGCAGAGGCGAAGCATGCTTTCTGGCATTCATCGGCCCATCTGATGGCAGAGGCACTGGAGGCGTTGTGGCCGGGAACAAAATTCGGTATCGGCCCTGCCATTGAAAACGGCTTTTACTATGATGTTGATCCGGGTGAAGGCAAGGTCATCACCGATGCTGACCTGCCCCTGATAGAGGACAAGATGAGGGAGCTGGCAGCAAAGAACAGTCCTATCATCCGCACCGAAGTTACAAAACAGGAAGCAATGGATCTCTTCACCGCCAAAGGTGATGAATATAAGACGGAGCTCATCTCCGAGCTTGAGGACGGGACCATAACAATCTACCGGCAGGGCAACTTCACCGATCTCTGCCGTGGTCCGCATCTGCCTGACACCTCATCCATTAAGGCCATAAAGGTGCTCAGTCTTGCTGGCGCCTACTGGCGGGGTGATGAGAAGAGGAAGATGATGACACGCATATACGGCATCACCTTCCCGAAGCAGAAGATGCTGGATGAGTACATGGTGATGCTTGAGGAGGCGCGCAAGCGTGATCATCGCCGTATAGGCAGGGAACTGGAGCTCTTTGCCTTTTCACCCAGGGTAGGCATGGGCCTGCCGCTGTGGCTTCCCCGCGGAGCGGATATGAAGCAGAGACTTATTGACTTCATGACCGGTGTGCTGAAGGAAAGAGGTTATACCATGGTCTCCACGCCTCATATAGGCAACGTCGATCTTTACAAGACCTCCGGACACTTTGAGAAATACGGGGCAGACTCCTTCAGGCCCATTACCACACCGCAGGAGGGCGAGGTATTCATGCTCAAACCCATGAACTGCCCTCATCACTGCGAGATCTTTAACGCCACACCCCACTCCTACCGTGACCTGCCTGTGCGAATGGCCGAATTCGGCACCGTTTACCGCTACGAGCAGAGCGGTGAACTGCACGGACTGACACGCGTACGCAGCTTCACACAGGATGACGCCCATCACTTCTGCCGCCCTGACCAGCTCAAGGAGGAGTTCAAGAGCATTATTGACCTGGTACAGTATATCTTTAAAATAGCCGGCTTCAGTGAATTCACCGCCCAGATATCACTCAGAGACCCGGAAAACAGGGAGAAGTACATAGGGTCAGACGATAACTGGGAGAAGGCAGAGCAGGCCATTATAGAGGCCGCCGGGGAAAAGAACCTGGTGACCACCGTTGCCGTAGGCGAAGCTGCTTTCTACGGTCCCAAGCTCGACTTCATGGTCAGGGACGCCATCGGCCGCAAATGGCAGCTGGGAACAATACAGGTTGACTACAACCTTCCGGAGCGTTTTGGACTGGAATACACCGGCAGTGATAACCAGAAGCATCAGCCTGTTATGATCCACAGGGCCATCTTCGGATCAATGGAACGTTTCGTGGCCGTACTCATTGAAAATACTGCAGGACGCTTCCCAATCTGGCTCACTCCTGACCAGGCCGTAATACTGCCAATCAGTGAAAAATTCAATGATTATGCAAAAACTGTTTCAAATCTCCTTAATAATTCCGATATTCGCACCCTGATTGACGACAGGAACGAAAAGATAGGTAAAAAGATAAGGGATAATGAGTTAAAGAGGATTCCCTACCTTCTAGTGATAGGCGAAAAAGAGGTTGCCGCAGGCACTGTCTCTGTCAGGAAGCAGGGCGAGGGTGACAGGGGAGTCATGAAAACCGAAGAATTCATCAGTTTGGTGAAGAAGGAGACAGAAAAAGAGATTGGCAATTAAAAGATTGATTTACAGGATATTATTAACTTAACTGGAGGACAAGACAATAGCAGGACCGACTTATTTCAGGCCCAGGCCGGGAAGGAAACCCGAACCGGAACACCGGATAAACAACAGGATCACAGCCAGGACAGTAAGGGTTGTGGGAGATAACATAGAAGCAAAGATCATGAGCATAGGTGATGCTCTGCGGCTTGCTGACGAGATGGAACTTGATCTTGTTGAGATTTCACCAAACGCTGACCCGCCGGTCTGCAAAATTGTTGATTATCAGAAGTTTCTTTATCACCAGAAAAAGAAACAGAAAGAGATCAAGGCCAATGCGGCCAAGATAGTAGTCAAAGAGATCCGTTTCGGGCCGAATACCGATGATCATGATTACAACTTCAAGCTGAAGCATGCGATCAACTTCCTGGAAGAAGGAGCCAAGGTAAGGGCGTATGTCTTTTTCAAAGGAAGGTCAATACTCTTCAAGGAACAGGGAGAGAAGCTGCTGGCAAGGTTTGTGAATGATCTCGAGGAGTATGGAAAGGTAGACCAGACGCCAAGGCTGGAAGGCAAGAGGATGATCATCATCCTTTCGCCCAAAAAGAAGAAATAGTTTTTATACATATATACAAAATGCCAAAAGTGAAAACAAATCCGGGTGCAAAGAAGAGATTTTCTTTGACCGGTACAGGTAAGATCAAGCGTAAGCATGCTTACAAGAGCCATATCCTTACCAAGAAGTCGACCAAGCGCAAGAGGAATCTTACGTATGACGGACAGGTGAGCAAGGCTGATGAGAAGAACGTAAAGCTTCTGCTCGGACTGAAGTAGTGTTTACCGCCTGTCAGGGAGTTAATCAACAGATTTATTAACCGGGATGTGAAGCTTAAAAGACCTGCAGAGGCGCTTACATCCGAAAAAGAGAAAAGAAAATGCCAAGAGCAACAAACGCACCAGCATCGAAGGCAAGAAGAAAGAAGATCTTAAAACAGACCAGGGGATACTTTGGCAACAATGCCAATGTATATACCGTGGCCAAGAATGTTCTCGAGAAGGGTCTTGCCTACTCATACCGTGACCGCAAGGACAAGAAGGGGCAGTTCCGCGCGCTGTGGATCCAGAGGATCAACGCCGGGGCACGTCTTCACGGAATGAGTTACTCACAGTTTATCGGCGGGCTTGAGAAGAAGGGTATATCCCTTAACCGCAAGACCCTGGCTGATCTTGCAATGAACCACCCCGAAGCCTTCAAGGCGATAGTGGATAAAGTCAAGGAATAAAAGAAAAGCGGGCTGCGGCCCGCTTTTTTTTTATCTCTTCGCTCCTTTGAAGAATCTTTTGAACCTTATCTTTTTGAAGCCCTGTGCCTCCTTGTCAACAGAGAGCCAGATAAGCACCGGTCGGCCCACTATGTGATCTTCAGGCACAAAGCCCCAGAAACGTGAGTCTGCCGAATCATGGCGGTTATCGCCCATCATCCAGTAGTAATCCATCTTGAATGTATAGCTGTCTGCCGGTGCACCATTGATATAGATCACCGAGTCACGAATCTCCAGGTCATTCTCCTCATAGATATCTATCACGGAGGTATAGAAGCTGATGTTGGTCATATCCAGTTTCACCGTGATTCCCTTTTTCGGGATCCACAGCGGTCCGAAGTGGTCCTCGTTCCACTTGTATTGAGGATCATGGGGAAAGACCGCAGGGGAGTATTCACCCGGTCTTCGGTAGTCGGCCTCAATACCTGTGACATTGGCAAAGCCTGAAATAAGCTCGGCGTTTTTCGCGGTCAGAGGGAGCCTGTATACTGTTCCTGACAGCATCAGTGACTGATCAGATTTTGATACGCCCATTCTTTCAAAGGCTTTCGGGTTGATGCGGGTACCGTTGGTACGGACGTAGTATGAAGTCTGTTGCGAATCATGTACCGGGGCTTCTGTTCCGTTGACATACAATGTTCCGTCGATGATCCTGACAGTGTCTCCCGGAATGCCCACGCATCTTTTAACATAGTTATCACGTCTGTCAACAGGCCTGTAGATAACCGTATACTCATTCCATATCATCTGCCTTGCCTGGCTGTAATATTCATCTTTGCTCTTCAACGGTCTTCCGGCCCTGATATCTTCCCGGGTAAGCAGTTCAATGCGGTCACGGAGAATTTCATAGTAGCTTATAGCCTGCTGTTCAAGACAGACAGTATCGCCTGCAGGAAAATTAAAGACAACGATATCATCATTCTTTACATGTCCGAATCCCTTGAGTCTTTTGTATTTCCAGTGAACAAGGTCAGACCACGATTTGCCTTTACCACCGGTAAGCGGCAAAGTATGTGAGGTGAATGGGAAGGCAATGGGGGTATTGGGCATTCTGGGTCCGTATGCCACCTTGCTTACGGCAAGATGATCACCCACCAGCAGGGTCTTTTCCATTGAGGGGGTGGGAATGCGGTAATTCTGAAACAGGAAGATATTTATAAGTGTCACGGCAATCACGGCAAAGATCAATGCATCAAGCCATTCTATCAGTGTGCTGTTCTTTCGGTTCCTTTTCTTCCAGAACGCCCAGTTGACCTTTTTGCTGACGTATATGTCAAACACCACCGGGAGGCCGAGCAGTAACCAGTAGTTGCCCACCCAGATGACCCAGAGAACATAGAGGAGGCCTGCCACGCCAAACTTAAAGTATTTATTCTGCAGAAGTTCTTTCATCTTTCATTCTTTTCGGAGTGCAAATCTACTATAATAAATTCAAAATTGCTGCCGTTACCGGCTACCCTGTGCAATCAGATGAAATTTTCCGGCCTCTCCGGGCTGCATCGTTTGATTACCGCCGTTCAATACGGCGAGGTCAGGCCGGTAATGTCATCATTCCTGCTTTTCTGCCTCAAGCTGTATTTTTGCTGTCCTGTCAAGATCTCTCACGTAATACCTTGAACCGGCATAGAAAAGTATGGCTCCAAGCAGCAGCATGAATGGCAGGAGTGCCATGGCAGTCTTTATATCATAGAGATCATACAACCTGCCTATAACAAGGGGTGCGGTGGAAGCCCCCAGCAGGTTCTGCACCACCACAGCTACTGCGTATGACATAGCCCTCATACCCGCGTGGATTACATCCTGGGTAACAGCGGCAGCTGCCGGGACAAAGGCCGTAACAGTGACCCCCATGAGCAGGAAGAAGACATATTGCATTGTACCGGTAGTCAGCCAGAGGGCTATCAGCAGGAATATGGCCGCGAGCACCGAGGTGATTGTAGGGAAGAGCAATCGTGCCCTGATATTCGATTTCCGCCACCGGTCAGTAATTATTCCGCCCACAGGTGCTCCCACTATTGCCAGAACCATGACCGCGCTGGCCATTGAGCCTGCCTTTTCAGCCGGTATACCACGGGTGACGTGAAAGTAAGTGGAGAGCCATGTTATCAGTGAGGTGGTAACAAAAACCACGGCTGCAAAACCGAAATAGGTAAAGATCAGAGAAGGTCTGGAGATGAACTCCCTGAGCATGTCCTTCTTCTTCATCCTGACCTTGACGTTATTGCTGTCAGTAAATGAGAGATCAACGGTTTTATAGTCTTTGACGAAGAAGAAGAGTATGGCTACTATCAGTCCCGGTAATGCCACTATCCCGAAAGCATGCTTCCATCCAAGCCTGGTGGCTATTATTCCTCCCAAAAGAACACCTATCGCAGTTCCAAGAGGTATTGACGCATTCCAAAGGCCCATCATCTTTGACCTTTTGCCCTCAGGGTAGAGTCCTGATATGACTGCACTTCCTCCAGGGGCATAACCGGCCTCTCCTATTCCAATCAGTGCCCTGGCCAGCACAAGTTGAACAAAGTTTCCTGTCAGTGCGCAAAGGGCTGTTGCAAGACTCCATATGACAGCCATGATACCGATGGTCTTGGTGCGGTTCCAGCGGTCAACCAGAATGGAAACGGGGAATGTGAGCAGCACTATGGCCCAGTAGACAGCCGAGACGAGCAATCCACTCTGTGTGTGAGTGATACCCAGGTCCTGCTCAATGTGCACGAACATTGATGTGACTATCATCCTGTCTATGTAGTCAAACATATAGAGCAGGAAGAGAAGAATGAAAACGTAGTTGGTGTATCCCTTTGAATAGAGATACCCGGCGGGAATTACCTTATTTTTCATGGGTGTACCTATTGGAGTTTCTGTTCACAGGTTAATGAGCATCTAAAGTAATGTCTATTTTTTTATCTTTCGCCTGTTTTATGAAAATCGTTGTTATGAAAAATACAATATTGATGTTTTTTGCTCTTATGACAGTGTGTACTTTCGGGTGCAGGCAGTCAGAAATAGCTGATCTTGTCATATCCGGCGGAAAGGTATTCACTGTGGATGAGTCTGAACCCGAGGCTGCCGCAGTAGCAATAAAGGGCAACAGGATCATAGCTGTTGGCACAGATAAAGAGATCAGCAGGTATATTGACCCGGCCACAACAAAGGTCATTGATGCAGCCGGGAGAACTGTGCTTCCGGGATTCAATGATGCCCATGCTCATTTCGGGCCTGTTGATCCGGACTATATAGAATTAAGGTATATCACTGATCCGGCAGTAATCACTCACAGGGTGAAGGAGCAGGTTTCACGGTCACAGAAGGGACAGCTTATCTATGGTGGTCACTGGGAGCATGAGATGTTCACCTCCCGTGAGTGGCCAACGAAGGAGCTTATTGATGCCGTTTCACCTGACAATCCTGTTGTGCTCAGGCGAACTGACGGTCACAGTGCACTGGTCAACAGTTATGTTCTGAAGCAGTCAGGGATCACCCGGAACACACCTGATCCTTTCGGTGGTGAGATAATGCGTGACCCGGTGACGGGTGACCCCACCGGCATTCTTAAGGAAAGCGCCATGTCACTTATCAGAACAGGAGCACTGCAGGCAGACAGGAGCGCAGAAGAGGAAAGGGAGAGAGAGTGGCGCGGTTACATTCTTGCACTGGAACAGGCAGCATCATATGGCATTACAAGCATACAGATTCCCGGCAATGCTGATTTTGAGATGTATGATTCCATCATGGCTCTGGGGAAGCTGACCTGCCGTATTGATATAGGAGGTGAGCTGACAGCTGATCCTGCCCGTCTTGACAGGTACGAAGAGCTGAGGCAGAAGTATCCTTCGTCAGGTGACTGGATCAGGTTCGGTTACCTTAAGGATTTCATGGACGGAACGCTGGGTTCAGCCACAGCCATGATGTTTGAACCGTTTGCTGATGAACCTGATAAGACCGGCCTGCCGCAGATGAGCTACGAGGAGCTGGAGGCCAGGGTCCTGGAGGCTGACAGAAGGGGTTTTCAGATAGGCATCCATGCCATCGGTCCCAAGGCCAACAACTGGATACTGAATGCATACGCGAAAGCCCGTGAGGTGAACGGCGTGCGTGACAGCCGTCACAGGTCCGAGCATGCACAGATACTCATTGAAGAGGATATACCACGCTTTGGTGCGCTGGGTGTTATTGCCTCAATGCAGCCTACACACTGCATTACTGACAAAAGATTTGCCGAGAAGCGTATAGGCAGTGAACGAAGCCGTTGGGCGTATGCATGGAAGAGTCTGGCTGACAACGGTGCGCAGCTGGCGTTTGGAACAGATTACTCGGTGGAGCCCCTGAATCCCATGGAGGGATTATACGCATCGGTAACGCGCAAGGATCGGGGCGGAGAAGAGGGAGAGGGCTGGTTCCCCATGGAGAAGATCTCAATGGGAAAGGCTATAGAATTCTACACCCTCGGCTCAGCCTATGCACAGTTCATGGAAGAGAGAAAAGGAATGATCAGGAAGGGCTATCTGGCAGACATAACCATCCTCTCAGAAAATATCTTCGATACCCCTGAGGAGATGATTATGTCAGTTAAAGCAGATTATACTATCGCAGACGGTAAAATTGTCTACGAAAGACTGAAATAGTTATGCCTTGGTCTGGTCATCAATGGTTGCGCCGGGAGCGTTCTTCTTCACTGAAGCAATACCGTTGTCACAGCTGCTCTGTGATTCGTACATTTCGCTTTTGCCTATCACCTGGCCGTTGCCGGCTTTCAGGTTAAAATGAAACTTGCCATTCTTGGCAACCTTGGCGTCAAACCTTTTGGCATCGGCTGCATTCTTCATGACTGACTTGACACCGTTCATGCATGAAGGTTTTGATGAATAGCCTTCGCTGGTAAGAATAACCTGGCCATTGCCGGCAAGAAGATTGAACTGAAACTCACCGTTCTTCCTTTTTGAGATTACAAATTTTCCCATGTTCTAAAATTTTATTTGTTGGTTAATTTCGACTTGTCGTTTCCAAATATACAAAAAAACTATATTAGATTTACTAAACGCCAATTTTATGAGAATTGACATAATCACAGTACTTCCCGACCTTCTGCACGGACCGTTTGATAATTCGATCATCAGGCGGGCGCGCAAGAAGGGCATTGTCGAAATAAACCTGATCAACCTGCGCGATTATTCAACTGACAGGCACAGGAGCATTGATGATTATCCTTTCGGAGGCGGAGCCGGGATGGTGATGATGGTGGAGCCTGTGTACAACTGCATCACTCATCTCACTTCACAGAGGAAGTATGACGAAATCATCTACACCTCTCCTGACGGGCAGCGCTTTAACCAGTCAATGGCAAATGAGCTCTCAATGAAAGAGAACATCATTATCCTTGCCGGTCACTACAAGGGCATAGACCAGCGCATCCGGGATCATCTTGTCACCCGTGAGATTTCCGTGGGGGATTATGTGCTTACCGGTGGCGAATTGCCGGCTGCAATCATTACTGATGCAGTGGTCAGGCTTTTACCCGGGGCCATGTCCGATGCCGAGTCTGCTCTATCAGACTCTTTCCAGGACGGTTTGCTGGCGCCGCCGCAATATACCAGGCCAGCCGAATTCATGGGCTGGAAGGTACCGGAGATACTCCTTGGAGGCAACACACCGGAGATAGAGAAGTGGCGTTTTGAGCAATCGCTACTCAGAACCCGTGAAAGAAGGCCTGATCTGCTGGGTGATGAAGAAAGCTGATACCTGCTTTTCTTTTTGTCGAAAAAGGTTTGTATCATTGCCATCCCCGGATATAAACGATAACTATAAAATACTGAGCAATGAAAACTCATGATTACATTGAAAGAGAAGAGAAATACGGAGCGCATAACTATCACCCCCTGCCTGTAGTGCTTGACAGGGGTGAAGGACCTTTCGTGTGGGATGTTGAGGGCAAACGGTATTATGACTTTCTCTCTGCATACTCTGCAGTAAACCAGGGTCACTGCCACCCGAAGATAATCGGAGCACTAACCAACCAGGCTGCGAAACTCACACTAACCTCTAGGGCTTTTTTCAATTCGGTCCTCGGTGAGTACGAAGAGTATATTACCAGGTACTTCGGGTATGACAAGGTGCTCCCGATGAACAGTGGTGCAGAGGGCGATGAGACCGCTCTCAAGCTCTGCCGCAAATGGGCCTACCTGGTGAAGGGAATAAAGGAAAACCAGGCGAAGATCATTGTCTGCGACGGCAACTTCCATGGCCGCACAATAACCATCGTCTCCATGTCCACTGACCCGGATGCACGAAAGGATTACGGTCCTTTCACACCCGGTTTCATCACCATACCCTATAATGATATCGCGGCACTTGAAACGGTTTTGAAGGATCCCGATGTGGCAGGATTTCTGGTTGAGCCCATCCAGGGCGAAGCAGGTGTCTTTGTTCCGGATGAAGGATACATTAAGAAGGCATACGATCTGTGCAAAAAGCATAATGTACTCTTCATTGCCGACGAGGTACAGACGGGCCTGGCCCGTACCGGCAAGCTCCTGGCCTGTGACCATGAGGGTGTAAGGCCTGACATACTTATCCTGGGCAAGGCCCTCTCCGGTGGCGTACTCCCTGTATCCGCCGTACTGGCTGATGATGATATTATGCTGACCATCAAACCCGGCGAACATGGCTCTACCTTCGGCGGCAATCCGCTGGCATGCAAAGTAGCAATTGCTGCCCTTGAGGTGATCAAAGATGAGAAGCTGGCAGAAAAAGCCGAAAAGCTCGGAAAGATCTTCCGTGAGGAGATGAAGGCAATAAAATCAGACATGATAGAGCTTGTACGTGGCAAGGGATTGCTGAACGCCATTGTCATCAGGCCGAAAAACGGCAAGGAGGCGTGGGATGTATGTCTGGCCATGAAGGATCTTGGCGTGCTGGCCAAGCCAACCCACGGACATATCATCCGCTTTGCCCCTCCCCTTGTCATAACTGAAGAGCAACTGCGTGATGCAATCTCGCTGATTAAGAAGGCTATCCTGCAGTTCAACTGACAGACAGGCTGAATCTTATCCGAATGATTAAATCCCTGCCGGGGTGGCAGTATCGCTGCTTTCCCGGCAGGTTGTTTTATGAATGCCCTTCCATGGAACATCTTCGTTACAAATATCACACATCTGCGTATCAAAAGATTGCTATTTTTGTCGGCACGATAAGTGACACTATGAGAACTGTTTTAATCATATCTCTTGCCATTTCTATTACCGCCTGTGCCTGTACTGGCAACAAGGCAGCCATCACGGCTGAGGAGCTGACAAAGATCACGGGAGAGCTGGCATCAGACAGGTTTTCCGGAAGAGGTACCGGGACAGGCGGTGATTCGCTTGCGGCCCTTTATATAGCGAAGGAGTTTCAGAAAGCCGGTGTTGAACCATTCACTGGCACAGGATTTCAGGCCTTTGTTGTGAACGTAGCGGCAGAAGCGGGGGCACGCAACCGGCTGTCAATTGATGGTACAGAGTACTCAATGGGAATTGACTTCATGCCGCTGGCGCTGACATCAAACTCCTCTCTAGAGGCACCTGTGGTCTTCTGCGGCTATGGGCTGCTGCCATCAGGTGACACACTTCACCGCAATGACTTCGCCGGTGTGGATCTGTCTGGCAAATGGGCACTGATCCTCCGCGGTTATCCTGAGTCTGACCCGGAATCAGAAGGCTATGCACTGCTAAGCTCTGACAGATTGAAAGTACTGAACGCCAGGGAGAATGGCGCTGGGGGTGTCTTTCTGGTATCTGGTGAAAAATGGGATGTGGCTGATAACCTTGATAAGCCCTCACGGAATGAGTCATCCGCCGGTATCCCCGTGATTAAGGTAAAGAGGAGTCTTGCTGACGACATCCTGAAAGGCTCATCAGGGGTGCTGGCTGAGCTGGAAGAGAAGGCAGCACAGCCAAAAATCCATAAGGGTTTCATTACCGCTGCATCGGTGTCTGCTGAAGCAGAGGTGGTAAAGAAAGAGGCTTTTACATCGAATGTGGTCATGATGATCAGTGGTGAATCAATCGCCGGAGAGTATGTTATAATTGGAGCACATTATGATCACCTGGGTTTGGGTGGTCCCGGTTCTTCAAGCAGGAATCCTGACACGGTGGCTGTTCATTACGGTGCTGACGACAATGCCTCGGGCGTGGCTCTGATGATTGAACTGGCAGAAAAGCTGGCAGCCTTGCGTGAGAGGCCTGCCCGCACTATTCTATTTGTGGCGTTCTCCGGTGAGGAGATGGGGCTGCTGGGATCAAAGCACTTCGTTGAGAACACAGGCATCGATCCCTCTGCCGTCAACCTGATGATCAATCTTGACATGGTAGGACGGATGAAGGAGGGAAACGGCCTTCAGGTTGCAGGCGTGGGAACGGCAGCCGGACTCCGTGACACGGTAATGGCTTACGCTGATACCACCGCTGTCAGCCTTTCCTTCACTTCCGAGGGATATGGCCCCTCAGACCATTCATCTTTCTACGGAAAGGATATCCCTGTGCTCTCATTGACAACAGGTGCACACCTCGACTATCATACACCTTTTGATACACCTGACAAGCTCAATTATGAAGGTATGGTAAAGACAGGTGATCTTCTTTTCAGCATTGTTATATCTGCGGCAGACGCACCTGCAAGGCTCGCGTTCACCGAGGCCGGACCTAAGGGACCTGCAGGTCCCATGACCAGGAGAAGGGGAATCACCCTGGGTATCATGCCTGATTTTGCGGGGAACGTCCGTGACGGGCTAAGGGCTGACTTCGTAACCCCTGGCAAACCGGCAGCCCTTGGTGGGATGCTGAAGGGCGACATTATAGTGGCAATAGACGAAAAACCGGTAGGCAACATCGAAGACTACATGTTCAGGCTCAGCCAGTTGAAACCTGGCCAGAGAGTAACCGTGGAGGTGATGCGCAACGGTGAGAGGGAGCTGCTGTTGATTCAATTGTAACCACTTTATTATAATACCCATGAGGACTTTTCTTTTCTGGACCATAGCCGTCATAATTACCATCGCTGCCGCCATGTACCAGAGGATGACCGGCCCCACCTATCCGCTCAGGGCAACTGTAACTGTTGGCGGAACGGACTACTCCTTCGCGCTTAAGCGCAGCCAGACGAACACCCATCCCTGTCTGATAAAGCTTGAGGTACCCCGGGATTATTCCGGCACTCTTCAATACCGGCGTTTCAGGGTTAATGAAGAATGGACGGCAGTGGAGATGAAGCATGACGGCACTGTTCTGGCGGGTGGACTTCCCTCCCAGCCTGCTGCCGGCAAACTTGAGTATTATATACTTCTCCGTGATCCTTCAGGCGCTGAGATTGCTGTAATGAAGGAAAAACCAGTGGTTATAAGGTTCAAGGGTAACGTGCCTGCGGTGATAATGATCCCCCATATCCTGATTATGTTTTTTGCCATGCTGCTCTCCAACCTTGCAGGCATAACCGCGGCAGCAGGTTCAGATAAACAGAGAAGATACGGTCAGCTGGCACTCTGGTTGCTCCTTGCCGGAGGGATGGTGCTGGGCCCACTTGTACAGAAATATGCTTTCGGGGATCTATGGACCGGCATACCCTTTGGATGGGATCTGACTGATAATAAAACACTTATTGCAGGAATTTTCTGGATTGCAGCAGTTGTAATGAATCACAGGCGCCAGAGGCCGGTATATACTATTGTTGCGGCTGTTATACTGCTGCTGGTTTACTCCATCCCACACAGTCTTTTCGGCTCAGAGCTTGATTATGCCACAGGTGTGGTAACACAGGGATAAAAAAATTTTCTTACAATTCCTGCTTTTTTTTACCTTGGATGCAGCATTCACCCACCAGTGTCGTCATTGAATTGAAGAGTTCAAATACGTGGGTGCGGCGTCAAACATACTTAAACCGGATCTTTGGACAAAGATGGAAAATGTTGAAGCAGCATTCAAAAACATCCACCAGGACCTGATCGACGGGTGTCGTGCAGGAGACCAGCGGGCACAGTTCCAGGTTTACAAGCTTTATTACAAAGCGATGTACAACACCAGCCTGCGTATAGTGAACGATGACATGGAGGCTGAGGATGTAATGCAGGAAGCGTTCCTCTCAGCCTTCGAGAAGATAAACACCTACTCGGGCACCGTCAGCTTCGGCGCATGGCTGAAGCGAATAGTGGTAAACAGATCACTTGACGCCCTGGGGAAAAGGAAGGCGATCTTTGAAGATATTGAAAGTCATGTAGGGATCAGGGACGACAGCACTGACGACGAGGCACACAGGGAAGATGTGGATGCCCGCGTTGAAGAGGTCAAGGCCGCCATCAACCGGCTTCCCGAAGGATACCGTGTGATACTCTCTCTCTATCTCATTGAGGGTTATGACCACGATGAGATAGCAGAGATGCTCAGCATTTCAAGCAGCACCTCAAGATCACAGCTCTCGAGGGCAAAGCAGAAACTGGTGAGTGAACTTAAGAACAGAAAAACTTTTGAAGTATGAACAGGATTGAAGATATAATCAAAAGAGGCAGGAGTGAATTTGACGACAGGGAGCCGTCAGACGGACACTTCGAGAGATTCAGCTTTAAGCTTGCCACAAGGCTTCACTCAGGTGCAGTCAAGAGAAGCATAATACCGCATCTGCTCAAGGCTGCCGTGGTGACACTGCTGATCACCCTTTCATCACTCTGGACCTTTGATCACTTCGTGAGGCCCAACCTGAAGCGGACGATGACACTCAGCGAAGTCTCTCCGGAGTACCGGGAGGTGGAAAGGTACTATGTGCAGCAGGTCAACCTGATGGAAAATGAATTCTCATCACTTGACCTCTCCAATCCGGAGCAGCAAGAGGCCCTGTTGCAGGAGATGGCATCAATGGACTCCGTCTACAGGGATCTGCAGAAGGAGCTCAGGGCTAATCCCAATGACCAGCGCATTATTGACGCAATGATAAAACACTACCAGACAAAACTTGAAGTAATGAGTTATATACTTGACCAGCTCAAAGAGATAAAAGCAGAAACCGCAAATCCAGTCAGCCATGAAAACGTTGTTTACTAACCAGCGGGTGACCCTGTTCGCAGCATTGCTCTGCGCAATCACCCTGTCCGCCTCGGCAGAAGAGGTAAAGAAGGAGTATCACCGTGAGATGGTTCCCACGGATAACTCCACGCTTACGGTCATTAATAAGTTCGGATCGGTGGTTACCGAGACATGGGACAGAAACAATATCGTCATTGATGTCACCGTGAAGATCGAGCATCCTTCTGCTGACCGCGCGAGGAAACTCCTGGAAATGATAACTGTTGAATTCACCGAGGCAGGAGGCAACCTGAAAGCCGAAACCGTTTTCAGCAAGGATTTTTCATCAATAAGCTGGAAAGGATCAAGCAACAACTTCAGCATCAGTTACATTATTAAGATGCCTGCCCGGGTTAACCTTGACGTAAGCAACAGGTACGGGAACATAGTTCTTGATGAGCATTCCGGCTATACAGTGGTGAATGTCAAGTATGGTGACCTGACAGTCAACAAGCTTACCAGAGGCAATAACAAGCCACTCAACACTATCATTCTGGCATACGGCAAAGCCACGGCATATGAGCTGGGCTGGGCTGAGATCAATGCCAGGTATGTGGGTATGCTCAGCATTGAAAGAGCGCAGGCCCTGCTGCTTGACAGCAAGTACTCAAAGGTATCGGTAGGCGAGGTGAGCTCACTTGTGACAGACAGCAAGTATGACGGTTATTCCGTGGGTGCAGCCAATAACATTGTAGCCATGGGCGGTTACACTGATTTTAAATTCAAAAGGGTGAACAGGAAGCTTGAGGTGGAAACAAAGTATGGCAACCTCACCGTTGACGTAATCCCCGCGGAATTTGAATCTGTTAATGTCAAGGCAGGCTACTGCGCAGTGAAGCTGGGTATTGCTCCGGGTGCATGCTACAGGCTTGATGCCAGAACCTCTTACGGGAGTCTGAAGATGGATGACAGTAATTTTGCTCCTGACAGGAGGATACAGGGCAACACATCCACCGAGATGGCCGGCAGGGTGGGCAACTGTGCCAATCCGCGGTCAGAAGTGGTCATCAACACATCATACGGTTCAGTCAGGATAGACTGATCCTCCGGTTTACCTGGAAGGTTCGCGGGCTGATTCCCCGGCGCAGCCTGACCGTCAGCGAAAAGTAATAAAGTATGCGGCGCCCCTGTATGGAGCGCCGCATACTTTTTATTGACAGATTTCATTTGTCACCTCCTGCCGCGCCGGTGGCGGAAAAGTTCAGCTGTCAGTGCCTGTCAGGCTCATCTGAATAGATGAAGACCCCTGTTTTTCCATCGGCAGTCCTGTAGCCGCGGTACATGCCTTCAGTGTTGAAGGGCATGCTGATATTCCCTGTGCCGTCTACCGAGATGACGCCTCCCGTGCCTCCTGCTTTTACGAGCTTCTTATTGACGACCTCCCTGGCTGCCTCATCAAGAGTCAGTCCTTTATATTCCATCAGTGCAGAGATATCATGTGCCACCGTATATCTTATAAAAAACTCCCCGTGGCCTGTGGCTGACACGGCGCATGTAGCGTTGTTGGCGTATGTCCCTGCTCCTATCACCGGGGCATCGCCGATGCGGTTATACCGTTTGTTGGTCATCCCGCCGGTGGAGGTTCCTGCTGCCAGATTGCCGTTCTTGTCAAGGGCCACGCATCCGACCGTTCCGTGCTTTTCTCTTTCCAGCACGCGCTGCAGCTCCCTGAATCGCGACTCCTCCCTGAAGTAAGATGGATCAACTATCTCCAGTCCTTTCTCTGCTGCAAACTCAGATGCTCCCTTCCCGGTGAGCATGACATGTGAAGATTGCTCCATTACAGCCCGTGCGGCGGTTATGGGGTTACGTATGTCAGTTACTCCTGCCACGGCGCCGGCGGCGAGGCTGCTGCCATCCATGACAGAGGCGTCGAGCTCATTGCGGCCCTCGTGGGTAAAGACTGCGCCTTTGCCCGCGTTGAAGAGAGGCGAGTCTTCCATCATTCTGACAGCCCGCTCCACGGCGTCAAGGGCTGAGCCGCCGGCGCTGAGCACGGCGGCGCCGCTGTCAATGACTGCCTGAAGCACCCTCCTGTATTCCGCCTCTGCCTCGGCAGACATGCGCTCACGTGTTATGGTGCCGGCGCCGCCATGCACCACAATAGCCCATGGAGCTCCTGCGGACGGCAGCAACAAATCTATCTCCATGACAGCCTTGATGGCGCGATCAGAGAAATAGTCGCATGCCGGGAATATTGAAAACCGGCCGGCACCCTCATAATTGTCCTTGTCAATAATCAAGACCTCCTGCTGGTCATTACGGTTAACTATCTCACTTAGGGTAAAGGCTGCACGGTAACCGTCAAGCCCGGCAATAACCACCATGCCCTTCTGCAGCACATCAGGAGTAAGCATGTAGTAATCCTTTATCAGCTCATTAAGCATGGCTCCGGCAAAGGGTGTTGTGCCATGGATACCCCTGCCGCGACCGTAGAACACTGTATGATATGTCTGACTGTCCATCCCTTCAGGCAACTCCGTCAGTATGTCACGCTGCTTGCCATTGACGCAGAGCCGCATTGTCTCCGAAAACATGGGAGACATTCCCTGGTTGATCGGATAACGGCTGTCAAGTGACCTGACAGTGATCTTTACAGGGTTGCTGATATTGCGGGAAGTGACCAGGTCATTTCCGGCAACAACCTTTGTCTCGGTTGGCAATGGCCACAGATCCTTTGACTTGGAAGGAACAATGCGCGCTACGGAGGTGGCTATAAGCAATCTGTGTCGGTTGTTTGGGTAGTATATCTCTCCCCACGAGAAGAGCGCGGTCTCTCCACGGTCATTGGTTATCTCAACATACAGGTCAATGATCGGCGGAAATTCAGCGTCGTTCTTCTTCTTCAGCACAATCCTGTTAAGGATGTCATAGACCGAATAGCCGTCATAACGATAGGCACCGGTAAAACCTACATTACCATCATTCAGGCAGGTCTCCTTGACGGTGATGCTGTGTTTCGGCAGGCGGGTTATGTCAATGGTCATATCCTTCAGCACCTCGCCGGTAACAAGGATCTTTTTTGTGCCCTTAAGCTGCATCGTGGGCTCATCATCGTAAAAATCATTTGTCTGCCCCGTAGCCGGAAGCATCATCAGCATCATCAGGGCGGTAAATAGCAGGGTAAGGTTCTTCATGATTCAGGTTTTCGTTATGCAAATCTATTCATTTCGGTCTGCGAAGAAAATGATATAAAGCAGTTTTGCGAGAATGACGGGTCTTATCATAATTGTCTTGCGGTCTTGTTGGAGCGGAGCGGAAAACCCGACCGGGAGGTCGGGACGGTCTTGCGGTCTTGTTGGAGCGGAGCGGAAATCCCGAACGGGAGGTCGGGACGGTCTTGCGGTCAGGACGGCTGTGCCAGATTTCCCGGTCAGCCATGCCTCTGTCGGGTACCCCGGGGTTCGGTTTCAGCATACAGCAGTCAGATATCCAGCTCCACCAGCGTAATTCCGGCGCCGCCGCGGTCAACATGCTCATCCATGACGTTTTTTACAGCCCCGGTTGACCCGAGGTACTGCCTGATCATTTGTCTCAGTATCCCGTTCCCCTTGCCGTGCAGTATGCGCAGGTTCCGGTACTGGATCATGAGTGCGGTGTCAATGAACTCCTGCACCATCTGCAATGCTTCATCGGTACGCATACCACGCACGTCTATCTCCGGTTTGAACTGGTTGCGGCGGGCAGTAAGTGACCAGTCGACCTTCTGCTGCCTGATGCCGGCTGATGCGGCCTTTCTCTGCTCCTCTACGGTGACCGGTTCGGTCATGCTGATATCGACATTCATCTTAAGGCTTCCGGAGATGACCTGTATTTTCCTGCCGCGTATCTCAGTCACCTGGGCTACCGTATCGGTACCGGTGATCTTTACGTAGTCGCCCGGAGCCAGGGATCCCTTTTTCTTTTTAACCGGATGCGGCGTCTCCTTATTTGCAGTTATTCTTTTGACAATGCTTGCCGCTGGGGTATCTATCCTGCGTTTTGCCACGAGGGGGATTTCAGCATGTTTGTCCTCCTTTTCGAGGTGTTCACGGAAAGTGTCGAGCTCCTCCCGCACCTCCTTTGTCTTCTCCTTCTCTGCCTGCGCCTCGCGGATGGTGCGAATGGTGTTTTCAATCATCCTGTTGGTATCGCGAAGCATCTCTTCCGCTTTAGTCTTCGCCTGGCTGATGATCTCCTTCTTTTGGGTTTTTATATCCCCCAACTGGGTCTCATAGGTGGATATGAGCTCCTCAAGTCTCTTCTCGTGGCGGCGCACTGCCTCGCGTTTCTTCTCCCAGTAGCGTTTGTCTCTTGCAATCTCCCTCAGGTTGCGGTCGAAGTCGACATTCCCCTCTCCCGCCCTTGCAGCAGCGTCTGCAAGTATCTCTTTAGGCAGCCCGATCTTGTTTGCTATCTCGAAGGCGAACGAGCTTCCCGGCTTTCCCTGATCAAGGCGGAAGAGTGGCTGCATCAGCTGGTTATCAAAAGCCATGGCTCCGTTACTGATGCCCTCCTGTGATGTTGCGAAGTGCTTAAGGTTGGTATAATGGGTTGTTATCACCCCATAGGCTCCTCTCCTGTTCAGTTCAGCCAGTATTGCTTCCGCCAGTGCCCCTCCGATGACTGGCTCCGTCCCGGTGCCAAACTCGTCAATCATCACCAGCGACAGATCATCGGCGTATCTGAGCATCTGTTTCATATTGATAAGGTGTGAGCTGTAGGTGCTGAGATCATTCTCCAGGCTCTGTTCGTCGCCTATATCAATAAAAAACCGGCCGAATATACCTGTCTCGGTGCCTTCGCCAACAGGGATGGTCATGCCGCACTGAAGCATGTACTGTATGAGTGCTACCGTTTTGAGGCACACTGACTTACCTCCTGCATTGGGTCCTGAGATGACGACTATCCGCTCCTTACTGTCGATGGTGATAGTCAACGGCACCACCTCCCTGCCGGGGGTACGTGCAAAGGCGAGGGTGAGCAGTGGATGCCGGGCATTTACCCAGCGCAGGTGTGGTGTTGTGGCAATGGAGGGCATGATGCACCTCAGCCTGTTGCCAAAAAGGGCTTTGGCCCTGATAAAGTCTATCTCTGCCAGAAATCTGCAGTTCTCCTCAAGGTCATCTATGTAAGGCCGTAATGTATCAGCAAGAGCTGTGAGTATGCGTACTATCTCACGTTTCTCCTGGTGTTCCAGCTCTGTGATCTCGTTATTCAGTTCAACCACTTCTGCCGGCTCTATGAATACCGTTTTCCCGGTTGCTGATTCATCATGTACAAATCCTTTTATGCCTCTCTTGTTGGATGCACTTACGGGGATCACACCCCTTCCATTGCGAACAGCCACAGTTATGTCGCGTTCCACTATGCCGTCAGCCTGGGCCTGGTGTAGCACTGCATGCAGTTTTCTCACTGCTGCAAGGGTTTTTGATGCCAGCCCGGCGCGAATGGTCTTCAGGGCCGGAGAGGCGCCGTCACGGACCTTACCCTCCTTATCGATAATACGGTCAATAGCCTCAGCAACAAATGGATAGTAGACTACCTTCCCGGCCAGTTCTGTCAGCAGCGGATAACGGCCATCCTTCCTGTTCTTAAAGAAACCAATGATCCGTCTTATGGTATCCAGCGAACCACGCAGTGCAACCACTTCCTCAAGCTCCGGGAATGTACCCTCTACCCTGAGCTTTTCCAGCGTTTCATAGGGGTCATTGTAGTTCTCTGACGGAAACTGCTCACCATTGACAAGGATCTGCTGGAACTCAGCTGTACGGGAGACTATCTCCCTTACCTCTTCTGCACTGAAGGCTGCCTGCATTGCAGTAACCTTCCGGATGCCAGCCGTGCTAAGGCAATTGGCAGTCAGCTGTTCCCTGATGCGATCAAAGCCGATTTTTGATTCGTATGTATCCGGATAGATCATCTGGTGGTCATCTCAGCACAAAAGTAAAGTTAATTAATGTTAATGCCACACAGCCTTATAATTTATGACTATATATTTATTCCATCATAATCGAATAAACATGAGAATCCGTTTAGAAAAGTTCAGGATGATACTGGTGGCATCGCTCCTGTTCGTGTTTGTCATTCCGGCTTCAGCCCAGGAGGTTACTGTTGATCTGGAGATGGTTTACAAGATCAGGCAGGAGGGTCAGCGCAACTCTGACATTGAGCGTCTGGCCTATATTATGACTGATCTTGCAGGACCCCGTTTAACGGGCTCAGCCGGCCTTGACCGGGCCAATGAGATTGCCAGGGCCAGGCTGGCCGAATATGGTCTCTCCAATGTCCGTATTGAGGAGGTCGGCGACTTCAGTCGTGGTGGATGGGATTATTCAAAGGCATACGCCGCAATGGTTGTTCCCTACTACAACAATTTTTCTGTTACGCCGGTGGCCTGGACATCCGGCACTGACGGCATTATCCGTGGTGAGGTGATCCTGGTGGACATCAGGACGATTGAAGACATAGAGAAGTATCGAGGTAAGCTGAAAGGCAAGATCATAATGGCTCCTTCAGGCAGCCAGTACGAAGTCAGTTTTGAGCCGTTGGCAAAGAGGCTTACAGACGATGATCTGGAACGTCTTGCAATGACAGATGTTTCCGGCAGGCCGTCGCGCAGGTACATGGGCGACTATATGGCTATGAGGGAGATGAGGAACAGGATAAATGAATTCATAATGGGTGAGGATGTCCTTATGATAATGACGCAGGGCAATGCCTTCAACATACCCAGATCTTCAGGATCATCATATGATGGCAAGAGTACGCCTCCGGTGACAGAGATAAGTGTGCCAATGGAGGTTTATGGCCGAATGGAGAGGCTTATCCGCAACGGTGAGAAGGTGGAGGTGGAGGCTGAGATCAAGGCTGAATTCACTCCTGGCAAGAAGGTTTATAATGTCATTGCCGAGATCCCCGGTACCGATCCGAAACTGAAGGACCAGGTAGTGTTGCTGGGAGCGCACATCGACTCATGGCACGGTGGAACAGGCGCTGCTGACAATGCTTCAGGATGTATGGTCATGATGGAGGCACTGCGCATACTCAAGGCTATTGACGCCAAACCACGCAGGACCATCCGTGTGGCACTATGGGGCGGTGAAGAGCAGGGTCTGATCGGATCAAGGGGTTATGTATCAAAATACCTGTTTGACAGGGAGAAGAACGAAAAGAAGCCGGGGTTTGACAGATTCTCTGTTTATTTCAACATGGACAACGGTACCGGCCGTTACCGCGGCATCTACCTCCAGGAGAACAACCTTGTGAGGCCGTTGTTTGAGAAGTGGATGGAACCTGTCAGGGACATGGGTTTCAGCACCATAGCCATCAGGAATACCGGCGGCACTGACCACCAGAGTTTTGACGGCGTTGGTCTGCCGGGGTTCCAGTTCATTCAGGATGACATAGAATATGGTCGCGGTTACCACACGCTGGCTGACACCCGGGAGCGTCTGCTTGTACCTGATCTGAGGCACAATGCAATAATAACAGCATGGCTGGCGTGGAATGCTGCCACCAGTGACCAGCTTCTTCCCCGCAAGCCTGAGATGAAATCAACGCAACAGAGATCGCCCTTCGGGTTCTGATCTCCGATGCCTCCCTTCGGGTTCCGGGCTGCGGGGCCTACTCCCGGATACTGGTCTCCGATGCCTCCCTTCGGGTTCCGGGATCAGTGATTCAGCTGTCAGTGCAATGGTTCTGATGCAGCGACAGAGTTTCAGCAGGCTTCCGGAACAATAGCCGCCGGGCAGGCTTCATAACTTAATGTTTTTCTATTCTGTTTGAAAAAGCAGAGGCTGACCGGTAAAAAAGGTCAGCCTCTCTTGTTTTATTGAATCCGGGGCGATCACCCTATGCGGCCGGGGTCATCGCCCCCGTTATTCCGGGGTTATGACCACTTCTGTGCCAGGGCCATGGCCCTCAGCTGCAGGGATGATCTCCCCTCTGCCGCCGGATTATTCCGTAATCCGCTCAAGATCAAGCATGAATGCATACTCCAGGGCGGTAGTCTTAAGTCTTTCAAACCTGCCTGAAGCGCCACCGTGTCCAGCTACCATATTTACATCCATGATGAGGATATTGTCATCGGTCTTCATGTCGCGCAGTTTGGCAACCCATTTGGCCGGCTCCCAGTACTGCACCTGCGAATCCCAGTAACCGGTTGTAACCAGCATGTTGGGATAATCCTGTGCCTTTACCTGGTCATAGGGAGAGTAGGAAAGCATGTAGTCATAGTACTCCTGTTTGCGGGGATCACCCCATTCGTCCCATTCGAAGGTAGTAAGGGGGATAGTGGCATCAAGCATTGTGCTGACCACATCCACGAATGGCACCTGTGCAATGATACCATTGTAAAGGGCAGGCTCCATATTGGCTATAGCACCCATGAGCAGGCCGCCGGCGCTGCCGCCCATAGCGTAGAGGTTATCAGCCGAGGTGTATTTCTCATTGATGAGGAACCGTGCGCAGTCATTGAAGTCGGTAAAGGTGTTGATCTTCTTCAGCAGCTTACCGTCCTCGTACCACTGTCGACCCATCTCGCTGCCGCCCCTTATGTGCGCTATGGCATAAACGAAGCCCCTGTCAAGCAGACTTAAGATTGATGAGCGGAACCAGGGATCAGTTGATGAACCGTAAGAGCCATAGGCATAAAGAAGCATCGGTGCGGTGCCGTCCTGCGTGAATCCCTTACGGTATACCAGCGATACCGGAACCAGGGTACCGTCTGTGGCGGTTGCCCAGAGGCGCTTCGACTCATAGTTGTTTTTATCAAATCCGCCCAGCACGCTGTCCTGCTTGAGCAGTGTCTTTGTGCGTGCTGCCATATCATAGTCGTACACCGAGTTGGGAGTTGTCAGTGAGGAATAGCTGTATCTCAGCATAGTCGTATTTGCCTGTGGATTAACGTTTATCCCGGCTGTATATGTCTCCTCGCCGAAATCAAGGAAGTGCTCTGATTTGTCTGCCAGGTTGATGATCCTCAGGTTTGTAAGGCCTTTGATACGCTCATCAGCAACAAGGTAATTGTCAAATACTTCAAAATTCTCAAAGAGCACATCATCACGGTGAGGGATAACCTCTTTCCAGGTGCTCATTCCTGTCCTGCTTTCCAGGCATGACATAAGCTTGAAATTCTTTGCATCGTCAGCATTGGTCCTGATGTAGAATGTTCCGTTAAGATGGTCAATTGAATATTCATGACCCACCTTGCGCGGCTCGAATACCATTATTTTGCCATCAGGATTAGCTGCCTCAATCAACCGTACCTCAGTTGTGAGGGTCTGGCTTGAGGTTAGTATGATATACTCCTTGCTTTTGGTTTTACCGAGATAGACAGAGAAGGTCTCGTCATCCTCATTGAAGACTGCTTTATCTTCAGAGGCGGGAGTCCCCAGCACATGTTTCATAACAGTTGCAGCCCTGAGTGTCTCGGGGTCTTTGCTAACATAGAAGATTGTTTTGTTATCGGCAGCCCAGACACTCTGACCGGTGGTATTGAGGATGTTGTCAGGAAGAAGTTCACCTGTGTTCAGATCCTTGAACTGCATCGTATATTGCCGGCGGCTGACATGGTCAATGCCATAAGCCAGGATATTGTTATCAGTTGAAACTGATGCACCGCCCACACCTGTATAGTCATGACCTTCAGCCAGGAGGTTAATATCTAGCATCACCTCGGGATTGTCAGTGCCATCCTTTCTCCTGTAGAGTACAGGGTATTCCTTGCCCGGAAGGTATTTGGTATGGTACCAGTATCCGTTGTCAAGATAAGGAACGGTCTCATCGTCCTGCTTGATACGTCCCTTGATCTCCTCAAAGAGTTTTTCCTGCAGAGGTTCTGTCTTTTTCATCAGGGCGTCAGCATAATTGTTTTCAGCATTGAGGTATGCCAGCACCTTAACTGTCTGCGAATCCGGTGTTTCAGCGTTTTTCTGCTCATCGCTGAGGCGCATCCAGAAGTAGTTGTCTAACCGTTCGTTGCCGTTGCTTTCAACAACGTAGGGGATTTTTTCAGCCACGGGGGGCTGGGGTTTCTTGCCGCATGATGTGATGGCGAGGGCCACGGCGGCGGTGAGTAGGAAAATTGTCTGTTTCATAAATGAATGATTTGTGTTACAATTCTTGTTGGTCTATGACCAACTTCCAATTTATCCGGCTTTCCTGCATAGTCAATTAATGCCTGTAGGGCATTAAGAACTGTATACGCCTGTGTCCGAAAACCTGGAGGGGCGGGTGGGTTGGTCATGTCTGTTACAATTCTTGTTGGTCTACGACCAACTTTTTATATTATATACTCTCTACAATTCTTAATCCCCTACGGGGATCTGTACAATTCTTAATCCCCTACGGGGATCTGCTACAATTCTTAATCCCCTACGGGGATCTGCTACAATTCTTAATCCCCTACGGGGATCTGTACAATTCTTAATCCCCTACGGGGATCTGCTACAATTCTTTATCCCCTACGGGGATCTGCTACAATTCTTAATCCCCTACGGGGATCTGTTACAATTCTTTATCCCCTACGGGGAT
>JAAZBN010000176.1 GCA_012513795.1 Bacteroidales bacterium | reverse complement strand
GCCAGTGTGGCTGATGAGGCGCTGTCCTGTATAACCCCTTCAAATCCTTCCGGCAGGCCGGTCATCAGTCGCAGCCATTCCATCATCCTCTCTTCCAGCTCGGCAGCTGCCGGGGAGGTCTCCCAGAGCATGCACTGAGCCCCGAGGGCTGCGGTAAGCATCTCTGCAAGCACCGAAGGAGGACTGCTGTTGGCAGGGAAATATGCGAAGAAATTCGGACTCTGCCAGTGAGTGATGCCCGGCATGATTATCCGGTCAAAATCCTGCATGAAAAGGTCAAATGGCTCACTGCCCGTCGGGGGCAGTGCGGGCAATGCATCTTTTACCTCACCCGGCTTCACACGCGATCTGACAGGGTATTGCTCAATATCCTCAAAGTACCGGGCAATCCACTCTACAATGGCGTGGCCCTGTCTCCGGAATTCGTCGTTATCCATCACGCTCAGCCCTGTAACACGGAGTCGGCCAGCAGGATGATCCTGTTCTTTTTAACCTCTATCACGCCGCCGGTAATATCATATCTCAGCTCGTTACCCTGTTCGTCAGCCATGATAACCGGGCCGGCTTCAAGAGTGGAGATGATGGGAGCGTGGTCCTTCAGGACCTGGAATGAGCCTTTCCTGCCGGGCACCCTCACAGAGCGCACCTCTCCGGAGTAGATGTTCCTGTCTGGTGTTATTATCTCAATCTTCACGTCAGGTACTTTATGCTTTATTTATGCTCTGCAAGGAGCTTCTCGCCCTTGGCAATGGCATCTTCAATGGTACCCACGAGCATGAAAGCTGCCTCCGGGTACTGGTCCACCTCACCGTCAATGATCATGTTGAATCCCCTGATGGTGTCTTCTATTGAGACCAGTGTCCCGGGAATATTGGTGAACTGTTCAGCCACATGGAAGGGCTGTGAGAGAAATCTCTGCACCCTGCGTGCACGGTGAACCACCTGCTTATCCTCCTCTGAGAGTTCATCCATACCGAGGATGGCAATGATATCTTGCAGCTCATTGTATCTCTGCAGTATCTCCTTAACCCTCTGGGCGCAGCGGTAATGTTCATCACCAACCACTTCGGGAGTCAGTATCCTTGAGGTAGAGTCAAGCGGGTCAACAGCCGGATAGATGCCAAGCTCTGAGATTTTACGGCTGAGAACCGTGGTGGCATCAAGGTGTGCAAAGGTGGTTGCAGGTGCCGGGTCAGTAAGGTCATCGGCAGGGACATAGACAGCCTGCACGGAGGTGATAGATCCGTGACGGGTGGAGGTGATTCTCTCCTGCATCACGCCCATCTCCGTTGCCAGTGTGGGCTGATAACCCACGGCAGAAGGCATTCGTCCCAGCAGGGCGGATACTTCCGAGCCTGCCTGGGTGAAACGGAAGACGTTGTCCATAAAGAAGAGTATATCCCTTCCTGTGCCTTCGCCCTCGCCGTCACGGAAGTACTCGGCCACCGAGAGCCCTGACAGGGCCACGCGCGCACGAGCGCCGGGAGGTTCGTTCATCTGACCGAACACGAGGGCCAGCTTGGACTCCTTGAGAGCCTCGCGATCAACAAGGTCAAGGTTCCATCCGCCCTTCTCCATATCCTCCAGGAACTCTTTCCCATAGGAGATCACGTTTGCTTCAAGCATCTCGCGCAGCAGGTCATTGCCTTCCCTGGTGCGCTCACCCACGCCGGCAAAGACGGACAGGCCCGAATAGGCTTTTGCAATATTGTTTATAAGCTCAAGGATGACAACGGTCTTACCCACACCCGCGCCGCCAAAGAGGCCTATCTTTCCTCCCTTGGAGTAGGGTTCAATGAGGTCAATCACCTTGATGCCGGTGTAGAGGACCTCCTTTTCGGTTGAGAGATCCTCATATTTAGGCGGTTTACGGTGGATGGGGTAGCCTCCCTTCTTATCCAGGGCCCCGATTCCGTCAATAGGCATCCCGGTAACATTCATAAGGCGTCCCCTGATCTGGTCACCCACCGGCATCACTATCGGCTGACCAGTGGCAATAACTTCCATGCCACGCTGCAGACCGTCGGTAGAATCCATTGCTATTGCCCTCACTGTCTTCTCCCCGATATGTTGCTGGCACTCTACCACCAGCACCGAACCGTCATGCCTGGTTATCTCCAGCGCGTCAAGTATGTTGGGCATGTCTGTGCCGGCCGTATCAAAGGTAACGTCAACCACAGGTCCGATGACCTGACTTATCACTCCTGTTTTTTTTGCCATCTCTCTGACTTAATTCTGTTTTAAATATTCTGATATTAATCTTTCCATAAACTACCCGGCTCCGTAACAGTTGCTATTTAACCCTTCCAATAAGATTCACTGCCAATTGTTTAAGCTCATTCTTGCGTTCAGGCTTGACGGATACATTGTCCAGGGCCTGGAATCCCTTATTGAAGTATTCATAGGCGAGGTTCTCAGCCTTAAGCCTTATCTCCAGCTCATCATATATTGCCAGTACCTCCCTGAATTTTTTTTCAGGGTCATGATTGTCCGGGCCGAGGAGTCCGCGAAGTCTGCTGAGCTTCTCACCCCCGGCCAGTTCCAGGGCCTTTACCAGGAGATATGTCTTTTTGTTAGCGGCGATGTCACTGCCGGTCTTCTTGCCAAACATCTTTGTGTCGCCATAGGTATCAAGCACGTCATCCTGTATCTGAAAGGCTATTCCCAGGCACCGTCCGAATTCGTACAGCAGGTCCTGGTCTTTTTCGGATGCATCTCCGATGATGGCGCCCAGTTTAAGTGAGGCGGCCACCAGCACTGCCGTTTTCAGTTCAATCATGCGCAGGTATTCCTCCTCTGACACCACCCCTTTCTTCTCAAAATCAAGATCGAGCTGCTGACCGGTGCAGACCTCTTTGGCGGTTTTGTTGAAGAGTTTTATTGCTTTGGCAAGGGACTTTTCCGGTGCGTGTCCTATGCATTCTCCTGCCACAAAAGCCATGACATCACCGGATAGTATTGCCTGATCGGCTCCCCATTTGGAGTGGACCGTTACTGATCCTCTTCGCATTTCGGCCCTGTCAATGATGTCGTCATGAATGAGTGTGAAATTATGAAACACCTCTATGCCCACCGCCGGCATGACAGCCTCGTCTATCTTATCCCTGAAGAGATTGCATGACATGAGGCACATTACCGGTCTCAGTCTCTTCCCCCCGATAGACATTATGTATCTCACCGGAGCAAAGAGCTTTTCCGCTTCAGGCGTTCCGGGCAGGCTGGAGATTGCCTTGTCTGTCAGCTCTCTCAGGTAATCACTGGTGAACATAGTCGTATCTTCATTATCCGTTCAGCGCCTCTGCTCCGCTCACCACCTCAAGCAGCTGGTTGGTGATTGCGGCCTGGCGCGCCTTGTTATACTGCAGGGTAAGATCCCTGATAAGCTCGGTGGCGTTGTCCGTTGCCTGGTGCATGGCTGTCATGCGGGCACCCTGCTCGGCGGCAAATGAATCAAGCACCGCCTTATATAGCTGTATCCTCAAAGTCTTTGGAATAAGTTCCGAGATGATGCTTACCTGGTCAGGTTCATAGATATAATCTGCAGGGGCACTCTTCTCACCGGCATCTGTCTCCATGGTGACAGGCAGGTATGTCTCACGGGTAAGCTTCTGTACCGCTGCATTCTTGAACTGGTTATAGATTAACTCAATAGTATCATACTCCCGTGAGAGGTATAGCTCCATCAGCCTGTCAGCCACTGCCGCCACCCTGTCAAAGGTGAGGGCTGTATACAGATCGCTGTGGTCTGCCATGATATTGTATTTCAGTTTTTTGAAAGTATCGGCAGCCTTCTTGCCCACAGTCATCAGGGCCAGGTCACCCCTTCTCATCTGCTCGCCGTATTTCTCTGCCATGATGTGCCTGGCCTCCCTGATCACGTTGGCATTGAATGCGCCGCAGAGACCCTTGTTGGAGGTGATCACAACCAGCAGAACCCTTCCGGTGCCCTTCTTCCTTTCTGCATAGATATTTTCTATCTCGGTGTCACGAAGGGCAGCGCTCAGGCCGGCACGGATCTCGTTCAGCTTGTCTGCATATGGTCTCAGCTGAACAATGGAGTCCTGTGCCTTGCGCAGCTTGGCTGCCGCCACCATCTTCATTGCTGAAGTGATCTGGCGGGTTGATTTCACCGAGCTGAGCCTGACCCTTATCGCCTTTAAGTTTGCCATCTTCTTTCCTTATCCTTATACACTAGCGTGATGAATAGCGTCCGGCCACCTCGGCAGCTGCCCTGTCAAGCGTTCCGGTAACCTCATCATTAATGACTCCTTTCTTAATTGTCTCAAGCACGTCAGCGTGGTTGTCACGCATGAATGCCAGAAAATCATTCTCAAACTGCTTCACCTTGTGTACCGGCACATCCTTCAGCAGGCCTTTGGTTCCGCAATAGATGATCGCCACCTGTTCCTCGACCTTCATGGGCGAATACTGGTTCTGCTTCAGTATCTCCACGTTCTTTGCCCCCTTGTCAAGTACGGCCAGGGTTGAAGCGTCAAGATCGGAGCCGAACTTGGAGAAGGCCTCCAGCTCACGGTACTGTGCCTGGTCAACCTTGAGGGTGCCGGCCACCTTTTTCATCGATTTGATCTGGGCATTACCGCCGACCCTGGATACTGATATACCCACGTTGATGGCGGGCCTTATCCCGGCATTGAACAGACTAGATTCAAGAAAGATCTGTCCGTCAGTGATTGATATGACGTTTGTGGGGATATATGCTGCCACGTCTCCTGCCTGTGTCTCAATGATAGGCAGGGCTGTAAGAGAGCCTCCTCCCTTGACCATGTGACGGATTGAGTCAGGCAGGTCATTCATCTTCTGTGCCACCTCGTCCGACTCGATAATCTTGGCTGCTCTCTCAAGCAGTCTTGAGTGGAGGTAGAAGACGTCGCCCGGGTATGCCTCACGGCCGGGCGGGCGGCGGAGCAACAGGGAGACCTCGCGGTATGAGACTGCCTGTTTGGAAAGATCATCATAAATGATCAGGGCGTCACGGCCGGTATCACGAAAGTATTCGCCGATAGCCGCACCTGCAAAGGGGGCATAGAACTGTGCGGCGGCGGAGTCGGCCGCGGTGGCGCTGACGATGACGGTATATTCCATTGCACCATTGCTCTCAAGAGTGGTGGCTATATTTGCCACTGTTGAACCTTTCTGTCCTATAGCCACATAGATGCAGTAAACAGGTTTTCCTTTGTCAAACTCGCTCTTCTGGTTGATGATGGTGTCAATGGCAATAGCCGTTTTTCCTGTCTGGCGGTCGCCGATGATAAGCTCCCTCTGTCCGCGCCCGATGGGTATCATGGCATCAATAGCCTTAAGCCCTGTCTGTACCGGCTGCTTTACCGGCTGCCGGAAGATGACGCCAGGAGCCTTTCTCTCAAAAGGCATCTCATATAGCTCTCCGGTGACCGGGCCACGGCCGTCGATGGGTGCACCTGTGGTGGTGATAACCCTGCCCAGCAGACCCTCGCCCACCATTATTGATGAGATCCTGCCCGTGCGCCGGGCTATGTCTCCCTCCCTGATCTTTTCTGAGGGGCCCAGGATAACTGCTCCCACATTGTCCTCCTCAAGGTTGAGAACAATACCCTTTATGCCTGACTCAACGAACTCTATGAGCTCGTTGGAGCCAACGTTCTTAAGACCGTATATGCGCGCAATGCCGTCACCGACCTGGAGCACGGTCCCCACCTCCTCAACGTCAATGGCCGTCTGTACTCCTTCAAGCTGCTGCTTTAAAATCTGTGATACCTCTGAAGGTTTAATATTAGTCATATCTCTGAATCTTATTATCTTCTATTCGGCATAACCTGCCAGTGAAAACTCCTTTCTGAATCTGTTGAGCCTGTTCCTCACGCTTGC
>JAAZBN010000175.1 GCA_012513795.1 Bacteroidales bacterium | reverse complement strand
ATCAGCTCCTTGCTGATCACCTTTCCGTTGTTGTCAATCACCTGCAGCATCTTGTCTTCTGCAGGGTCAAACTGGTCGAACATATCTTGTTTTGTTTAACGTTTCTTGCATAAAAGACAAACAAATCAGCTATTTGTTCAGTAAACTGATTGTCAGATTGAGCACAAAACTGTGCCGTCCTGCTGCAGGGCGGGGATCAGAGAGCTTGAGAAGAGATTTGCGCAATCTCGTCCGGAGAGGGTTTGTCAGATATGAAAGGAATTACCCTGAGATTCCGGAGGAGTAATCAATTTTCCAGGAGACCGGGGTCCCGTCAGTGTTCACTATGCTTATCCTCCGGACAGTTCCCTCAGCCGTCTGAGAGATTATTGTTCCTCCGGTGGCTGTGACTGACGGTCCGGAGTATCCGTCGGGTTCATGAATGAGGAGGGTATAAGTTTCGGAGGCAACTACCCGGCTGACACCCGAAAGTGCCCCGTCCTTCCACTCAATTTCAGAAAGATCTGCAGCTCCGCAGCTTATATGCCTGGAGGTGGCCAGCACCTGGGGGTTTGGCTGAGCCGGCCTGATGCAGAACAGCTGGCAGTTGTACCTTGGATCGATCTGACCAAAACCAATGGTATCTGTTACGGTTCCCAGGAAAGTATCAGACCAGAATTCATACAGAAGGTATGGCTTTCCGGATTCAAGCCCCAGGTCGGCCAGGCTTACCTGTTTCTCCTTCTCCCCGAGGCGTCCAAGCACGCACCATCTCTCCCAGGGGAGGTTCAGTTCAAGCATGAAGAGATCAAATGGGGAAGTGCGGCTGCCATCGCTCTCCCTCTCTCCCGAGCCGCTCATCTCGGTGGTGGTCCGGTCAAGAAAGGCAGACCGTGAGGGATCGAGGTCAAACACCTGTCCGGGCAGGGTAAAGAGTACGGGAAGTGATTTACGGGCAGGGGTGATGAGATCTGTATTATAGACTTCCGGTTTGTCGGTAACCATGAAGAGTGATCCGGTGAGCGAGGTGGCCATGCATGAGCGGTATGCCTCCTGTGGAGTCAGTTCTATATGATCCGGGTCATTTCTCCAAACCACGTTATTGAAGGAGTTATACTGTGCCAGGGCGGTATAGCCGTATCCGTCATTACCAATACGGCAGCCGTCGGCCAGTCCGACCACACCCGGCAGTACGCCCCAGCAGGCAAGCAGGAAGTTTTCGCGCCCGGTCTCCTCGCGTACCCGGCGAACCACACTCCTGAACGCCTCTTCGCGATCAGCGTAACCGCCCCTGAAGAAGCTGCTGTGGCTGTTATAACCCTCAAAGAGGAGGTGACGGAGGGCATCAAGCTTAAAGTAGCTCCAGCCGTCCTGCCTGAAACGGCTGTAGACGGGTGAGATGACCGAGTCAAGCATCTCCTTTTCCGCCCCGTTAAGAATGTACCCGATCCATCTCCCTGAGGCCGGCTTGCCGTCTTCGTTCCTGATGAACCAGTGGCGGTGAGCGAAAACCCAGGCAGAGTCATGCACTGCCACATTGGTCCAGATACCGGGCTTGAGTCCCTTTGAGCTGATATAAGCTGCCAGGCTGTCAAGACCTGACGGAAACTTCGCATTGGGGGTGATCCAGGCTGCCGGCGCACCGCCATACTGCTGGTAACCGTCATCTATCTGGAGGTAATCAAGGCCGTATGGCAACATTGTCTCTGCAACCACGTCAGCTGCCTCCCTGACATTCTCCTCAGTGATGCCGGTCCGGTATGCGAACCACGAGCACCATCCTGCCACAGGCTCTTTCCAGACCTGGTAGGTCCAGGGCTCATAGTAGCTCAATCCCCTGTGCTTCTGATAATACCTGGGTCTGAACCTGAAGGTAACCTCGTTGCCGTTCATACTGAGATCATATGCTATTCCTGAACTGTCAGCCTGGGCGGGTACTATTCTCAGTGATGCCGATGTATAGGATTGGTCTGCCGAGAGCAGCCAGTCAGAGTCTCTGTCATAGACGGCCCTGTTCAGCAGGCTGTGGCTCAGTCCGTACGTATGTCTTACAACCTGTGCTCCCTCAATGCGGCGGTCAGCTTCACAGGTGAACGACTCCGGGCCGGCGTGGATGCGGCCTGTGATGTTCATTTTTGTTCCGTTAACCGAGGAGATGGTAAAGAGGTGATAGACCTTTCCGTCACGCTCCTCCTTCAGCTCCTTCACGGTAAAAGTGGATTGAGGGAGGTCAGCCTCAAGAGTCAGTATCTCATTTCCATTATAACTGAGGCTGATGGTGGCGCCTTCAACCGACACTTCCCCCGGAGCATTGGGTGGAACTGTCGCCGGCATCTCTGGTTTGCACATTGGGAGAGATGTTAAAAAGAGCATTGCGGCAATTGTCATCAAGCGGTTCATGAGCTTTTCTTATGGATCAGTCAAATTTATTT
>JAAZBN010000174.1 GCA_012513795.1 Bacteroidales bacterium | reverse complement strand
CTTGCAGCCATACTGGGATTTCTCTCTGACGTCATGCAGTCAACCTTAATAATGCTTGCCATAGCCGCCCTGGCCACAGCCGCCGGGGTGTGGCTTTTGCTGAAGCTGAAGAGACGGTACCTTGTTATTGAATATGCCGGGGGCAGCATGGCTCAGCCCGTGAAGTTCATTACTGACACCGAGCTTAATCTTTTCCAGGGTATCATCTCGGATGAGAAGGAGAGGCTTATGTCAGGGCTGGGTGACCTGAAGGAGTGCCCCAACTGCGGTGAGAAGATACAGTTAAGTGCAAAGATATGCCGTTTCTGCGGAGAGCCGCAGAAGGAACCTTCCCCTGAAGAATCACGTTAAGGGTCAGTCTGAATTGATATGGTTAGCGGGCTTCAGCCCGGGTCACCGTATGCCTTTCCCACTTTCTAAGCCCCAAGGCTCCTGAAAGCCTCCAGAACCAGAAATACCGGCCAGACTATAGCCTTAAGGAATCCGAGAACCCCCATCCAGAAGCCGGTGGCCTGCGAGATGAAATAAATGGCTGCACCAATAAGCCCCAGGCCATACACTGCGCCTGACGACGGGGAACACTCCTGCATTCTCTCTTTCATAATCACTTCTTTCTTTAATTCTGTTACTTAAACCAAACAAAAATAAAACATTTTCAGTCTCCATGGGCATTATGCCTGCAATTATCAACCCGGGCAGAGCTGAATTGTTTTTTTCTACGTTCCGGAAGGAACTTTTACCCGTTTCATTGGTTTATTTATCGTCTGTTTATCTGTATTCGTCAAATCGTCCTTAATGGCCGGCATGAGTTTTGATGGACAGATATTGCCGAAGAATGGATTATCGCGGCATTATATGCTAAATAATTTGATTACAGGCTATCAAATTATCTTTGCATATGCCTGATATCGTCTCTAACTTGTAACTTTTTAGGGCCGGCAACATAAGCAAAAGCCGGTTCAGATAAAGAAAAGAGGAATGGTAAAAAGAACAGCTGTAACAATATTTCTCATTGCATTGCCTTTTCTGACTGCTGTCAGCCTACGTGCCGGACGCAGCAGCGAAGGTAACTCCTTACCGGCTCCCGTCATGAGTGACCTTACTGTAATGGTGCCGCAGGATGATAACTATGACTTTGGCGATGCCCCGTCAAGCTACGGTGATGCGAGTCACAGAATCAACTCATCACAGTATCTCGGTAACCGGATTGACGGAGAGGCGGCGAGCCAGTACTCGGAGGAGGCTGACGGCGATGATCTTAACGGGATAGATGACGAGGACGGGATTACCATTCCCGACCTTAGGCAGGGAGAGAAAGCTACGATAAGATACACTCTTGTCACCCCATGGTATGCCTATGCTTATCTTAATGTCTGGATTGACTGGAACGGAGATGGTGATTTCAACGACCAGGGAGAAAGAATTCTCACTGACCAGCGAAGAGGATCGGGATCTTATAACCTGGATGTAACAGTTCCGGCAACTGCAATAGCCTCCAGACCTACCTATGCCCGCTTCAGGCTTGGCCCAAGGTCAACCAATGATCCGGAGTATGGCAGTACAGGGATAGCCTCTTCCGGCGAGGTGGAGGATTACATGATCAAGATTGCGTGCATTCCTCCTGATCCCCCGAAGGTAGGGCGGATCACGCAGCCAACATGTGAAAACCCGACGGGAAGCGTTGTCCTTGAGGGCCTTCCCGGCAGCGGCGCCTGGACACTTACCAGGGTGCAGGACGGGGAGACCACTGCCGGGAGCGGAACAAGCTATACTGTTTCAGGCCTGGAGCCCGGTACCTGGACCTACACCGTCACCAACCAGAGTGGCTGTATCTCTGATCCCTCGGAACAGATAGTCATCACGGCAGCTCCGGACACACCCTCAGCCCCGGTCATTGCATCAATAACCCAGCCGTCATGTTCCTCTCCCACGGGCAGTGTATCACTAAGCGGGCTTCCCTCAGAAGGCAACTGGACGGTCCGGCTCTATCCCGGGGCCACACCTTTCAACGGCAGCGGCACAACCCTTACTGTAAGTGACCTGACGGAAGGCACATATTATTTTACAGTCACCAACGCTTCCGGATGTACCTCACCGCCATCAGCAGATGTGGTGATCAACGAGGCTCCCGTAACACCCCAGCCGCCTGTTCCCGGCGCTGTTACACAGCCGTCATGCAGCTCCCCCACTGGCTCGGTTCAACTCTCCGGGCTGCCCTCCCCGGGCTCCTGGAGCATCACCCGCAGTCCGGGAGGCGTGGTCACCACCGGCTCGGGTACAAGCACACAGGTGACTGGCATACCTCCGGGAACTTATACCTTTACTGTAACGAATGAAGGAGAGTGCACCTCTTCTCCTTCATCACCGGTAACCATCAACCAGGGTCCGGATATCCCGGGAGCCCCGGTGCCGGGCACAATAACACAGCCAGGCTGTAATGTATCAACGGGGAGTGTCTTTATATCAGGACTACCCTCGGCAGGCTCGTGGACGCTCACCCGCCTGCCTGACGGGGCTGTTTATACAGGTACAGGCATAAGCATAACAGTATCAGGTCTACAGCCTGGAACATACACCTTTACCGTCACCGGCTCATCCGGCTGCACCTCCCTGCCGTCAAATGCGGTGACCATCAATCCGCAGCCACAGACACCCACTCCCCCTGCTCCCGGTGTAATTACTCAACCCACATGCGAACTTCCGACAGGGAGTGTGGTTATCAACGGGCTGCCGGCTGATGGTACATGGACACTTACACGCTTCCCCGGAAGCATAACAGTCACGGCTACCGGAACATCTTTCACGGTTCACGGACTCAATCCCGGCTCATATAACTTTACCGTCACCAATGCTTCAGGGTGCACCTCTGCTGTCTCGTCAGACGTCATCATCAATCCGCAGCCCGGCCCCTTTCCTACGTTGGTAATACATGATCCGGACCCTGTCTGTTATCCAGGAACGGCTGATCTTACCAGGCCTGCAGTCACGTCAGGCTCAACTCCAAACCTGACATTTACATACTGGATGGATGTGCAGACCACTGTGCCTATGACCACCCCTTCAGCAGCACCTGAAGGCACATATTATATCAGGGGCACTATCCCCGGAGGCTGCTCATCAGTCAGTCCCGTGACGGTGACTGCTCTGCAGCAACCTGTGGCAGATGCAGGTCCTGACCAGGAGATGACCTATGTCTTTACCACCATACTTGATGCATCTGAGCCTGATGATTTCTCGACGGGTACCTGGTCAGTGGAATCAGGAACAGGAACCTTTGCTGATCCGAATGATCCCAAAACAACTGTCAGCGGCCTCTCTGCAGGAGAGAACAGGCTTTTTTGGACAGTATCCAATGAAGTATGTCCTCCGGGTGTTGATGAATTACTGATAACAGTCAGTGATATTGTTGTTCCGTCACTGATAACCCCTGATATGAACGGTCTCAATGACTACTTCATACTGGAGGGGATAGATGCGCTGGGAACCGTTGAACTGACCATCTTTGACCGGAGAGGGGCGCTGGTTTATGAAAATGATGCATATGACAACCTCTGGCATGGCACCAACTACAACGGCGAGCCGATTCCTGATGACACATATTTCTATATCATCAGGGCAGAGAACGGTCTCTCACTGAGCGGATACATCTACGTCAGACGCTGACACCAAAAAAGGGGCGCTCCGGAAGAGACGCCCCTTTCAATGGAACTAAAACCTAAACCCTAGTAACCCGGATTCTGCTGAGACTGAATTGCCGGGTTGGCATCCAGCTCATTCTGGGAAATAGGCAAAATAGTCTTGTAGAATGTTCTGTCCAGAGTCTTCTCGCGGTGTGTGATGACAACAGCAGGAGTAATGAATTCATCATTGAATTCTATTGTCCTGTTGAGCCTTAACATATCAAAGTACCTAAGGCCCTCGGCAAAGAATTCCTTGCTCTTCTCATCAATGATCATGTCGATAGTTACGGTAGCTTCTGTAGCCGGCTCAAGACCAGGAGACCTTTTGCGTATCTCATTGAGATAACCGGCAGCTTTCTCCAAGTCAGGCGTGGGGAGCTTCAGTGCTGCCTCAGCAGCGATGAGGTACATCTCTGAAAGACGGATGACCTTCACATTCACCGCGGAGCGTGAGCCCTTGTCACCTGCCATTGCCGGTCCTCCCACATATTTCAGGGATGATCCGAACCGGGTATCGGATGATTCGTCATAGTCCATTATACCCCACCTTATGTCCGTTGGATCTTCGCTCATCCTGTTGATCCAGTAATCGCTTGCCATAAACCATCCGCTGGCACCGGTAACCTTATAGAGGCGCAGGAGATAGTAACCGAGTGAACCGGTTTCAAGGTCTCCCTCCGCAGGATATATAGCCAGCTCAAATATAGACTCCGATCCGAACTCACCGGACCATGAATCAACCCATTCATCATTGGCATAGAGTGAATACTCTCCACTGTTGATAACCTCCTCTGCAGCAGCCAGGCTGGCAGTGAAATTATCCATGAATAAATAAACCCTGGCTTTCAAAGCCTTGTTGGTGTAGTAGTTGATAAATCCTTCCAGCTTATCCTCTGACAGGTAAGGTGCTGCATCATCCAGATCCTTCAGTATCTGTGTGTAGACTGCCTCAACAGTGGCCCTGACGGGTTGGGCAGAAGCATCGAGAGGTTCGAGCACCAGAGGCACACCAAGAGACGTCTTGTCCATGTTGTAGCATTTCCCGTAGAGCCTGACCAGGTCAAAATACATCAGTGCCCTGGCGGTCATTGCCTGTGCCTTAAATTCGCTGAGTACATCAGACCCATTACCGTCATCCTCCATCTTCTGAATATTCTTTATCAGGTTATTGGCCTGCAGGATACAGTTGTATATCTGTTCCCAGAATCCAGACCCTGAACCTGAGGAGGCTGAATGGTTGAATGAATAGTAGTAATCAAGTCCCCTGCCCTGTGAACGGACTGCAAAATCGCCTCCCTTGGCATCACCATAGATCACGAAGTTACGCCCGTAATAGAGGGAAGAAGTCATCTTTCTCATCAGTCCGTTGATTGCAACCTCTGCATCAGCGGCATTGGTGATTGAGGTTTCGGAAGCCGCGTAGTTACTGGGCTTAACATCAAGAAACTCTTCGCATGATGTGATCAGCATGAGGCCCAGTACTGTAAGTATGATAGTTATCTTTTTCATCGTAGTACCTTTTTAAGATTAGAAACTGGCTTCAATGCCGAATGTATAAGTCTTGCCTATTGGCATCTCCCATCCCCTGGAACCATATTCATTCACCTCCGGGTCATACACCTTCCAGGCGGCAAGCGTCCAGAGATTCGCTCCGTTGAAGTACACCCTTGCGCCAGACAGTTTTACCTTGCTGAGAAGTGTCTGGGGCAGGTTATACCCGAGAGTGATGCTTTTCAGCCGTGTGAAATCAGCAGGGTGCATATGCCTGCTGCTCTTCTGGTTCACATCTTCCATGTCAATGGCTACCCTCTGGGGATAGATGGCGTCCTTGTTTTCAGGGGTCCATCTGTTCTCATAGGCATCAAGAGACATGATCCTCTCCCAATAGTAACCGTCATCATTGCAGTCCTTTCCGGCAGCATCATATGTATGGCCGCCGATCTTGTACATGAAGTTAAGCGAGAGTGATATACCGTTCCATCCGAGATCGGTGTTGAAGCCTCCGAACAGCTTCGGATGCACATCGCCTACTATTACTTCTGAAGCGTTTGTATAGTCATATGTGGCAGGGCGACCGTCAACCATCAGATCCGGTTCTGAATCATTGTTGAGGTACCAGAGGTTCAGGCCGGTCTCCCGCTCAACGCCTGCCCACTCACGTCCGTAGATAGCCAGTGTTGATTCGCCCTCTTTGTAAATGAACTTAACCCTGTTATCATCGCCTGTAGGTTCGTACCAGATGATATTCTGCCCGCCGTAGAGCTTTGTAACAGTTGATTTAACCCGTGATGCGGTCAGGCCTGCCGTCCAGGTAAAACCACCTGAGCGGAGTATGTCTCCAAAAAGTTCAAACTCCAGACCGCGGTTATTGATCTCTCCAACGTTCTTGAGTGTGGAACTGAAGCCTGTAACCGTGGAGATGGGCACATCCTGAAGAAGGTTTTTGGAATCCCTGTTGAAGTACTCAATTGATCCGGTCAGCCTCTGTTCAAGGACTCCAAATTCGAGTGCAATATTGGATGTATAGCTTGTCTCCCAGGAGAGGTTGGCATCAGCAATAGAGCTGACTCCGCTGCCCGGTTGCTCCATATACTTGCTTGCATAGCTGGTAAGAGAGCGCCAACCGTAGTTATTCGTGGGCAGTGTTCCGTTTACCCCGTATGATGCTCTCAGTCTCAGGCTACTTATCACAGGAACATTGTCCATAAAGCTCTCCTGATCTATTCTCCAAGATCCGGCAACAGACCAGAAATTACCCCAGCGTGATTCGGGGCCAAGCTTTGATGAACCGTCGCGACGGAATGAGGCAGAGGCATAGTATTTATTGTCATAATTATACTCTGCACGTGAAAGCATCGAAGCCATTGCATTGCCCCAGTAATAGGCATTGGCATCAAGTTTGCCTGCTGTAGCCACCGTATGCAGTGCACTGGATGGCAGATTGGTTCCCGAGGCCCTTTGATAATCGGTTTGGTTCTTTGCAACCTCCCAGCCGATCAGAGCGCTCACATTGTGAACTCCACCAAAGGTCTTGTTATAGTTAAGTGTAGTTGAAGAGAGCAGCTCATTGATCTTGGTACTGTTCTCGGTTACCGAACCGTCCACACTGGAGCCGCTGAAATGCAATGCGCTGTAATACAGGTGGTCAAAGGTCTGGGTGTTGTCAAAGGAGAAGATAGACCTGAGATTAAGCTCCGGAAGAATCTTGATGGTGACGGTCTCCGTGGCAAATACTCTCTGGGTTTTTGACCAGTTCTCCCATTCATTGTTGTAATAAACGGGGTTGTAGGCATAGCTTCCGAACCTTGAAGTCCACGGATCACCAGTCAGATAGTTGGTGGGCCAGTAAAGACCCCAGAGCAGGTTGCGGCTCTGAAGGAAGTAATTGTTGCCCAGGGCACGGGTATCATTGAACCCCTCCTTACTGCTGTTGGAGACATTGATATTCGTGTTCAGCTCAATATACTTCCCTATCTTTTGTCCAAAGTTCATCCTCCCGGTGATACGGTCAAATTCATTGATGACGCTCCGCCCCAGGTCATTGGTGTATGAGAATGAGGTATAGTAATTGGAGTTTTCTGTACCACCACTGACAGATATGTCATAAGCCTGATAAACGGCCGTCCGGAAGAGCACATCTTCCCAGTCAAAATACTGTCCGGCCCTCTCTCCTCCTATCGTCAGAGAATTGACTGTATGGTCAGGAGCAGAGAAGGTATAACCATGCTTGTTGAACCTCTCGTTCAGCTGAGCCAGGGCACCGGCACTGGCCTCTTCATCAGTCTCCCCCTCATACAGCTTGCCTGCATTCCAGAAGTTTTCATAATATAGTTCAACCTGTTGCTCGGTGCTGGCAACCTCGTAGTTGTCAGTTGCAAACGACGGGGTAATGCCAACGGAAGCCTTGAAGTTGATCACAGGCTTGCCGGCCTTGCCCTGCTTTGTTGTAATCACAATCACACCGTTGGCTGCCCTTGACCCGTAAAGAGCAGAAGCAGCTGCATCCTTCAGTACGGTAATGGACTCAATGTCGTTCGGGTTGATGGTGTTCATTACGTTACTCGTGGTATAGTTACCCATCTGAGATACGTTGCCTGAGATCACCGGGACACCGTCTACCACATAAAGAGGCTCGTTGGAGGCGTTCATTGAACCGATACCACGCACCCTGATGGAGGAGGTGGATCCTGCCTGACCGGAGAGGGTGGTGATCTGAAGACCAGCAATCTTGCCTCCCATCGCACTCTCAAAGGAGAGTGTCGGCACATCCCTGATGGCATCCGCCTTGACTACGCTGGCAGCGCCGGTAAAGGTTCCCTTTGTGGAGGTACCGTAGGCAACAACAATCACTTCATCAAGAGCAAGAGCATCAGTCTCCATCTCAACATTGATGACTGATCTTCCCGAAACGGGAATCTCCTGAGTTTTGTATCCGACATAGCTGAACACCAGTACAGCGTCGGTAGGAACATTGCTGAGACTGTATCTGCCGTCAGCATCTGTGTTGGTTCCCACTCCTCTCGATCCCTTGACCAGTACAACTGCATAAGGGATCGGGGAACCATCTTCAGCAGCGGTTACCGTCCCGGTAACACGCGTCTGCGCCATGCCGGCATTGACAAACAACACCGACAGAAAAATGAAGATAAGTTTTTTCATGGAAAAAGAGCGTTAGTTAGTGTAGGTTTACCATCACAAGTTACAACGAAAAATTCTTTCTGTAAAAAAAAATTTGTATTACATCATACTGTTTTAAAGCATACTTTCCGGGTAGTGTGAGAAATAGTCCGAAAGCCTCATTATATGTGGATGCGGGAAATGAGGCAGATATAAGCTGAATTTATCTGATCCGGGAAATATACGCTCCGATATGTAATACATAACTCTGTCGGAGGTTATTATTTCTTCCCATAGATGGTAAAAAATGAATTGTTTTGAATAGATTTACTTTCATTTGAATTGATTTATTTATTAAAAAGACCCCGCAATGAAACTTTATAAAGTTCTTCTTCCAATAATGTTAATTTTTCTCGGTTGCTCGGGAACGGAAAGGTATGATGTCCTTATCAGGAACGGAAAGATAATTGACGGTTCCGGCACTGCTGCATTCATGGGTGATATTGGTATTACGTCTGACACCATTACTGCTATTGGCAACCTCAGGAATGCCCGTGGCACCACAGAGATAGATGCGGCGGGTATGGTTGTTGCGCCGGGTTTTATCAACATGCTTAGCTGGGCTGTTGAGTCACTTATAGAGGATGGGAGATCAATGAGCGATATCGTCCAGGGGGTGACGCTGGAAGTGCTTGGAGAGGGTGATTCATGGGGTCCCTGGAGCGAAAGCATGAAGCGGGAGATGAAGGCATCGCAGGGCGACATAAAATATGATATTGCATGGACAACCCTGGGCGAATATCTTGAATTCCTTGAGCAGAGGGGTGTTTCAACCAATATAGCTTCTTTTGTGGGTACCGCCACCCTGAGGATTCACGTGGTGGGGTATGATGACCGGCCACCGACGGCTGCCGAGATGGACTCGATGAAGCTGCTTGTGAGGCAGGCGATGGAGGAGGGAGCCATCGGCGTCAGCTCGGCATTGGAATATATACCGGCAAGTTTCGCCTCCACTGAGGAGCTTATTGAGTTGTGCCGTGTGGCCGCAGAATATGACGGAATATACATATCTCATATCCGGAACGAGGATGAAACGTTTCTCGAAGCAATTGACGATTTTCTTAAGATACCCGCCTCCACGGGCATCAGGTCAGAGATATATCACCTTAAGCAGGTGGGCCGAACCAACTGGCACAAGCTGGATGGCGCTATAGCCAAAATTGACTCGGCACGAGCAGCAGGACGGCAGATCACTGCTGACATGTATAACTATCCCGCCAGTTCCACCGGTCTTGGAATTCTGATGCCGGAGTGGGTCCAGGAGGGTGGATTTGAAAAGTGGGTTGCAAGGCTGAAGGATCCGGCAGTAAGAAAGGTGGTTGGTCCTGAGATAATAAAGACCATCATGAGGAAGCAGGGCACCCCGGAGAAGGTCCTGTTGATAGGTTTCCATACTGATTCATTGAAGTATCTCCAGGGAAAGACTCTTGCCGAGATTGCCGCCATGAGGGGTAAATCAGCCGAAGAGACGGTTATGGACCTTGTAATAGATGACAACAGCAATGTTTCAGCCGTCTTCTTCTCAATGTCTGAAGATAACCTGCGAACACAGATAGCACAGCCATGGATGATGTTCGGGTCAGACGGCAAGTCGATGGCCCCGGAAGGCGTTTTCCTGAAGTCGGCCACTCATCCCCGCGCCTATGGCAATTTTGCCAGGCTGCTGGGCAAGTATGTGCGTGATGAGCAGGTCATCACCATGGAGGAGGCTGTGCGCAGGCTGACCTCTCTTCCCGCGGCTAACATGAAACTAGACAGGCGCGGCACCCTGATGCAGGGTTACTATGCTGACATTGTTGTATTTGATCCGGCCAACATACAGGATCATTCGACGTTTGAGAATCCGCATCAGCTTTCAACGGGCATGTCGCATGTCTTTGTGAATGGTGTGCAGGTGCTTCGTGACGGTGAACATACCGGTGCCACTCCCGGAAGGGTTGTCAGGGGACCGGGCTACAAAGGGAACAAGTAGGGCAGAAACAGGCCTGGACCGTAGATACTAAGAACAACCTTTTGCCTGGCGGCATAAAAATAAGACCGGTGACGGTTTTAAATTCCGCACCGGTCCCATTCCCGTTCAAGGGTAATGATCTCTACTTCTTTTTTACGATAAGGTTAACAAGGAATAAAATAATTATGGCACCGATTGCGCCGGTAAGAATGGCACCGATCCAGCCACCGCCAAGGGTAACTCCGAGTTTGCCAAGTATCCAGTAGCCAAGCGGAGCACCAATGATACCGACAATGATGTTGCCCAGCAAACCAAGGCCGCTGCCTTTGTAGATCACACTTCCGAGCCATCCTGCAGCTGCGCCGATGAGAAGACTGACAATAATTTCCATAATCCTGTTTGTTTAGATTAGTACTAAAGAAATATATTTAATACAAAATATTACTGAAGCGTTCCAAATCCCCTTTTCAGAACCCCTAATTTAGTATTAATAATTTAACCGGAGAAAAAAAGCTAAAAATAAAATGAAACGTCCGACGGCGAATCCTCATCGGTGAGCACCCGGAAGAGTACCGGATCTGCCAGTATATCCCTGACATCAGCTTTTTTACCATCAAGAATGACCTGCCTGTTCATGAACCGTATGCCGTGGCTGTAATCAACATACCACCAGACATGCCCGCTGTACACGGGCTGGATCGGACTGCCGTCAGGCCGGTGCCATCCGTAAATAACAACTCTGTCCGGACGATCGGCAATGCGCGATGAGATTATCACATCTTTCTTGATGCTTGCAACCAGCAGACCATGAGTGGCACCGGCTTCGGCCAGTTGCTTCTCTATCTGTGCATCATGTTCCACGAATTTCGTCACCAGCTCATTGGCATTACCCACCGGTTTGTAAAAGAATGGCTCAAGCCTCACTTCAGCCTCCGACCATATATGATCGCTCAGCTTTGCTGTCAGAAGGGATGCGCCAAACAGGTCAGCCAGTCGCTGGGCAGTGCGCGGATTCATCGGGATACGGCAGAAATCATCATCACTGCCGATGGCAAGGTAGTCAGGCATTACTTCATATTCCAGGGTATGCGGATTTCCGTGGAGGTCATTGAAAACTGCCTGCAGAGTGATGGTCTCCCTGAGGAATCGCGGAATATTTCCGGAGGCAGCAGCATGGAATATCTCCATCTCCCTCTCTTCCAGGGGAAGGTCGCTGATACGCTTCATGAACTCCGGGCCTGTCTCAGCCGGGGGATCACGAAGAGGGATGTTCAGCCTCCTGACAGGGACCACAATGGTGTCAGCAATAAGCTTACTGTACGCCCTTCCGCCAAAATATCTGTAACCTCGCTGTTCATGCCTTGTTCCGCTCAGTATGCTGTGAATGAATCCATTATATTCCACCTGACGGGTGTGATAGATCTTGCCTTCAGGATTGGGTTTGAAAATAAATTCAATCTGCCTGCCCGGCGAACGATACCATACCAGCGAGTCCCGCTCGCGCCTTTTCAGCCTGAATGATGCGGAGAGATAATCACGCATCTTCCCGCTGCGGTACCATGTGCCTCCCTCAGGTGACACCAGAGGCTTGCCGTTGTAGATCACCACACTGTCATTGTATGCCAATGTGCAGAGATGTCTGTTTTTCCCCGACCGGAGCCAGCTGACTATCTTCGGTCCGTATCGTTCATCCTCCCATCCGTAGTTGCTGTCGAGAAACGCTATTCGAACCACATTCACGGGTATCTGTTCATAAGCATCAAGAAAGTTGAAAATGAAACGCCCGCCACCGCTGTGACCGTTGAGTACAAGTTCAGGGTCCCATGGTGCGAACAGGGATTTTATATCTTCAACCATGCGCCTGACCTTCACCGGATATTCCGGCGTCGCAGCGCTCCATGCCGGCCAGCTCTTCAGGTCATTCTCAAGATATGCCACAACGACGGTTCTGTCAGTAATCACCTTCCTAAGGAACCGGGTCTGTGCCCCTATATGCTGAATATCGTAGTGCCAGTCATCACCATCATTCAGCCTTTTGCCGAAGGTTTGTTCTATTGTATTGCCGTTTGGAAGGGCATACATTATAAGCATCACCCTGTCATCCTCACCGAAACCCTGCAGAGGGGCATTGATCAGTATCCGTGTTCCGGGGGGTGAGTTTTCGATGACCATCTGTTGCTCGTCATACAGGCCTGAAGGCCTGAAGCCCGGAAGGGTCTGGGCAAGTCCGGCAGTTGTGATGGAAGAAAGGGCAGCAGCTATAATTAATCCTTTCATAGTGTACATAGGCCGTTAATATACTCCTCAAGCATAGTGTAGCCGGAAGGAGCAATAATGTTCCTGTCATCAGGATCAGCGGGATCAAGCTCTCTTCTTATCTCCCATGAGTCCGGCATCCCGTCACCGTCAGTATCAGCAGGAACGTCATACGTGCGCAGCAGCGGCCATGCACCCACGCTGTTTTGTGAATCAATTATTCCGGTACCTGCACCATAGGAGTCGCCGTAGGCGCATCGTCCGGTTCGCGTCTCGCTTATTATCCTGGTGTCATGGCTGTCGCGGCGCGGCAGGGTGGCGCCGGCATCCCTCAGCACATCGCGGAAGGCTTTTCTGGCAGTAGTGGTCATTACGGGTGCAACCGGGAATGGTTCAACCGCTCTTATGGCCTGAAGCCCTGAATAATCGCCCTGAACTCCTCCTTTCCAGTTGTCACGTGATATGTGCCTGCTGCCCTCAACGCGGTTGCCACTGACAAACCATCTGCCAATCGTGTCCCAGGGTTCCACAATACGGCAGATGACGTCCCTTTTTGTTGCAGGTCCGGGTTTGTAATAGTTGTTGACCATGTTCTGCTGTCCCATCTCACCACCGTAGGAGCTGTTGAAGCCCCAGTTGAAAATGACATTGTTCCGGAAATCCACCATCTCGGTCTCACGTGTGTCAGGGTGGTATCTTGCACCGCAGAAGCGAGGCAGCCTGCTAGTATGGCTTGCAAGCAGGTTATGGTGGAAGGATGCGCCTTTGCCTCCCCATATGCCGCCATAGCCGTGCTCGCCCTTGGGATGACCGGCATCATACAGGCTCTCGGAGATAATGCACCACTGCAGGGTGAAGTTCTCATTGTCATAAAATGATGCTGCCTCATCAACTGACCAGCTCATGGAGCAGTGGTCAACTATAATGTTTTTCTGCCGTATACATGAGATAGCATCTTTGGGTTCCTCGCCGGGCTCATCGTTGCCGCACCTGAACCTTATATATCTTATTATTACGTTGTCTGACTCAATGGAGACTGTCTCTCCGCTGATGCATATGCCGTCACCCGGTGCAGTCTGACCGGCAATGGTCACATCACCTTTCGAGATATTCAGTCGCCGTTTAAGTTTTATGGTGCCGGAGACCGCAAAGACAATTGTTTTCGGGCCCGGCTTGTTCAGGGCCCATCGCAGAGACCCTTCAGCAGGCTTGACAACCGAATCAGTCAGATTGGTAACGGTATATACCTTCCCTCCCCTGCCTCCGGTTGCATGCCGGCCAAATCCCTCTGCCCCCGGGAATGCCGGCAGCTGGGCATAGGTAACGGTGGTAAAGGAAAAGAAAAGAATAATCGAAATAATCCTGCTCATCTGACTCTGGTTGTGCTGACACAGCCGTCAGAAGTTATTGTCTCAACGGTGATGTCAGCTGATTTATCGCCCCGCACCTCAAAAAGACCTTCAGCCTTCTCCGGAATCCTGAAACCGGTAATATCCACATCAGAACTGTTAAGGAAGAAAAGCAGTGGTTTGTTTTCCGTAACAAGCCGCATATCCTTGATGATCACCCCTTTTGCATCTATGCACGCCATACCGTTCTCAGCACTCATGTCAATATTCTCCATTCTGATGTTTTCCAGGTTGAGCTCCGGCAGTCCCTGAAGGTATATTGCCTGTTGTGCTCCCCTGCAAGTTATGTTTTTCATTGATATGTTCCTGAATTGTGGTGTCTCTTCTGTTACAGGAGGGATGTCTCCTTCCGTGGTTTCAACATTCCTGCCCTCGGCAAGCATCTCAGAGACCGACAGACCTCCGTAATAGAGGTTGAAAGAGATGGCCTGGGAGGGGATGTCGGTCATCAGGATGTCATTGAACCATATGTTTTCAACCACACCGCCTCTCCCGCGGTTGCTCTTGAACCGTATGCCCACGTCTGTTCCCATGAAGGTGCAGCCGGCAACGGATACGTTATTCACTCCGCCGGACATCTCACTCCCTATAGTAACACCTCCGTGACCATGATAGACGGTACAGTTTCTTATTACGAGGTTTTCAGTTGGCATCCCTCTCTCCCTGCCATCCTCGTTCTTGCCTGACTTTATGCAGATGGCATCGTCGCCAACGTCAAAACTGCTGTTATAGAGCAGTGTGTTGCGGCATGATTCTATGTCAATTCCGTCACCATTCTGTGAGTACCATGGATTTCTTACGGTGATGTTCCTGACAGTAAGGTCCTCGCACATTAGCGGATGGAGGCACCATGCCGGTGAGTTCTGGAAAACAGGGCCGTCAATCAGTATTTTCCTGCAGTTAACCAGGCTGACCATCACCGGCCGGAGAAAATCCCGCATTCCCTCGTAGGCTTCAACACCCCCCTCCATTAGTACAGGAACATTCATCTCACTCTGTTCCACTGCGGCCATATATGATTCGGAGGGGTACCATGTCTTTCCGTCTTCGCTGACCACGCCGCCCGAGCTAACCATATCCTTCCACATTGGAGGGGGCACTTTTTCGCGCTTCACATGCCTCCAGGCATGTCCGCTGCCATCCCAGACACCTTCCCCGGTGAAGGCTATATTCTCAAGCCCGTTACCATAAATGGGAGAAATGCATCTGACCGTGTTGTACCCTTCGAAGCTTGTTTCTATAAGAGGGTATAGGCTCTTGTCAGGGCTGAAGAGTACCACCGCTCCCTCCATGGCATGCATCCTGATATTGCTCTTCAGTATTATCGGGCCGGTGAGCCAGATTCCGCGGGGGATAACCACCGTGCCTCCTCCCCTGGCAGCAACGGCATCGATTGCCTTCCTGAAGGCATCTGTATTGATCACGAGACCGTCTCCCACAGCCCCGAATTCTGTCAGGTAGACGCTGTTGGCGGGTATCTGCGGCTCAATCACCTGGGGCATGTCAAACTCAACCTCCCTGTATATCTCATCCGCGGGTGCAGTGACAGCAACAGGAGCCGGAGCCGCCATATCTGCAGCTATCGGACTGACAGCCGGAGCCCTTCCACCTGACTGTTTCATCTCTTTCATGGCACTGAAGACAAGCTGTGCCACGGCGGCAGCCCCGGCAGGCTGAAAGTGAGTATTGTCACTGCTTCCATCAGGGTAGCCTGCATAGATCCCCGGAGGGAAATTCATGAAATAGGTCGTGGTGACATAATCCTTGCCCTTCCCGGTAAAGAAGTCGATACTGAGGGCCGTCAGATCAATGAGCCGTGCGCCGGTGGCAGATGCAACCCCGCGCATGGCTGCAGGGTAATCGCCGTGCGTGTTGCCAAGCCTGCCCTCCTTCCATGGATAATTGCGCGCAACAGGCGTCACCAGGATGGGTATTGCTCCCTTCTCGCGCGACTGGTTCACATAGAGTCTCAGGAACTCCATGTATCCGGCCAGTGACGTGTATCGTTCGCCTTTGTTTACCGAGGCATCGTTGTGACCAAATTGTATCAGTACCAGATCGCCCGGACTGAGCCGGTTATATATATCAGCCCATCTTCCCTCCTCAAAGAATGATCGGGTGCTGCGCCCTCCCCGTGCCCTATCCTCCACTATCACGCTGTCATTCCTGACAAGATGCCTGATCATCTTCAGCGAGTCTGATGACATGAACGACTGGAATACCTGGCCCCATCCCATTATGGGATATCGGTTTGAATGGTAATCCTTCTCCAGTGAATAGTCGGCCACGGTAGAATCACCTATCAGCCAAACCCTGGTTATCTTCTTCTTCGCCCTTGTCCTGTTGAATTCCGAGATGTTCCCGGTTGTAGATGCCGACAGGATACACATCAGAACAAACATTATCAAAAACCTGCTCACTCTCATTGTCAATCTGTTATTTTAATCCTGAACCAGTTAAGGTCAATATAACCAGCGTCATTGGTAGCTCCGTCACGCAAAGCGAAGAAGCCGATCTTTGCCCCTATCCACATTCCCTGCCGTGCGATGAACGGATCACCGGCATCAGTGTAGTCCTTTCCGTCAGTACTGTAGCTGAAGCGACATGACGCGCCGGCCCCAACCGTCAGCCGCAGATAGATATCTCCTGTCTTCACCTGCAGTGATACGAGCTCTTCTTCGGGATTACCATCGTCGGCGTCGCTGCATTTCACTACTCTCAGCAATAGCATATCGCCTGTCTTTCTAAGCGAGATATACCGGTAATCACGGCCCATGACCACCATGCCGGCCTCCTCGCCCTCGGAACGGAGAGTGCACCCTGCCGAGGCTGTGGCAACAAATTTCTCAGCCGGGAATTTACGAAGGAAGAGGTTTGACACATCCCACAGGTTACGCATACTGTCCGGCCTGGCAATACAGTTAAGCCTGAAGAGGCCATAAGCTTCAGACGGATATCCCCATGTGGCTGAAGGGTTGGCATGCCACTGCCAGTCAAGTGGCATGGTATTCCCGTCAAACTCATCGTTATGATGCAGCGTTATGTCAGAGGCAGTAACTTCAACTGAAGGAGCCTGATATGAAGCCACGGGTTCCCCTCTGCCATCGCCATCACTGTCAGTGCCGATCACGGGCCAGTCATTGATCCATCCCAATGGCTGAAGGTGGACAACTCGTCCGTAGGGTCCCTTATCCTGGAAGTGGATGAACCAGTCTTCCCCGGAGGAGGTTGTTATCCAAGCCCCCTGATGAGGACCGTTGATCACTGTGCTGCCACGGTGCATAACCACCCGGTGTTCATACGGGCCAAAGACCTTATGTGACCTCAGAGCAAGCTGCCATCCGTTTGTCACCCCCCCGGCAGGAGCAAAGATATAGTACCATCCGTTCCTTTTGTAGAACTTGGGGCCCTCCGCTGTGGGGTTCTCATCATGACCGTCAAACACCATCACCGGATCACCAAAGACCCCGCTGCCGTCAGGTCTCATGCGGATAACCATCAGTATGCTCTTCACCCCTGCCCTGCTTCCTGCAAAGGCATATGCCAGGTAAGCCTGTCCGTCATCATCCCAGAGCGGGGAGGGATCAATAAGTCCCTTTCCGCTCATGACGGTTGTGGGTGCACTCCAGGGTCCGGCAGGATCCCGTGCCTTAACCATGAAGATACCATGATCAGGATCAGGATAGAAGATAAAAAACTCACCGTTGTGTTCCCTGATGCACGGAGCCCATACCCCTCCGCCATGCCTGACGGTTGAATAGTATTGCTCCGGCTGCAGTCTCTGCAGGGCATAACCGGTCAGCTCCCATGAAACAAGATTACAGGATCGCAGAACCGGAATACCGGGCACGCAGTTAAATGATGAGGCAACCATGTAGAAGGCATCTTTTACCCTGATCACATCCGGATCAGAGTAATCAGAATGAAGCACGGGATTGGTATAGATGACACTCTGCCTTTCCGTTTTCAGGGTGTTCCCAGTGTTCCGGTCCATCACCCTTGCCTGTGCAGAAACCTCTGTTCTGGCCAATGTAACCACGGCAAAAAACATAAATGTCATACGCCCACGAATATAAATGCTCCTTCTCTTCATCAGTGACCGTGCAATTTTTTCCGATGATTTCTCGCTACAATTACCCCCCGGACCGGGAGAGACTCCCGGTCCGCAAGGATAATTACAGAATTAACCCAAATCCTGTCAAAACCTGTTAATCAATCCAGTATGGCGCACCGGCAGAGCCAATCCCCTCAAAGTGTGTGTCAAGGAAGGTGAAATCACCTCCCACCGGATCGGTCCAGAGGGCTGTGGAGGCTCCGCTGTAGGCAGTCATCAGATGCTTGAACGGCGCTGTGGTTCCATCATAAAAGTCGGTTGTATAATATGATCCTGAGACAGTAAGTGTCATGGATCCCGGCCTGATGCCATTAGCCCTGTCAACAGTCTGGCCGAAAATACAGTCGCTGACATTTATTGTTCCGGCTGAGGTGTTGTTGGAGCCGAAATCAATGAAGTACCTTGATGATCCGGTATCCATGGTGGTCTCATTGAAGGTGCAATTGTCAACAATTACGCTCTCACAACCCGCTCCGTTGCCATAGTTGATTATTCCACCCCTCAGATTGTAAATGGTGGAATTAATGAACTTAATATTGATGAAGTTGCCGGTAGCAGCGCCATTCAGGACACCATAGTGGCTGTCAAAGGCAAAATCATACATTATGCAATTCAGGAATTCCACGTTCTGGATGACCTGGCCGTCAGCATTACCGCGGAGACGGATGGCGCTTCTGCCGGAGTTCCTGATAATGCAGTTCCTGAATCTAATGGCTCCGATGGTAAACGCATCACCCTCCTGATCAATGACTCCCCTGTGTTTTGAATCGCCTGCATCGTCATAAAGACAGCTGATATCAACATTTTCAAACACCAGTGAGTCTGACTGGGTCATTGCCGTACCGATATCGAACATATGATTTCCCCCACCGGACATCAGGAATATCTTAGGCCGGTCATCTGGCAGTATGCCTCTTACCTTGGTACTTGTTCTCACAGTGTCAACCTCTGACAGACCATAGGAAGAACCGTTTGTAAGCAATATCACTCCTCCTGCCGGAAGAGCATCCAGCGCAGCCTTGAGATCTTCACCGGGGCCCAACAGCACATCACCTCAATGACAACATTTGTCCGGCCTCTCACGAAGTTGCCGTTCATCAGCCTTATCTCATAGATGCCATTTGCAAGGCCGGTTATCTGTTTGCCTCCAAGTGCAAGATCTTCTGATGTCAGGTTATAGGGTGTCTCCGTGGCTCCGCTCACCAGGAGCAGGGAGGTGGCCGTCACACCCGGTTCCCACTGTACAATGCATGCATTCATGGCTGACATATAAGTATCATAGCCCTGGAACAGATTCTCGGGGTCAGTTTTGAATGCCACGATTGTCCATTTTGATTCTTCCACTCCGGAAAGTGAACTGATGGCTTTGATCCTGGCGGAGAACTGGGTGTCTCCGGCCGGCATCACGTATGAGTAGCCCACCTGGCTCTCTTCAGAGGCAGGCACCTCTGCCGAATGGATAAGTGTACCCGAGGCTGTTGCACCATCATACAACTCCACCAGGTAATGATCAGCATTCTTTACTGATGACCATGTAAGGGTGACTGTTGTTGTGTTGCTTATAATTGCCTCAACGCCAACAGGCGAAAAGGCTCTGTTAAACTCCAGATCCTCAACCACCGGGTCTATCTCTTCCTTGCATGAGGTGAAAAGCACCATCGTCACCAGCCCGGCAAGTAATCCTGTATATATAATTATCTTCTTCATAGATAACAGTTTAATTGGTTCAATAGCCATAATCATTTTCCAGTGTGCCGTTGCTGGCATCGATAAATACCTGCCATATTGGCCAGAACTGGTTCTGATCAGGATCATTCGTATAGAGCGAGCTGATCTTGGTTGCATCCAGCTTATCAGTACTGACATAGACAGTAGTATAGGTATAGTCAGCTGACATGTCTGCAGTCTCTCCCCTGTTCAGTCCGTAGAACTGAAGTGACTCGCCATCAGGAGCATATCTGTAGTAGAGCATCTCCGGCACATCTGCATAGCTGCCTCCGCGGTTGCTCAGATCAGTCATCTTGTCAAGGGCCTCATCCATTTTAGCCCCGAGCAGGTTCCAGCGGATCAGGGCGCCTTTGCGTTCCATCTCGCCGCAGAACTCAAACGCATGCTCCTGAACAATGGCATTGAACATCTGCTCTTTGCTGGTAATGGCGTTCAGATAGGCATCCACCTTTACCGGCCAGTCAGCCGGTGCAAATGCTCTCTGGCGTATCTGTTTCAGGTATTCTTTGGCAGGGCCGAGATTGCCAAGTTCATTCTGTATTTCTGCAGCCATAAGCAGCACCTCGGCATAGCGCATATAGATCTCATTCAGACCATCATCATTGGTGGAGGTAACGTATCTGGTCATCCATTCATAACGAAGCTTGCCGAAATACCAGAGTGATACTCCGCTGCCGGTATTGATGGTCTGTCTTGATACACCCTCCGTGGCCGTGCCCCATGAATAAGGCACACAGGTGACGTCCCTGCGGGTATCTTTGACATCAAAGTCATAGAAGACATGTGGCAACGGGCCATAGTCACCACCCCTGGCCTGGCCGGTATACTGGTCAACACTGGCATGTCTGGGGGCAAAGGTGAAGGCCATTCGGCCACGGCCGTCAGCAAAGGGTATCTCCCATAGTGACTCGCCGCCGGCTGCGATATTCTCCTGACACACCTTCCTCCAGAACCCCTCGAAGCTGGTCTCCAGTTTAGCTGTACCGCTGGTGATCACATCAAGACATTCCTGCATTGCTATTGGATAAAGTGTTGCAACAGAGAGCTCCGGGTCATTGCTTCTCCTGACTCCGTCAGGACGCAATGAGTAGCCTGCTGCTGCCATGCACAGACGGGCGCGCAGGGCTTTGACAAAAGCTCTGTTTATCCCCTCTGTGGAGGTGGTTCTTTCATTGCCGTTAGGCCATGCAACCAGTTCGGACGCTTCAGCAAGGTCAGCAATGAGCTGTTTGTAGATCACATCGCGATCACTTTTTGCCAGATACATTGTTTCGGAGGAGACAGGTTCAAACCTTGCCACCACGTCACCCCATGCCTTGACAAGGTCAGTGTAGAAGATTGCCCTGAGGGTGAGGGCTTCTCCGAGGAGCTGTCCCATCTCCGTGCCGGGGGCAGGGTCACCATAGGTCCTTAAACCCCTGATGCAGATATTGGCGCGCTCAATGCCTGAATACATCTGTGCCCAGGCATTGTTGGCCGTGTTCATATCAGTGTTGATGGATGAATTGACATATCTTGCCAGGTCAGATCTGGCCGAAGAGGCCGTGGAGCTGTTGTACCATTCAATGTCAGTGTTGGCACCGTAATGCGTCAGGAACCTCCCCCTGTATGAGTTTGTCTGCCCGATAGGCTCTTTGATCCCGTCAATGGCCGAGGCCGCAAGAGTGGGATTGGAGAAGATAAGTGACTCATCAAGCGTCGACTGTGACGGAGCTTCAAGGAAGTCCTCACAAGACACGAGCAGGCCGGCGAACACTATACTGATTATTATATATAAGAACTTTTTCATACTCATCTTTTTTAATCAGATTAAAATGTAAGATTCACACCAAACAGCAACTGTCTGCTCTTCGGATAGGCCGAATAGTCAAGCCCCGGGGTAAGAACAGTGTTCCTCCTGGAAGAGACTTCCGGGTCAAAGCCCG
>JAAZBN010000173.1 GCA_012513795.1 Bacteroidales bacterium | reverse complement strand
CCGGAAGTTTCAGCCTGAAGAAACCGTTACTGCTCTGGGTCAATGATGGCCTGATGGCTATCTTCTTCTTTATGATCGGGCTGGAGATCAAGAGGGAGCTGATGCTCGGGGAGCTCAACTCGCCTGCCAGGGCAGCTCTGCCATTGATAGCCGCACTGGGAGGGATGCTCGTCCCGGTTGTCTTCTACCTGGTCCTGAACAAAATCCCACAGGCATCACACGGGTGGGGTATTCCAATGGCAACTGACATAGCCTTTTCTCTGGCTATACTGAAGCTGCTGGGCAACAGGGTGCCCGTGGGCCTTAAGGTCTTCCTGGCAGCATTTGCAATAATTGATGATATAGGTGCCGTACTGGTTATTGCCCTTTTCTACAGCTCATCTATTGACTGGATAATGCTTGCCTGGGCTGCCATACCCATAGCACTGCTGGTCTTCCTGAACCTGAAGAACCTCTTTCCAAAATACCTGCACCTTGCATGTGGCATCATTATCTGGTATTTCTTTCTCAAATCAGGTATTCATCCAACCATTGCCGGTGTGCTGCTGGCCTTTACAGTACCGCTGAGGCAGAAGATTGACGTTCATACCTACACGCAGGAGATGTGCCGTATAGCTGATCAGATCAGGGAACATGATACTGCCCGCCCCCCATTGCTCACCTCGGAACAGATAGAGCAGATAGAAGATATAGAAGAGTGGACTGAAAGAGTACGTTCGCCCCTACAACATATTGAACATATACTCCATGGATGGGTGGCCTACCTGATAATGCCTCTCTTTGCCTTCTTCAATGCCGGTGTTGCCTTCAGCGCGGGAATGGACCCGAATGTGCCGCTCATCAGCAGCCTGGCCCTGAGCCTCTTCCTGGGCAAAACCCTGGGAGTGACTATTTTCTCGTATGCCGGACTGAAGCTCAGGTTCGCCAGCCTTCCCGTGGGAGTCTCCTTTGCCCAGATTTTTGGTACGGCCATGCTGGCCGGGGTGGGATTCACTATGTCAATGTTCATAGGCAACCTGGCATTTTCCGGTGCGCCGCTGCTTATGGATTCAGCCAAGATTGGCATTATGGCCGGGTCATTTGTATCAGGGCTCGCCGGTTATCTCATGCTCAGGTTCTGCCCCAGGGGGAACGGTCAAACTGACACCAGGTGAAAGACCGCCAGGATAAAAGTGAAACACTCTTCTTTATAGCGCTTGTTCCTCATAAGACCCTGCGCCGGGAGATCAGGGAGATCAAGGAACAGTTCCGTGATGAGTTTGGCGCCCGCCATGCACTTAAGTCTCCTGCTCATATCACGCTGCAGATGCCTTTTAAAAGGAGCAGCAGCGACGAACCGGCCATCTCTGCCACACTTGAAAAAATTGCCCTGGAAGAAAAGCCCTTTTCAGTTGAGCTTGATGGCTTTGGATGCTTTGCACCAAGGGTTATTTTTATCAGGATCAGGGATCATGAGCCTGTAAAGGCATTGCACAGTCGGTTAAAGCAGAAACTGACTGAGGAGCTTGAATTTTCAGAAAGAGAGATTATGAATGACATCCAGCCCCATATCACCATAGCCACACGCGATCTTACGAAAGAGGCATTCAGGGAGGCCTGGCCTGAGTTTCAGGAAAAGGAATTCAGCGGATCGTTCATTGTCAACAGTCTCTTCCTGCTGAAACATAACGGCAGGAACTGGGATGTATATAAGGAATTCACGTTCGGTAGTAATGGATAGGAGGAGGTTCATATCAGAGAGTACACTTGCTGCAGCAGGATGGCTGACAGTCAGTCCTGTCCGTGTCCTTGCCGCTTCGTTTGAGAGACCAGGCTATCCGTACAGGGTGAACAAACTATATGATATTTTCCGTGATCCGGCCTCAGGGTACCGTCCTTTCGTGAGATGGTGGTGGAACGGCAACAAGGTTGAGGTAACAGAGCTCATCAGGGAACTTCATCTGCTGAAAGAAGCCGGCATAGGCGGTGTTGAGATCAATCCCGTGGCATTCCCTTCACGGTTTGACGGTGATGATCTCGGCATACCGTCAGTGAGATGGCTCAGCGAGGAGTGGAGCAGAATGCTGAAAGTGGTGTTCGCTGAGGCGAAGAGGCTGGATATGACATGTGACCTGATAGTGGGATCAGGATGGCCTTTTGGCGCAGAGGACATTGCAGCTGAAGAGCGTTCACAGATAGTTGTTATTG
>JAAZBN010000172.1 GCA_012513795.1 Bacteroidales bacterium | reverse complement strand
AGGGAAATGCAACTGAAAAAGTGGAAAAACAGAACAAGAATTATAGCTCTAATCAGGAAAGGTTCAGAGCATCCCGACACACAAGTGTCGGGAGGGTCGTAGGTTCGATTCCTACATCGCCCACAAAATTGAAGAGGGTGTCACATTTGGGTAATGAGACACCCTCCTTTCATTTGTTATCAACATCTTAATCATTTATAGTGCGCGGGAGCAAACCGGAAAAGGTGCGAACCGCACCCAGGTTGGTGGCGCCATTAAGGCCTTGTGTAGCGGGCGGACAAACAGGGTATGGTTGTCTTTTCCGGACTCCTTTTCTTTGGTTCATTTCTTTTGGAGGAGCAAAAGAAATGAACAATAATCCTAAGAACGAGAAGGCGCTCAACTGAGACCCCCTGATTCATTTTGATCCCCATGAATTGGTTCCCGGCATTTTCTGAAAGAATCCGGATATAAAAAAAGGCAGTTCCTCCCCCCACGTACATTTTTATGGTAAAGATGAAAAAATTGTCCGACTAGCGTACGTGCTGGAACTGCCGTAATCCAAAAATATAAAATCATATTGACAATACCACAATTTAAATTAAGATATCTGTATACCAGATGCAATTTATACTGAAACTACAGAATTATCCCGCCAAATAATCGTCCGTCACACTATCTGACACATTGGCCACTTTATGGCATATATTAGTCAAAACCAACATATTAACCCTTTGTTATGTGTATATTTTTTACTTACTTTAAGCTTCCGAAGGTCCTTTTTAATTTTGAAAGGCAGCCCTCACAACTTCAGAAAGCTCACCGGAGAGGAGAGCAGAAAAGTGAGGGCTGCTGTCATTTCAGCCCCCTGAAACAAACCCGGTAAAAAAAAGAGGCTGCCTCATCTGAAGCAGCCTCCGGTATTTGAATACTACCGTCTGTTCCTATTCAAGTTCGTTCACATTAATTTTGAATATACGAACATCAGTATTCTCCAGCTCAACAAACGGGAATTCCCTGTATTGAGTGAAATATTCTCCTTCATCGTCGACGAGATACTCCTCATATCCCACAGCCGATCCGGCATAAAGGAAAGACTCATAGAAACTCCATTCACCTTCAGTGATCTCAAGCTTCACCATAAGCATATGCTCTTCCAATTCCATAAAATTGGAGACCGTTATCAAACCAACGGGGCCGCCTGCCATTCCGAAATAGAGCGGGTATGTTTTCTCTCCTTTAAAGTCATACTCAATATAGCCAAGGTGCAGGCTGTTAATGTCACTGCCGACACCCCTGGTGCCTGCCCAGTACCTGTAGCTGCCATCATCGGGTGAAAGGTAGGTTTTCAGAACCATGACCACCTCCGGGAACTCAGGTTCAACCTCTACAAGACAGAAAGTGAGGTTGCTCAGTCCTGCAGGTTTACCTGATGCATTAACCGGAGCTGCAAGACCGGTATCAGTCATAATTCCTTCCGGATAGAAATAGACGTTGGCATTGTTGCTTCCCTTCACAATAACTGCTCCGACCACATAATTCTTTCCATTTATCATTAATGGAGCATTCATACTGAAAGACACATATGTCCCATCGGCAACGTCCACTGTCAGGCCTTCAGGAAATTCCCCGGCGAAATGGCCATTACTGTAATCAATCTTCTCACCACAGAGAAAATATCCGGCAGGAAGCTCAAAGAATGTAGCTACCTCAGCGCATGTCACATTTCCGCCATTGCTGGATCCCGGTAATATTACAGGGGTTATGCCAGCCGACGAGGGTAGGATTGAATTCTCCGAACCTGCATCGGCATCTTTGATTAAGATCTCGCTGTCGTCCTGCTGGCAGGATCCCAGCGCCGCAATCATTAAGATCGCTGTAAATAAGTAAGTAAGCTTTTTCATCTCAGCCATTTTTTTGTTGTTTTTTAGAAAATCTACCATTTCAGAATTATTTGTTGATTTAATTATTAATGTGTTCAGGCTATCAATCCAACACGGGCGGACTTTTTCCTGGCATGGAAATAGGTCAGGCCGTTTCTTTCAGTCATGCCGACGATCTGAAGGCCGCTCTCCTCAAGAAGGTTGGCAACCGTCCTGCCGGTCAGATACCTGTTTGTCTTCAGGTCGATGAAACTGTACATCCTGTTTATAAAAGGTATCCTTGACTCAATACCGTTCTCGTAGGCTTCAGCCTTTTCAGACAGATCCCTCGGGAGGTTGCCGTACTTGTCCGAAAAACCGTTCTGCAGTTTGTTGTCGGTAAAGCATCCCACAAAGTTGCTGTCCTCAGGCAGCAGCTCTGAAACCTTACGCAGAAAATCCCTGATCTCCCTTACATAATTGAGCGGCTTCAGGTTAACCATTGTTTTTACATCCCTCATATCATCGGCATCATAGAAATAGTGCCTGGTAGAAGGAATAACCAGAATGTCAGGGTCATTCACAAGCCCCTTTTCATCAAGGTAGCTGATAAGATCCTGCCTCACCCCGTCAGTAAGCTCGGCGAACATGGTGCCAAGCCTTGACCTGAAAGCCGGTGAACTTGTCATGCTGTTCAAGCTCATCGACTGCTCTGTAAATGCACCTGTCTCATTTCTCATGGCTTCTGTTTCCATGTCTTTTTATTATTTGTTTCCTAAATTTTAAATCATATAATAGGTATAGTCATACACTATTCCCTTTTCACGAAGCCACCAGCGCAATGCCTTGGCTATCTTCCGGCGCCGTATAAGTACTCTGCCGGTTTCCCTGGATGTTATCTGAAAAAGTATCTTCATTTTTCGGTCCTTGTGTCTCAACAAATATAAGGTACCGGGAAGTCGACCGCAAGTCGATGAAGCTCACTAATTGGACTTTTGCGATATCTACCAAAACCCTTCATCATACTTTTCGGGGCATCCGCAGACACACTCAGGCCATTCACACATCGGGAAAGGGTATTCGTCAAACAGACGGATAATTTTACCAGCGATTTGAAACAAAATGAGGAATTTGTAGTATAGCGCCTCTTATATATCTATAAGACAATATCTTATATCCATACCTGGAAGGAGAAATATCATATTCCTAAATTTTGACAAACGAATGTTATGAAAAGATTAAAATTGTCGTCCGGAGGGGATTTTTCGTGATATTTTGAGAAAAACACGAGACTGATGCACAGTCAAAACGTCAAAAAACAACTGACTGAGCATAAAACATGGGGCTGGCATGGTAAAAACAACAAAGCCGGGAAGGTAAATTCTTAAAGTACTTTCAGTCTGAGCTGAAGACTGCAGATTAACTACGGTCTTCTGTTCTTAAGGTTGGCAAGGTAACGCAACTTAGCCTCTGCCGGATCCGCATCAGGGGCTATGTAAATCTTTGTCCTGTGATCAATTACTACCTCCTTCATTTTGGAAAGATCAGGCGAGGTGTGAATAACAGGTTTCTTTTCAATCATGACTTCACTTATTACAATAAAAAGTCCCGTCGTCACCGGCGGGACCTGTAAATTTAATTGTATGTACAGAAATTATACACGTTTTACATTTACTGCATTTAGTCCTTTCTTCCCCTGTTCAAGGTCAAATGTCACAACATCATTTTCATTGATAGTGTCCTTTAACCCAGATGAATGTACAAAATACTCCTTGGGTGAATTTTCATCTTTTATGAATCCGAATCCTTTGAATTCATTGTAAAATTTTACTGTTCCTTTATTCATTACATGTTTTGTTAATACGTCGCAATGTACGCTTTTTATCCGGATATTTTATTTATTTTCAATAATTTATGCAAAGCATGCTCAAAGTCGTGCAAAATAATGCATTAATGTCAGCATTTTTCAGTTTCTTTTCATGGTTGAGATGATTCTCAGGGTTTCCCTTAAATTTGAGTATAAGAAAATGACTATAATATTTAGTACAGATGACAATAAAATCAAATTCCAGGCTGATTATCATAATCTTCTGTGCCATAGCAGGCATGTCATGCAACAGGAAAGATTTGCCCATGCATAAATCTGACAAATATGCTGTCTATCCGGACCGGGTGGAGCAGGGCGACTTCACGGCAAGAGCTGCAGGCCCTGAAGAGATGACATCAGATTACAAGAGTCTCAGTGCAGAGATTGATCCTGTCATCCAGTTCAAGTT
>JAAZBN010000171.1 GCA_012513795.1 Bacteroidales bacterium | reverse complement strand
TACTCAAGGTTAACTACCTGAGCCTTATCAAACTTAATGTATCCCATAAATTCAGGAGTTCCGTTTAACTTCTAAAAATAAGCAATAGAATTAACTCTATTAATTTAATAACAAATCATTTCGTGTGCAAAGAAAAGCAAAAAAATCAGATTAATAATCTGCATTGTCCCGCCATGCTACCCTGTGAAGGCACTGAAAAATAGATATCTTTGCACTCCGTAAAGAGAACCAGTGGGAGTTTAAAAAGTTCGGACATCATGAAACGATTTTTAAAGACAGATAAACAAAAATTTGTTGCGTTCCTTTTATCCGTATTAGTGCTGATGACCGGATGCCAGAAGGGACGATTCAGCATAAGCGGAAAACTGTCCGGGATGGACGAGGGCGGGTATCTTCTGCTCAGGGAGGTCAAACCGGGCTTCCTGGAACCGGTTGACTCGGTCATGCCTGGCAGGGATGGAACCTTCTCATTCAGGTCGGCTGCTGAATACCCTGCTTTTTACATGCTGAGCCTTACCGATGACAACTTCCTTACCCTCCTCGTTACCCCGGGTGAGAAGATAGAGTTATATGCTGACGGCAAGAACCTGGCAAGGCCCATGGAGGTGAGTGGCTCGGAAGGCACAGCAGAGATAATGGCTTTCCGGAAGGATCATGATACGGTTGTTGCTGAACTGAAACGCCTGACAGATACCTACAATGAAAATACAGACAGCCCTGACCTGCCGCTGCTGATGGACAGCCTTGACAGAAGAGCAGCAGTTGTGGTTGAGGAATTCCGGAAAAGAGCCCTTAACCTCCTTGAGGAAAATATGACCTCAATGGTGTCAGTCTACCTGCTTAACCAGCAGGTGGTACCGGGGCTGCAGCTGTTTGAGCCTGCCCGGAACCCTGAACTGTTTTACAGTGTTGATTCAGCGCTTTACGCCCTCTATCCACAGTCTGACCTTGTGCTTGACCTCCATACATTTGTGGCCGGCCTCCGCAAGAGCGTCTCGGTGGGCAAACGGGCCGGAGAGCCACCGGCGCCGGGAGAGATCATCCCGGAGATAGCCCTGCCCGATCCTGACGGCGACACCCTGCGCCTCTCATCACTCAGGGGCAGGGTGGTGCTGGTCGACTTCTGGGCGGCATGGTGCCCTCCCTGCCGTGAGGAAAATCCCAACCTGGTGAAGATGTACGACATGTATCACTGGCAGGGATTCGATATCTTCCAGGTATCACTTGACCTCAGGAAGGAAGAGTGGACTCAGGCCATCAGCAAGGACAGGCTCGGACGATGGAAACATGTCAGTGACCTGCGCTACCGCGACTCTGAGGTGGTTAAGAAATTCGGCCTGACAGAGATACCGGCCAGCTTCCTCATTGACCGCGAAGGAAAGGTGATAGCAGTCAATCTGAGAGGCGATGAACTGCGGAAAAAACTGGATGAAGTAATGAAAGAACAGTAGCCAACGCTGTTTTTTAGTTTATTTGTACAGGAAAAATCAGACAGCTATGATGAGGTTTGCTCCACTGCTCTTTATCGCAGCACTGCTTGCAGGCTGCAGCAACGAAAATAAAGTAACCATTAAAGGCACTGTCAGCGGGGGACAGGAAGGTATGGTCTTCCTAGACCAGTCGGCAGTTGACCACAGTACCCTCCTTGATTCAACAGAGATTAAAAGGGGCCGCTTCAGGTTCGTTACAGAGGTGACAGGCCCTGAATTCTACCAGGTAAGGTTTGCTGATAACCAGTTCGTGGGACTGTTGGTTATGCCCGGTGAAAATATCTTCCTCGAGTTTGGGAAATCGCCCCTGGCAATGAATTATACAGTTGATGGCTCACCGGGATCAGAAGATATCCGGTTCCTGGACCGGCAACTGTTTGTCACCAAAACAAGAATTGACTCCGTGAAAAAGATCTACAATGCTCTCAGCCCTGAGGAACTGGCAGTGCGGGGACCGGATCTGGAAAAAGAATTCGTTGATATTGTTGATGAACAACGAAAGTCCAATATCAAATTCGTTATTGAAAACATGAGCTCCATGTCTTCAATACAGGCTCTCTACCAGCGGATTGACGAGAACACCTATGTCCTCTACCAGCCACGCGACCTGCAGTACCTGAAAATTGTATCTGACTCACTATCTGTTAAGTACCCCGTTTCCCGCCACGTGCGCGCCCTGAAGGAAAATGTAACGTCAGAATTGAACCGGATGTATATTGACCGGGTATCCAGCCTGGCATCGCAGCTGCCCGAGACCAACATCAGCCCGGAACTGCCTGACATCAACGGCAGGATGATAAGCGTGGCCTCTCTGAGGGGGAAATATGTTCTGGTCTCATTCTGGACCACAGCATCACAGGAATGCATGAATGAACTACCTCTGCTCAAATCACTCTATGACGCCTATCATAAGAAAGGGCTGGAGATCTTCCAGGTCAGCCTCGATACCGATGAGGAGAGATGGAAGAGAATCGTCCGTTTCGAGGAGATACCATGGGTCAGTGTCAGGGAACCTGATCCACTGAACCCTGTCTACTCCAGGCTGATGAACATAACCAGGGTGCCCTCAAACCTCCTCTATGACCCTGAAGGGAACATAATCAACACCAATCTGACAGGCCGTAACCTCACCATCAGGATGGACCAGCTGTTCAATAAATAACCGGGATCTTGGAAGGCCGTAAATCATATTTCGCATCCGATTTTCACCTTGGCCTTGCAGCAGGAACAGATCCGCATGAGCGCGAACAGAGAGTGATCAGCTGGCTTGACCGTATTTCGGCTGATGCCGGATCAATATGGCTGCTGGGCGACTTGTTTGATTTCTGGTGGGAATACAAAAAGGTGATCCCAAAAGGATTCACCCGCTTCCTGGGCCGTCTGGCCGCACTGACTGACAGCGGCATAGCTGTCCATATCTTTACAGGCAACCATGACATGTGGATGAAGGGTTATCTCACAGAGGAGTGCGGTGTCACGGTCCACTATGACCCGCTGGTGACCGAGATAGACGGCGAACTCTTTTACCTGGCACACGGCGAAGGACTGGGAAGCAGGAACCGCGGCGGCCGGATGCTTTTCGCCTTTTTCCGCAACAGGATAGCCAGGGTCCTCTTCTCTGCACTCCATCCCCGCTGGGGGATGGCTATCGGACATGCATGGTCAAAAAGCAGCAGGCTGGCCAAACATGTCTCACTGCCATTCATGGGTGAAGAAAAGGAGGACCTGATACGGCATACCCGAAGTGTAGCTTCCGGAGGCTGCAGGGCCAGGTACTACATCTACGGCCACAGGCACCTGCCCCTGACCTTTGAAGAGGAAGGGCGCAGGTTAATAATCCTCGGCGACTGGTTCAGCTGCCGGGCCAGCTATGCCGTCTATGACGGGAAAGAGCTTGTCCTGGTGAATGAAGAGTGAACCCTCCAGCACCTCTGACAAAAGACATACTTTTCTGAAAGATTGTCCGCTGAAAGTGCTCAGTGCCTGATGGATATATGTGACTGAGTCAGTTCTACTGCGGCCTGTTAACCTTGGCCCTTACCCTGACAGTCACGGTATAATAGGCATAGTCATCATTCACCTCATCGAATTTATAGGAGAGCCTTCCGCCTGACCTGCGGGCCATCTCCAGCAGACCCATATAGCCCGTTGAGATCTTCGACATATCCTGACCCATTAATGCTACCTTGAGAAGCTTCTTCAGCCCCTCCTCATCATACCTGTTGACCATATCGAGCTTCTGGGTGAGATGATCAATATCAGTTCTCCTGATAAGATTCCCGGAGGTGATAATGAATGATGCCGGGGTTTTTCTTATCATGGCCATCGGGATCCCGTACTTTTTTTCAGCCTCGAAACCCGGACTGTGCTGGGCTACATTCTGAAGCAGCTCAATGAGGGTAGCAAAGACACGCTTGTGCAGGTTCTGCTCCAGCTCGGCCTCCCTCATGGTGGTCTCACTGAAATTCAGCAGCTCCTTGCTGATGGCATGAGTCAGGGGGCCGGCCCAGATGAAGAAAATATTGTTTGATTTCATCATCTTCTCCAGCTGTGCCACCTTACGTGTGTCAAAAGTCCCCGGAAGACCACCCGGCTCACTGATGCCCTTCCCGCCGGAATCAACAGTCTTGCTCAGGATGAAGTATGAATATTTGTCGTCTATCGGTAGAAAATCATAATCCAGCTTGTTGCCGGTCTTGCGCGCCATCTCCATCAGTCCCAGGCCTGCGCCTCCCTTCCTGCCTATATTGGAGTCCTGAAGCATGGTCCTGTAGACCTCCCTGATCTTGTCCGGCTCAAGGCTGTTAATCTTTTCCAGGTTTTTTCTCAGGTCTCTCACCTCACTCTTTTTGAGGGCGTTGCCCGTACTCACAGTGTATCCGTCAGCTGTCTTGTTATAGACTACCAGGGAGGTTATCTCCGCACTCTTGGAGATACCGTGCCTGGTTATGTTCTGAAGGTTTTCAAGCACAAACATGAAAAGCCGCTTGCGACCGAGAAGGCTGAAGTCGGAAAACTCCATTTCACGCTCCAGCAGCGTCAGCAGGCTGACCGAATTGTCTCCGGTTACCTCGCCCCGGTAAGCGAACATCAGATTCTCATCCGAGAGTTTCTGTCTGAGTTTGTTAAGAAGTTCCATACATTCCGATGAAATGAACCAATACCTTTCCCCGGAGCAAATTAAATAAAAAGAAACATGTTTAACTAAAGATGGTTGGCATTTTTCATCCTGCCCACCCTTCACGGTCCAGATTTCTGTAATTGATGGCCTCGGAGAGATGATCAGGGCGGATACCTTCGGAGCCGTCGAGGTCAGCTATCGTACGTGATACTTTCAGTATGCGGTCATAAGCACGCGCCGAGAGGCCACGTCTCTCCATTGCCGCCCGCAGGAGCCTGCCGCCCGTATCATCCAGGTGACAGTGTCTGCGGATCATTGCCGGGGTCATCTGTGCATTGCAATGGATACCGTCATAGGCGGCGAGGCGGGCCGACTGTATCTCCCTTGCCCTGACAATCCGTTCCCTGATTACTGCGGAGCTCTCTGAGGGTGCTGTTTCAGCCAGGTTCTCATAATCCACCGGCACCACCTCAATGTGAATATCTATACGGTCAAGCAGCGGACCGGAGATGCGGCTGAGGTACTTCTGCACCATGCCCGGCCCGCAGGTGCACTGCCTGGAGGGGTGGTTGTAAAATCCGCACGGACAGGGATTCATTGAGGCTATGAGCATGACTGAAGCCGGGAAATTGCAGCTCATACGTGCCCGTGCTATGGTTATCACCCTGTCCTCCAGCGGCTGGCGAAGGACCTCCAGTACGCTCCGTTTGAACTCCGGCAGCTCATCGAGGAAGAGTATCCCGTTGTGTGCCAGGCTGATCTCTCCGGGCTGAGGCACGGAGCCGCCGCCCACGAGGGCGATGTCTGAGCTCGTATGATGGGGACTGCGGAAGGGCCGGCGCGTCATCAGCGGCATGCTGTTGTCTATCTTGCCTGCCACGGAATGGATCCTGGTTGTCTCCAGCGCCTCCTCCAGTGTCAGCGGAGGAAGGATTCCCGGCAGCCTACGGGCCATCATGGTCTTGCCCGAGCCGGGAGAACCTACAAGAATGGCGTTATGCGAACCGGCCACCGCCACCTCCAGGGCACGCTTGACATTCTCCTGCCCCTTCACGTCGGAAAAGTCAGTGTCATAGACGTTGCCCACACGGCTGAAGAGGTCTGCCGGGTCAATTGTCAGAGGTCCGGGTGTCTGATCTCCCTGAAGGTAAGCAAGCACCTCGCTGAGGCTGTTGACCCCGTAGATGTCTAACCCATTTACCACGGCCGCCTCGGTGGCATTCTTCGCAGGCACCATCATACCCCTGAATCCTGAATCACGGGCCTGCAATGCCATGGGCAATATCCCGCGGACGGGCCTCACGGCGCCGTCGAGCGAGAGCTCGCCGGTGAGCAGCAGGCCATCAAGCATGGTGCCGCTGATCATCCCCGAAGCAACCAGTATGCCAATGGCAAGAGGCAGGTCATAGGAAGAGCCCTCCTTGCGGATATCAGCCGGAGCCATGTTGATGATCACCTGCCTGCCGGGCCAGTGGAGCCCCACGGCACGAAAAGCCGATTCAATGCGCTGCTGGCTCTCCTTGACCGCAGTATCGGGAAGGCCGACAAGCATGTAGCGTACTCCGCGGGTGACGTCAACCTCTATGGTGACAGTGAC
>JAAZBN010000170.1 GCA_012513795.1 Bacteroidales bacterium | reverse complement strand
GCTATCAGCAGTTCAGATATCCTAACGGGAACATATCAAGCGAAGGTTACATAAAAAATGGCAAGCCTGACGGTTACTGGAAAAGTTACTATGTGACCGGAGTACTGAAGTCGGAAGGAAAACGTACGAGCTTCCTGCTTGACAGCATCTGGGTATTCTATGACCAGGCAGGCGATACAACGGAAAAGATAAGCTACCTGCTGGGCAAAAGAAACGGCTATTCAATAAAGTATCAGAAAGATCCGGTACGCGGTCTGTACAGGCATACATCTGAACTGTATGCCGGAGACAGAAAGGAGGGCCTTGCCAGGATTTTCTATCCGGATGGAAAAGTGAAGCAGACAATCCCGTATAGTGACGGTAAAAAAGACGGCCTTTCACGTGAATATGACCGCGAGGGAAGAATCATAACCCTTTTGGAGTACAACAATGATTTTCTTATCAGCCGTTCAAGGATCAACCGCACGGATGAATCCGGCATGAAACAGGGCGAATGGCTTGATTTTTACCCGGATGGCAGCATAAAGTCGGAGAGGAACTACCGTGATGACCTGTTGCATGGATATTACAAGGAGTATGATGACAGGGGCAGGCTGCTGGTTACGCTACTTTATGACAACGGTAAAATGACCGGAACCGAGATAGACAACAGCGCCGAGATAGAGATAAAGAACAGATATGATGACTCCGGAAAACTGATCTATTCAGGTCCGTTCAAGGAGGAAGTGCCTGTGGGCATTCACCGGGAATATAATGCTGACGGCACCATTAAAAATGCCCGTATCTATAATGATAACGGGGTGCTGGTCTCAGAGGGAATAGTTGATTCTGATGGCAACCGCAACGGGCCCTGGAAGGATTTTTCTGCTGACGGGGTGCTGGTGGCTGAAGGCAGCTATTATGACAACAGACGTTCAGGTGAATGGAAGTTTTATAATGCTGATGGCAAACTGGAACAGGCAGGATCATACTACAACGGACGTATTGACGGAACATGGCGCTGGTATTACCCCGGTGGGGAACTGCTCAGGGAGGAGGACTACTACCAGGGAAAAAGAGACGGCAATTATACCGAGTATTCGCGCGCTGGCGAGATAATAGCACAGGGAGCCTATGCTGAGGGCGAAAGGAACGGAGAGTGGAAGATCACCACAGGAGACAATACCGAGGAGGGGGAATATTTCCTGGGACTGAGGAACGGCGAATGGCGTTCTTATTATAATGATGGCAAACTGAGATTCAGGGGATCATACAAACAGGGTAATCCTGACGGCAGACACCTTTATTATTACGAAAACGGCCGAACCAGGGAAGAGAGATATTATAAGAACGGATTCCGGACCAGAACATGGAAAAAATTCAACGAAACTGGTGAAGTCTTTCTCACCATAACCTACCGTGACGACGTGGAGACAAGCATCAACGGAGTGGCGGTCAATCTGCCGGAAAGCAGTGTCAGGCGCATCAAATAACCATTTAATGGACGATCAGTTCAATCTGAGAAAAGAGATAACCCTTGCCGGTGATGCGGAGCTGGAGAAACAGTTGCGCCCGCTCTCCTTTGATGATTTCAAAGGACAGAAGCGAATAACTGACAACCTGAGTGTTTTTGTAACAGCCGCCCTGCAACGGAGCGAAGCACTGGATCATGTTCTTCTGCACGGGCCTCCGGGGCTGGGAAAAACAACACTGGCAGCAATAATATCAAACGAGCTGAAGGTAAAAATGAAAGTTACCTCCGGACCGGTGCTTGATAAACCGGGTGATCTGGCAGGATTGCTGACAAGCCTTGACGATGGTGATGTACTCTTTATTGATGAGATACACCGGCTTCATCCGGTGGTGGAGGAATATCTCTATTCGGCAATGGAGGATTACCAGATTGATATAATGATTGACAAGGGCCCGGGCGCACGTTCCGTGCAGCTTAAGCTAAACCCGTTCACGCTGATAGGCGCCACCACCCGCTCCGGACTGCTGACCAGCCCCCTGAGAGCCCGGTTTGGCATTAAGTTTCACCTGGAATATTATGATTCAAAGATACTTAAGGGAATAGTAAAAAGATCGGCCTCAATTATGAACGTAAGCATCAATGAAGATGCAGCGGCTGAGATTGCTTCCAGGAGCAGGGGTACACCCAGGATCTCAAACGCTCTGCTGCGAAGGGTAAGGGACTTTGCACAGGTTAAGGGAAGCGGGATCATTGATCTGGACATCACGCGGTATGCCCTGGAGGCACTTAATATTGACAAGCATGGTCTGGATGAGATGGACAATCGTATCCTCCGCACTATCATAGAAAAATTCCGCGGAGGCCCGGTAGGTATCAATAATGTTGCCACTGCCGTGGGAGAAGAGGGCGGAACCATTGAGGAGGTTTATGAACCATTCCTGATCAAGGAGGGTTACATTAAACGCACTCCAAGGGGCCGCGAGGCCACGGAAACAGCCTATCGTCATCTGGGAATTGTAAGGGGAAAGGAAGATACTCTTTTCTGAGCCTGTCCGTCTTTTTGGTTAATAAGCGGGATCATTCCACGGAACCCGGTGACCGATCTGTTACCCGGCTGGCGCCCTGTACAATGATCAGGTGCTGATCTTTTCCAGGCCCTTCTGGTCTATTATCTTGAT
>JAAZBN010000169.1 GCA_012513795.1 Bacteroidales bacterium | reverse complement strand
GCGAAGAGAAGATAGCCGCCTTCCTGAAGGAGAGCGGCGCACCGGCACAATTCACCGCACAGTCGCTGATGACCATGGTCAGGAACGGGCAGATGAAACCTGAGCAGATGGCCGCGATGATGAAACGTATGCCCGCACCAAAGGGTGATGAGAAGAAGGGCGATCCGAAGGAGGCGGCGCAGCTGGTCTTCTCAGACATATGGCTGTCAGGCAAGGGATTCACTCCCTGGAAGAGCTACAGCCATCCCACTCTTGGCGAGGTGGAGATAGGAGGATTCACGCCCTTCACTGACAATACGCCGCCGGAGAGCATGGTGGATTCACTTCTTGACCTGCACCTTCCCTATATCACGGAGCTGGTCAGCAAGCTTCCCAGACTGGCAATTACTGAAGCGAAGGTGACGGAGAAGGGAGGCGGAGTATACCAGCTGGAAGCATGGATTGCCAATGAGGGCTACCTCCCTTTTCCCACAGCCATGGGCAAAAGGAACAAGGTGCCTGCACCTGCAATCATAACCCTCGAAGGTGAGGGGGTGGAGATACTCTCCGGCAAAAAGCGGACTCCCCTCAATGACCTTGGCGCTATGAAATCGGCCCGTCATGTCTGGCTGGTCAGGAGTCCGAAGAAAGGCTCGCTGACAATAAAGCTGGAATCAAAACAGGCCGGCAATGACAGCAAAAAGATAATAATCGGAGGCTAGAGTCATGGGAAGAAGAAAAGCATTTATAACAACCGTTGTGATGGCCATGGGCGTCACACTGGCACAGGCGCAGGAGGTACAAGTGCCCCTTCGCTTTGATTTCTATTACAGCTATGAGAAGATGAACGAGGCGCTCAGGGCGCTGAACAAAGCTTATCCTGAGCTCACCAGTCTTGACGAAGTAGGCCGCAGCGAGGAGGGAAGGATCATCTGGGCGTTGACAATCAATAACCCCGGGACGGGAGAACTGTTCTCCAAGCCGGGAGTATATGTCGACGGCAATATCCACGGCAACGAGATACAGGCCGGCGAGGTCTGCCTCTACCTTGCCAACAGGCTCCTGACAAACTACGGCAAGCTGGCTGAGATCACCGAGGTGGTTGACCGGAACGCATTTTATATCATCCCGGTGGTCAACGTGGATGGCAGGGCTCATTTCTTTGAGGATGCAAACACACCCAGCTCCAACAGGACGCTGCGCATACCTGTTGATGACGACCGTGACGGATTGTTCGATGAGGATGGCCCGGATGATATCGATGGTGACGGCAGCATTACGACCATGAGGATCAGGGATACCCTGGGCAGGTTCAGGACCGATCCCGCTGATCCGAGACTGATGATAGCCGTCAAGCCCGGCGAGAAGGGCGAATGGACACGCCTGGGACAGGAGGGGATAGACAATGATGGTGACGGCCAGGTGAATGAGGATAGCGAGGGGTATGTTGATGGCAACCGTAACTGGGGCTTTAACTGGAACCCGCCATACGTTCAGAGAGGCGCAGGCAACTACCCGTTCGAGGGGACAGGCATCAAAGCCATTGCTGAGTGGATACTGGCAAGACCGAATATTATTCTTGTCTTTGCCTTCCATAACTCCGGCGGAATGTATCTCAGGGGCCCGTCGTTCAAGGCTGCCGGCGAGCTCCCGCAAGGCGATATTACAGTTTATGACTACCTCGGAAAAAATATTGAAAAGATCGTTCCCGGGTACAAATACCTGATAAGCTGGAAGGATCTCTATTCGACCTATGGCGACTTCACCGACTTTACCAACAACCTTGTAGGTTCATACTCCTTCACCGGTGAGCTCTACCAGGCGGAGACTGAGACCTTTGACGGCAGTGCTGCCAGGAAGAGCGAGGAGCGCTCCCGCATCGGCGAGGCCTCCGAGGGAGAGCGGCAGAGGCTTCTGTTTGACGACAACGTGAACCAGGGCGAGCTGTTCAAAGAGTGGAAAGCCTACAAGCATCCGCTATACGGCGATATTGAGATTGGCGGATGGACGAAGATGAGTACCCGACTGCCTCATCCGTTCATGCTGCATGAACTGGTGCACCGCAATGCCTCGTCGGTCATCTTTGCCGCGAAGCAGACGCCGAAGATAATGATGGATGTGTTTGAAGTGAAGAAGCTTGACGGTGATCTGTGGAGTGTCAGGGTCCGGCTGGTGAATAGCGGCGCTATGCCGTCAGTTACCTATGAGACGATAAAGAATAAGTGGTATCCCATTGATAAACTGAGTGTTGAAGGACGAAATGCCACGGTGGTCGGAGGGGGTGTCCTTACTGACCCGTGGTTGAACCTGGTTGATTACAAGGAGCACCGGCCCGAGGTACAGATGTGCCAGGTGCCGGGATTCGGCAAATTAGAGTACCAGTTCCTTGTCAGCGGCAGGGGTGATATTGAGATTAAATACGAATCAAGAAAGGCTGGCACCGTCAGTAAGGTGGTGGCATTGAAGTAGGAAGGCAGTAGGCATTAGGCAATAGGCAAGAGTGTTGGCAATCCATGCATGTTTTGTATATCATGCAGAAAATCAGCCTACTGCCTACTGTCTATTGCTTGTTGCCTTTTGCCTCTTTCTTATTGAACCGCTCTGTTACGAGGACCGGCCACTGCAGATCCAGTTCCTTCAGCGTCTCTAGCACCACCACGGCAACGGCATAGAGCTTCTGCCAGTTCTTGTCGGCGGGGGCTATGTGCCACGGCACATCATTGCAGCGGGTGAGGATCTTCTGATATACCTTCAGGTACTGATCAAACTTCTCACGTGTATCCCAGTCGCCATCCTTGTGCTTCCAGTGCTTCTCCTCCATCTCAATGCGCTCCATAAGACGCTCCTTCTGGGTCTCCTTTGATACATTGAGAAAGAACTTGAGTACCTTCGTGCCGTGATCCTCAAGCATCTTTTCGAAGGTATTGATTGCCTCATACCTCTTTTCGATGATATCAGCCGGAATATATTTCTCAACCGAGGGAACAAGAATATCCTCGTAGTGTGATCTGATAAAGACCTGCATCACCCCGTTTGCAGGGCATACATTATGAATCCTCCAGAGGAAGTCGTGCGAATACTCCAGATCAGTGGGTTTCTTAAAGCTGTGTACCTCTATGCCCACCGGGTTGCAGTATTTAAGCAGCCCCTTCGTTACCCCGTCTTTCCCTGAGGCATCAGTTCCCTGCAGGACGACAATGATGCTGTATTTACCCTGGGCATACATCTTGTGCTGAAGCTCGCCGATCTCTTTCAGCATCTTCTTTGTCTTTTTCTGTATCTCCTTCTTGTCCCATTCAGTGTTGAATGTCGGGTAGTCTGATATTTTCATGATTTTTTGCTTTTGATCATCTTATGTAAAAATAGGAATTAATACTGAGGTATCAAGTTTTCGACCCGGTTGGTATTTTTTTTGAAGAATCGGTTTATTCTCATATTAAACCTGTGTGGGTTTGCGTTTTACAAATCCACTAACCCCTGAACATCATGAAGAGATTATTTTTGTTTGTTTCCGCACTGGTTTTTCTTGTGCCGGTTTCCCTGACTGCCCAGCAGCTAAAGATCAATAATGCCGTAATGTTTGACGGCGTTGTAAGGGTGCAGGATGTGCAACAGGCAGATCAGCCTCTCCATCCGGCTGCAGCCCGCGCCATGGCACGGGGTGAGAAACCGGGGACATTTAAAAATGTCCGTTATGAGCTTACACCCAACGTCAGGATGCTGACACCCGCACAGAAGAACAGCATCAGGCTTAGGCAGGATGGTATTCTTGACCTTTCAGGCGGCGCCTTCAGACCCAGTCCTGACTCAGTCTATCTTGATCCTGTCAG
>JAAZBN010000168.1 GCA_012513795.1 Bacteroidales bacterium | reverse complement strand
TATGAAAACGAAATTGCTTTTACCGAATAAGTTCAAAACACCCGGCTGGATCATGCTGATCCCCACAACCCTGTTTGGACTTTACATTATCTTTTCCGGTTTCGAGTTTGACTTTCTTGATGCGAAGGTATTTACGTTATACTCAAATGAGATATTGGGTGAATCCGTCACTATGGGCTTCGTTAAAACGAATCTCACCTTGACTGTTACAGGCATACTTTTCATTATCAGTGCTTTCTTTGTTGCATTCTCCAGGGAAAAGACAGAAGATGAGTTCATTGCCAGAATCAGGCTTGAATCATTGTTATGGGCTACATACATCAATTATGGCATACTGCTGTTCTGTTTTCTGTTCTTCTATGATTTCGGATTTTTCTATGTGATGATATTCAACATGTTCACAATCCTGGTGATATTTATAATCCGGTTTCAGTATCTACTCCACAGAGCCAAAAAATCACTGAGTCATGAAAAATAGTCTGAAGGTTGAGAGGGCAATCAAGAATATCACCCAGGAGGAGCTGGCCAGGGAGATAGGAGTGACCAGGCAGGCAATAAACTCCATTGAGCTTGGCAAGTTCGTGCCGTCGACAGTCCTGGCTCTCAGGCTCTCAAAGTTTTTTGACAAACCGGTAAACGACCTGTTCAGTCTTGAAGAGGGTGATTAGTGCGCCGTGGTGACCTGCCCTCCTGTCAGCAGGTCACAGGTGAACATGACTGTGGGCCAAAGGCAGAGCTAGCCGGCCACCAGTTTTACCGTGTAGACAATATAGCCGATCAGCAGAAGGGCGGCCTCCCACCTGTCAAGTTTTCTCTTTTTCCCGGTGAACATAAATAGAAGGAGAACAATTGTTCCCAGCCCGAGGAGATAAAGGTCGGTGTTGAAAGAAGCGTCAAAATCAAGAGGTCTTACCAGGGAACTGACACCCAGTATCAGGAAAATATTGAAGATATTGGACCCGATTATGTTTCCAACGGCAATGTCATTGTTCTTTTTCAATGCTGCTACCACTGATGTCGCCAGTTCAGGCAGCGAGGTGCCTGCAGCGACAATGGTCAGGCCGATGATCTTCTCACTTACACCCATCGCTTTTGCCATCTCGATGGCACTGGTGACGACCAGCCTTCCGCCAATGACAAGCCCTGCCAGGCCGATAAGTATCAACAGCCATATCTTCCCGTGAGAATGAACCAGATCAAGATCCCTCGTCTCTGCAGGATCAGCTTTGAGTTGCCTGTAAACGTACAGGAGGAACAATCCAAACATAGCCAGCAGGATCAGTCCGTCAAATCGCGAAAGAACATGCCTGTCAGGCAGAAAGAAGTCATTAGCCAGGAAAAAGAGAAGTATGATTGCAATGAAGGAAAGCGGTATCTCTCTCCTTACGGTGCTCGACTGAACCACCAGGGGAGTTATCAGGCCGGCAATGCCGAGTATTACGAAAAGATTGAAATTATTGCTTCCGATAATATTACCGAAAACGATCTCCTGGTGGTTTTGCAGTGAGGCGAAGATATTGACAACCATCTCGGGTGCTGAAGTCCCGAAGGCAACGACGGTCAGTCCTATAGCCAGGTCAGACACATTATGCTTCTTTGCAAGCGAGGAAGCACCGTTAACAAGCCAGTCGGCCCCTTTGATCAGAACCACAAATCCCAGTACCAGCAATCCGATCTGTAACAGCATAGTCATAATTTTTTTCAATCCTTTGCGCCGGGTTTACGGCTGACTGTGATTCTGCCCCGATAATCCGGTTTTGCGACAGCAAAATTAATCAAATGCCCCGTCTTTGGAATAAGTAACAGGGAAGTGTTTCCGGGACTATCAGTACCTGCGCCTTGTGCGTCAGGTTGTCATTGCCCCGTTCACCGGCTGCTTTGATTTAATGATTTCAACTGCCTTAAAGAGGATCACAATCTCCAGCAGTTCGGCAGGGATAAGCATTATATATCCGATGAATGACAGTATGATTGTAAGGAAGAAGAAGGCTGCGGCAATCTCAAAGATGCCTGCGATAACCGGAACATTCCCAAATGATCTGTGAAGCTTTATCAGTGAGATTCCGTAAAGGATCAGTATCCCTCCAAAGGTCAGCGCCTGAGCCCCAAGAATGTATTCCCGCTCAACGGATTCATAGAACAGTGAGGCTATATCATATGCTATTATCAGGAACACGCCAAAGATCAGGACATATGACATGATCTTCAGGAGGTAGTTCCTGAACATGTGGCCAACCACGATAAAGCCCCGCTGGAAGAAAAAGAAGGAGACGAGTACAGCGACTTTGATGCTTATATATACCGGGATGCTGAAGATCATCCGGTCATCTTCCATACGGAAATACTCAGCCGCAGATTCAAGGAATCCGAGAATGAAATAGACCAGGCCGAGCAGCCACGCAATGTTAAGCTGTTTAATAATAAAAGTTCCTGACCGGTCGGGGTCGATATCAATAAGAAAGGTATCCTTCAGCCATCCGGAGAAACTCTTCCTGGCAGCATCGTCGTCTGTAATCCTGCTCAGGTCGTAATCGAGCGCCGCCAGGATTGTCCTGACAGTATAGCTCCTTGGGGTGACTTCACCTGCCTCTATGCGTTGCAGGGTCCGTACGCTTATATTGCACCTGTCTACCAGCTCTTCCTGGGTGAGACCTTTTTCCTTTCTGAGTTCGGTGATCTTTCTGCCTAATTCCGGTTGTTTCATTGCCTTG
>JAAZBN010000167.1 GCA_012513795.1 Bacteroidales bacterium | reverse complement strand
CAGATATTCTCTCAGGAGACTTTCAGGCTGAATATGTAAAAATTGAAGCTGTACAATTTGATGATCCTGGCACCTATTCAGGAGAAAACATACTGACCGACTGCAGTGACGAACTTGAGGTCTACACACGCTCTGACGCCAATTTTTCATCGGAGACGCTGCCCACGGGTAACGGATATATTAAAGGTGTAGTATCAGAATTTAACGGCGTACAACTGCTGCTAAGAGACAACACCGAGCACGGGATGACTGGCGACAGGTGCGGAGGAGCAGGCAATGTCTACCTGACAGAAGATTTCTCAACCCTGGTAAAATATGCTGACGTCAGCACCCTGACGGGCTGGAAGACTTACCCCGAGGCAGGGACGAAAACATGGTACGGTAACGAGGTGAGTGGCCGCAGGTGGGTACAGGCCACCGCCTACAACTCCGGAGAGGCGTCAGTTATAACCTGGATGATAGCACCTGTTATCGATCTGACAATGGGCACACAGCCCTACCTCGTTTTCGAGAGCGCTGACGGTTATGATAACGGAGCTACAATGAAACTGCTGGTGTCAACAGACTATGACGGCTCTGCAACACCCTGGAACTTCACCTGGACAGAAAAGAACTATAACCTGCCAGCATCATCATCTTCCGGCTACAGTCAGTTTGCTAGTTCAGGAGAAATAGACCTCTCAGCATATAACGGAGGCCAGCTCTGGATTGCATGGGTATATGACGGCGACACCGACCGCACAACCACATGGGAGGTTGACAACATCCTCGTGGCGGAGAAATGACGAAAAGCAGCCTCACGGTCTTTTTAATATTCTGCTTTGCTGAAACAATAGCAGGTCAGGCGCCGGAAGGCTACTATAACAGCACCGCAGGGCTCACCGGAAAGGCACTTCAGGAGTCGTTGCATGATATTATTGATGGTCACACGCAACTGGAATACAGCACTCTGTGGCAGTGTTTCTCAACAACAGACATCAGATCTGACGGAGTGACAATATGGGATATCTATTCCGACATCCCCGGGGGAACACCGGCCTATACGTTTACAATTTTTACGAAGCAGTGCGGCACTTACCAGAAGGAGGGCGACTGCTACAACAGGGAGCACACCTTCCCTAAAAGCTGGTTCAATGATGCTCCGCCAATGTCCACTGACCTGTTTCATATCTACCCCACCGATGGATGGGTTAACAACAAGAGAGGCAACATGCCTTACGGCGAAACGAACAGCCCTTCCTGGACATCCACCAACGGCAGCATGGTGGGCCCCTGTTCTGTGCAGGATTACACCGGCAATGTCTTTGAGCCGATAGACGAGTACAAGGGCGACCTCGCCCGTACTTATTTCTATGTTGCCACACGTTACTATGGTGAGGACAGCCAGTGGCCCGGCAGCGACATGACCACCGGTGCACAGCCCAAACCATGGGCGCTGACGATGCTGCTCGAATGGCACAGGGCCGATGCTGTCAGCGACAGGGAGCGTGACCGCAACAACGAGATCTACAAATACCAGGGCAACCGCAATCCTTTTATCGACAACCCGCTGTTCGCTGAAAAGATATGGGGTACACTGAACCATGTTGAAAAGACAGCAGAAAACCAGGTATCAATGACCATCTACCCCAACCCGGCAGGAAACTACTTATATGTGAGCATCTCCGGATATGCATGCAGCGGAACGCCATTATACATTTATGATTCGGGCGGATGTCTGGTGATGACCGCAATGGTTGAGGACCATATTACAACCATCAGCACTGAAGGGCTTGCCTCAGGCATCTACTTCCTGAGTGTGGCATGTGAAGGGCAGGCTACTGCAGGGGCGTTCGTAGTTACCGGCAGGCAATAGAAACAAACCATGACCTCGTTTCATTCCGGGTCTCTCTCTTGTTCTAAATCTTACTGACAGTCCTCAGGCTGGAGGAGCCGCAGATCATCAAAATAAAGAGGTGGCCTCCCCTGACCGGGGAACATCCTTAACATGCAGGTCAACCTGGGGGAACGGGATGGTTATATTGTTTTCGATGAACTTTCTGTTGATGATCTTTCTGATCTCACTTTTCACCTTCTCTATCCTGAAGACATCATCACTGAAGAAGAGCAGTTGAAAGTCCAGTGATGAATTGCCGAAATTTACGAACCGTGCTTCAATGTTCTCCTTATGGCTGATGTCAGGATGCTCCAGGGCACTGGCCTCCAGTATCTTCACAACAAGGTCCACATCACTCCCGTAGGCTACACCCACATCTATCCGGAAACGTGTTCTCTTCGACTGATGGCTCCAGTTAATTACTTTACTGTTGGTTATGGCAGAGTTTGGAATGATTACAATGATATCATCACGTGTCAGTCCCTTCGATGTCCTTATTCCTATCTCCTGTATCTCCACCACCTGACCGTCAACCTCCAGTACATCCCCTATCCTTGTTGTGCCCTCGATCAGAAGGATAACACCTGAGATAAAATCATTGAAGGTCTGTTGCAGCCCCAGCCCGATCCCTACCAGCAGGGCTGCAGAACCGGCCAGCAGAACGGTGATGCTTATGCCCAGTGTCTGCATCATAAACAGGATGGCAAAAATCCACAACAGGTACTTTATGATCTGGCACAGAGAGTAGACATTGCTCATCTCTCTCCTGTCACCATTGCTTTTCCTGAAAATTGCCTTCCTTATCACCCATAATATGAGCTTGGTAACAAAGAATATAGCAAGGACCACCAGCAGGTCCGAGACCTGTACCTCATATTTCCCGATGCGGAAAATTACAGTCTCAATAAAATGTCTTATCGTATCCATCTGCAATCATTTTCAAAAGAAAGATACTACCTGATTTTGAAAGTACAATTATGTTTTCGCGTCAACTTTCCATTGAAGTTGTTGTTTTATTATTGAAACATATCGTAAGATGACCGAAAAATCGTTTGCCATAGAGGGGATGAACTGCGCATCATGCGCGGCTCATGTGGAGAAGGCTGCAGCAAAGGTTGAGGGCATAACCTTTGCCAGCGTCAACCTGGCCACAGAAAGGCTTACTGTATCATATGATGAACGCAAGGCTGATTTCACCAGGCTTCTGGAAGCGGTAGACAAAGCCGGATACAAAGCCATTGACGACGAGAAGGAACGCCTTGCGGCGCGCCCGGAGACAGATCGACTGAAGAAAAGGCTCCTCTGGTCACTGCTGTTTACGGTCCCGCTGCTTATACTTACTATGTCTGTCATGGCCGGAGCCAGGCTGCCGGTATTCATCTCGCCGGAAACCAGCCCCCTGAACTTCGCACTGCTGCAACTTCTGCTCACCACCCCGGTGGTGATCACCGGTCGCAACTTCTATATCACTGGTACAAAGACACTTCTCAGAGGTAATCCCGGTATGGATACCCTTGTAGCCATGGGTACCGCAGCTGCATACCTCTACGGCATCTATGCCACAGTGCGTGTTGCCGGCGGAGACAGCCACTACGTGCACAACCTCTATTATGAGTCAGCAGCAACAATCATAACCCTTATAACTACTGGCCGATACCTTGAGGCCAGATCAAAGTCAAAAGCAGGAAACGCCATACGCACTCTTCTTAATCTTGCCCCACCCCTGGCAACCGTCCTTCGAGACGGTAAGGAGAAAACAGTACCTGCATCCAAAGTCAAGGTAGATGAGCTTGTAATAGTCAGACCAGGCGAGAGGTTCCCTGTTGACGGTATTGTCACCGAAGGCATTACTTCGGCAGATGAGTCAATGCTCACCGGCGAGAGCACACCCGTGGAGAAGGATGAAGGAGCAGAGGTCACCGGCGGCAGCATCAACCTCAACGGTTCTGTCGTTTGCCGCGCAACACGCGTAGGCAGCGCCACCACCCTGGCACGGATAGTAAAACTCATGGAGGAGGCACAGGGATCAAAGGCCCCCATAGCCAGGCTGGCTGACAAGATCTCAGGCATATTCGTGCCGGTAGTCATGGCCCTGGCCATGCTGGCAGGAACGGCATGGCTCATAGGAACAGGCGATTTTAAACTGGCATTCACGGTGCTGATCTCCGTGCTGATAATTGCCTGCCCGTGCGCACTGGGACTCGCAACACCGGTGGCAGTGATGGTAGGTACGGGCAGGGGAGCACAGCAAGGTATACTGATCAAAGGCGGTGAAGCCCTTGAGACGGCACGCAAGGCGAAGGTTATTGTGCTTGACAAAACAGGTACGGTCACTACCGGGATACCTGTAGTTACGAATATCGTGCCGGTCGGCGATGCCAGTAAGGATCAACTGCTGTCAACCGCCGCTACAGCCGAAGGACGCTCGGAACATCCGGTGGCCAGGGCAGTGGTAAATCATGCTGCGGAGCAAAATATCTCATTCCCTTCCCCCGACCGGTTTACTGCCCTTCCGGGCTACGGCGTGGAGGCAGCAGTCAACGGCACCCACATACTGGCAGGGAACAGACGGCTGATGACCGAACGGAAAGTAGATGCCACCGATGCAGACATTGCTGCCGGACGGTTGTCGGAAGAAGGCAAGACAGTGATGTACATTGCCGCCAATGGCATCTGCCTCGGCATAATAGCCGTGGCAGATACCATCAGGCCGGGGTCGGCCGGCGCCATACACGCGATGAAGGAAATGGGCATTGAAGTGATGATGATCACAGGCGACAATCCACAGACTGCCCGCCATATCGCCATACAGGCAGGTATAGACACCGTAATAGCAGGTGTGCTGCCCGGCGACAAGGCCGAAGAGATCAGAAATCTGCGCAGCAGCGGCAGAACCGTTATCATGGTGGGCGATGGCATCAATGATGCCCCCGCGCTGGCGACAGCCGATGTGGGCATAGCTATCGGATCAGGCACCGACGTGGCCATCGAGGCTGCAGATGTCGTGCTTATTAAAAACGACCTGCACGATGTGGTCCGCACACTCCGGCTCAGCAACAGTACCATCCGCAATATAAAACAGAACCTCTTCTGGGCATTCTTCTACAATATACTTGGCATACCGGTAGCCATGGGCCTGCTGCACCTCTTCGGAGGCCCGCTGCTCAACCCCATGATAGCAGCAGCAGCTATGAGCCTCAGCTCTGTTTCTGTTGTATGGAATGCATTGAGACTCAGAAATGTGAAGCTCTGAGCAACTGATAATATGTTTTTTTTTCAGACTCCATTAAACCTTTCCGCCATAACTGCATCTGAGTAATTGTAAACAGCGAACAAAGAAGAATAAATAATAACAAAAACAATTACTCATGAAAACAAGATTATTCTTATCAGCGGTGGCATTCATGGCAATAGCTGCCATAGCATCAGCACAGACGGCACAGCAGAATCCCGAACAGATCGGAAGAGGGCGCGCGGCAGGAAATGTTTATGTTGACGCCGACAAAGACGGCGTATGTGATAACTACACCAATGGCACAAGGCCGGGTCGGAGAGCCTACTCCGCAGGAGCAAATCAGACTGCAACCAATCGCGGACCAGGCAAAGGCCAGGGACTCGCCCGGGGCGCCAGGAACGGACAGGGCCGTGGCCAGGCTGTAGCTGCAGGCAGAGGCATGGGCAGCACACAGGGAACAGCTCCCGGCAGGGGACGCTTTAACGGCAGAGGCCCGGCATTCGTTGACACCAACAATAACGGTGTTTGCGATAACATTGAGACTGCACCTGCAAAGAAATAAACGTCACTCCTCCCCCCACAGCACATTGGAAAAGAGATCCCCACGGGTCTCTTTTTTCTTTCCCGCATATCATTGTCAACACTATTGCGTGACCTACAATTCTTTACCCTCTACGAGGGTTATGTCTGTTTCTTGTTCCACTGTCCTACAATTCTTAAAGCTCTACGAGCTTTCATTGTCAACACTATTGCCGGTTGCATGGTACCTATTGCCTACGAGCTTTCATTATCAACACTACTGCCAATTGCCTGTGAAAAACAGTAACTTTATCGCTTAACCTGAAGCCACCTTGCACCTCACCATTATCATCCCCATGTACAACGAAGCCGGTACAATTGCCGTGACAATGAAGAGGCTTCGTGATACCGTGATGCCAGATTTTGTCAGACAGGTGGAGGTGATCATCGTTGACGACTGCTCAACGGATAACTCGGGAAAAATCGCTGAACAATCAAGTGCCGGGATGCCCGGGGCCAGGGTGATCAGGCTGCCAGCCAACTCAGGCAAAGGGGCGGCTGTCGCCGCCGGAGTGAGGGAGGCCAAGGGCGAGGTCATAGTAATACAGGATGCCGACCTGGAGCTTGATCCGGCAGACATACCCGCACTACTCAGTAATATGAACAGCCAGAACCTTGACCTTGTCAGCGGCACCCGCTTCGCAGACAGGAAAAAACACCCCGGCCACGCCACCGCAGCCGTCACACTCAACAGACTCCTCTCCTGGTTCGCTGCGCGAATGACCGGAAGGAGAATCACTGACCTGACCTGCGGCTATAAGCTGATCACTAAAGAGCTGTTTCAGAAACTGAACCTTAGGGAAAGCGGATTCGGCTTTGAAACGGAACTGATGTACAGGGCACTGAACAACAGCCAGACAAAATTCGCCGAGGAACCGGTCAGCTACTCCCCCAGACGAAAGAGCGAGGGTAAAAAGATTGGCATCACCGACGGCCTCGGTATTACAGCAAAAGTGCTGAGATACGGCCTGGCAGGTAAAAATTGGGCTTCAGCGCTTGCGCTGGCTCTAATCATAACCCTCCTGACCGCAACCATGCTGTCAGAGAAACACTGGAACGACGAGAAGCGGGTAATAGAATGGGACGCTATATCCTACTACGCCTACCTGCCGGCAGCCTTCATCTATCACGATCTTTCGCTCAGCTTTGCTGATAACTACCAGGGAAAGAACAAATTGCTCGTATGGCCGGATCGTGGCCCCCAGGGAAAATACGTGATAAAGACCACCATGGGCCTCTCATTGCTCTGGACACCTTTCTTCCTTGCCGGACAAGCTGTTGCACACCTCTCAGGAACCGACACCGGAGGCTACTCGCCGCCATACAAGTTTTTCCTGCTTCTTTCAGCACTCTTTTTTCTGACGGTGGGGCTGATATATCTGAGAAAAATACTGCTTGCACACGCATCAGACACTGCTACCGCTTCAGTCCTTGCAGCATTTGTTATCGGCACCAACCTCTTCTGGTACACTCTCTACCAGGGGACGATGTCACACGTTTACTCTTTTGCGCTGATAAGCGCATTCGTCTGGTATTCAATGATATGGCACGGTTATAACAGTATTCGTCCTGCCCCTTCTATCCCGTCTGCACTCAGGCTCGGACTGTTGCTGGGTTTGATTACCCTAATCAGACCTACTAACATAATCATTGTCCTCTTCTTCATACTTTATGGCGTCACGTCAGGTCAGAGTATGCGCAGCAGGACCAGGGAGCTGGCCCTCGGTTACCGTTACATGGCAATAATGGCGCTGGCAGCACTGATCGTATGGGTTCCCCAGATGCTTTACTGGAAAGAGATGACGGGACAGTGGTTATATTTCTCATACGGAAGTGACGAGCGTTTTTTCTTCGACGATCCGGCAATCATCAAGGGACTCTTCAGCTGGCGCAAGGGACTCTTTTTATATACCCCGTTGATGATCTTCGCCTTTGCGGGGATAATATCGCTCTGGATACGCCGCTCCCCGCACGTCCTTGCTATGACCCTGTTTGTGCCGCTGAATATCTATATCATCTTTTCCTGGTGGTGCTGGTGGTATGGCGGAGGGTTCGGACAGAGGGCATTCATAGACAGTTATGTTCTCATGGCCATTGCTGCCGCCTCGCTCCTTTCCCATGCAATGACCACAGGAAAAAGCTGGCTTAAGCCTGCTGTCCTGGCAGCCTTTATCCTCCTTGCATCGCTGGGCGTAATACAGAACATACAGTACTACAATGGTGCCATCCACTGGGATTCGATGACCAGGGAGGCTTATCTCGATTCTTTCGGCCGGTTAAAGCCCTCAGCACGATTCCATGATCTGCTTGAGGCACCCGACTACGAAAAAGCAAGAGAGGGCCTCAACAGGTAAAACCCCGTCAAAGCCCTCCAAACCAATTAACACAAAATCTTATTTCAGCACTGAAGGCGAAGTGTGATAGCCACTCCCTCAGATCTGCCTTGTGCCAGCTGTCTCACTGAACCTT
>JAAZBN010000166.1 GCA_012513795.1 Bacteroidales bacterium | reverse complement strand
GTGTCAGTCCGCCCAGGAACCGGAACACGTATTCCTGTGCTTTGTCTCTTAGCACCAGTTGGTTCATCGGGGTTCTGTTTGATTGCACCGTGAAAGGTAAAAAAATTATGGGAAGATCACAAAGGTGCCTGCATGGGGTCAGGTCAGACAGTCCCTTCCCGGTATTATCTGTCCGATTTCCTGAAGAAGACCAACAAGGCCGGAGTCAGTACACCGACGATTACTGAAATGATCAGGTTCGCCGGCGCCTTCTCACGGAAAGAGCCCTCGCGCAGATCAAGCAGCATCAAGGCCAGGAAGAGCAGGCCGGTCATGATAACAGCATAGATGGCGAAGCGGATTAGTTTGTCTTTCATAATGTAAGATGTATTCAGTTGTCACGGTTTATTCTGTCTCAGTTGCAGGAAGAAGGACAGGCTGGTCAGTATGCCCACAACAGCCACTCCTGTCATGGCTATTCTTCCCATCGATCCGGGAAGATTCACGGGGATCATGACCACAGCCACTGCCAGGCAGATCAGGCTCATGATCAATCCGGCTATTTGTATTTTTCTTCTTATACGCGGGCTCATTTTCTTCAGGTTGCCTGTCCCTGTTGCACGTGTACCAGCAGGAAGACAGTACCGATGATAATGAAAATGGCACATCTCAGGGCGATGTTCCTGTAAAATTGATGTTTCTCCTTCCTGTTTCTGATCAGGGCAAGGAGCAGCATCAACGCTGTAAGGACAAGACCAAAGCTAAGGAATGATCTGGTCATCGGATAATTCCCGACTGCAAGCATGAAACCGACAGTGAGTTGTGACAGTCCCAGTCCGGTTCCGATAGCTATGGCAATCCTCCATGGTCCGATGCCCCGATATGATTCTGATTTAAAGATTTTGCTGAACGGAATATCATTGAAGAGAGCGAAGCCCAGGTAGAGGTAAAGTGTACCCAGAGCCACCAAAAATAATGACACTACCACGGAGTGATACGGAACATTAAGGAGTGCCAACAGGAGTCCCACTAAGGCTCCGGCAATTAGAATCACTTCAAGCTTTTTCATAATAGCAGGTTGAGGTATAAAGGACTTTAAACTTAATATCAGAGACAGAACATAAAAAAATGTGACTTAGTCTTACCAAATTTACGAAATTGTAGTACCAAATAATACGATTCGTCTTATAGAATCCCTCTTTTTTGCTCACAAAAGTTAATATTCACACTTATGGTAAAAGGAGCGGACTATTTACCATTAAGTGAAAGAGGAGACCATAAAAGAATCCATAAGTCAGTCTGACATATCCGAGGATTGTTCCCAGGATCAGCTGGGGAAGAACGATGAATAGCGCCGGCATCAGCCTGAGCAAAGTTATTCCCTGAAAATTAAACAGGTGCATCAAGGCAAATGCCCCGGCCAATAGAAAGAAAAAGAATCGGAAACGACCATAGTATATTTGTTTGCTCTTTTCGAAAGTGAGAAGCAGTATGCTGCCAAAGAGAATAACAATAGCGAACAGTACGACTTTTACATAGCTTGCACGGAAAAGGAACACCAACAGCAGAACCAGCGAAGTCCCTATGATTACAGCCAGATTTCTTCTGGTAAAAACATAGATCAACCTGAAGAGCAGTTCTTCAACCAGCGGCCCCAGCAGAATGCCTCGTATCACTCTTTGTGTCCAGTCAAGTTCAGTCGCTGATTTGGACAAATCCAGTGCGGCTGACACTACCTGGGCCAGGAAACTCAGTGGGATTGTCAACAAGAAATAAACTATGAGAAGAATAATAAAACTGCCAGCTGTAGGATGGACAATACTACCCGTCCAGCATGGATGTTTAAGGAACCGGATTAAGCCCTCAGGTTCAACGATAGATTCCAATGAGCTTCCCTCAGCGGACATCTTTTACTTATTTCTTGATAGATTTCCGTCCTCTGGGCATCCCATAAAGATCACCCCTGTGATTGCTGAAGAAAAG
>JAAZBN010000165.1 GCA_012513795.1 Bacteroidales bacterium | reverse complement strand
CAGCTCGCTGGCGGAACGGTTGAGGTGACGGTTGATGTCAGGAACAGCGGGGAACGGGCTGGCGATGAGGTGGTGCAGCTTTACCTGCGTGATGAGGTGAGCTCGGTAATCCGTTTCGAGAAGGAACTGCGCGGATTTGAAAGGATCAGCCTGGCTCCGGGAGAGACAAGGAGGGTGCGGTTCCTGCTTACACCCGAGGAGTTGCAGATGCAGGACAAAAATATGAGATGGACGGTGGAACCCGGATGGTTCAAGGTGATGGCAGGAAGCTCCTCGGAAGATATAAGACTGGAGGGGAGGTTTGAGATACTCCCCATAGACAGGGCGTCAGAGCCATATGACAGCACCCCTGTTGGATCAGGACTTACATGGTGACCCGGCAGAAGGGGCGTGATACTCCTTTTTTTGGTCGTCTCCTGTTTTGTTCCGTTGGTCAAAGGGTGGCAGGTGAACATCAAAATAGTTTGGTTGTTGACATAAAGAGTGAATAAATTTGAATTGAAAATTCGTCAAAAGAAACTGTCTAAGACTAGTGGCACAGAAATTGCATGGTTTAGAATACCTGACGTAGCATATGGAGAAAGACACCATAGGACTGAATAAAGAGACTTACAAGGATCAGCCTGTAATGAGGGTGAGCCCCAGGAGGTTGTCATTGAGAGACACCGGGCTTATTCACCTCTTTGATGAGCTGGACCTTGAAGTACGTCAGAGTCTTATTGATTACCTTGACCGCATGGGCCTTACAAAGGAATCAGGAATGCTGGTGATCCCTTCATCACGTCACTATTTCTATGACGCTGATGACATGAAGGGCATAAGAACAGTCATTACACTCAGGCAACTCAATCACATCAGGGAGATAAGGGATTTTCTGAAGCAGATCACAGGCCTCCTTCCGTTAAACAGTAACTTCATCGGGTGTTTCATTGACAACAGGATGCAGAATGGCGCTCCTGACAAACAGGGAAATATGCCGGGCCAGATCTCAGACAAGGCCGAAGTCTATGAAAACGGAATTGAGTCAAGGATTCCATTCATCAACAGGATGTACAGTTTCATCGATTCCAGAACCAACCGTTACCTGACGCGCAGGAGTGTTTCAAACCTGTTGAAGGAATCGGGTCTGGTGCTGGTGGGCATGACTGAGATCAACGGCCTTACCTATTTCCACACCCGGAAGGACAAGCCGGCTGCATAGGCAGCTTACTGCCAGTTTTTTTATTTCTCACACATTTGAAGTAAATTCGTTTGCATTAAGTCTGCCTTTCAGGCATCTTTTTTGCTGCTTGTACGTATATATGGAATATTGTTGTTTAGCGTTATGAGGAATAAATTCACTCTCCTGACAATTTTGATACCGGTTTTGTTTATTGCCTGTGCCTGGATGCTGCCGGCTCTTTCCGGCAGTGATGGCGGCGCACGCATCACCTTTGCAGCCACCGAGCATGACTTTGGAACCATGGCCCCGGGTGACGAGGCGGTACACTACTTCGTCTTCACCAATGATGGTGATGCACCCCTGGTGATAGTCAATGTACGTGCTTCATGCGGATGCATGGCTTCTGAATGGACAAGAAAGCCGGTAGATGCAGGTGCCAAAGACTCACTCAGGGTTGAATACAATACCAAAATTAAAGGCTCATTCAGTAAGACTATCACTGTTCAGTCAAATGCGGTCAATCCGACAGTAGAACTTAAGATTCGTGGCAGTGTGATTAAAGGAAACTGACATATGACTGGAGAGATGAGAGGGAAAATACCACAGAGAAGCTATACTTTAGCTGCGGTGGGACTGCTGCTGTTCTTCAGCATGTGCTCTGGCGAGGAGACTCCGGACCCCCTGATGCTTGAACTGACGGTGACCGATGTTACGGAATACGGCGGCTCAGATGGCTCGGTGATGCTGGAAGTTACAGGGGGAGTGGCCCCTTTTACATATAACTGGTCAAATGGCGCAACCACAAAGGATATCGAGGGACTGAGGGCAGGTATCTATTCGGTGACCGTGCGTGACGCTGTTGATTCGGTTGCTGTGGCAAAGGATACGGTGAACCAACCCGTGCCCGACAATATTCTTATTGACAGACAGGGGAATGTCTATTCAACTGTTGTTATTGGTGACCAGATATGGATGCAGCAAAACCTGAGGGTGACCGTAACACCTGACAGCATACCGGTGACATGTTATCCGTACGGAGGTGCTGAGAGTAATGCTGAAACTTACGGGAGGCTCTATTCATGGGATGTGGCAATGAACGGCTCACGCCAGGAAAAGGCCCAGGGCCTGTGTCCTGACGGATGGCATTTACCATCGGATGAAGAGTGGAAAGTGCTGGAGATGTTCCTTGGCATGACACAGGCCGAGGCTGACATGACAAACGTCTGGCGCGGGCAGGGCGTAGGCACCAGCCTGGGGAAAGGCGGCAGTTCAGGCTATGAGGCTCTCTATGCCGGAAGGAGATCATCAAGCGGCGGATACTCACTCCTCAATCAGTACGAGTACGTCTGGACTTCTACCGAGTATGGATCAAACGCCTGGCGCAGATGCCTCGACGTCAACCAGACTACGGTAGGCAGATGGAATACCTTTCCTAAAAGTTACGGTTTTTCAATAAGATGCATCAAGGATAAAAGTGAAGGCAAATGAAGTATCTGTTATTAATTGCGGGAATTTTACTTTCACTGTCAGCCTGTGAGAATAATGGCGGAGGGGAAGGTGGCGACCCGTCAGAACCTCTTGTATTCGTTTCCCTGACAGCTGACAAGGATACTATCTCACCCGGGGAGACAACGAAGATAACAGCGGTGGCAACAGGCTATCAGATAACCTACACCTGGCTCAAGTCTGCCGGGATAATTACGGGGTCAGGCAGCCAGGTCACCTATACGGTTCCTCCCTGCGACCTTGGCAGGAACAGGGTCACCTGCAGAGTTACTGACGGAAACAATGCGACACTATCAAAAGAGGTGTATATTGTCGCCGAGTAAGATAATAACGGCGGCACTCCTGCTGACTGTCATCATGACGGGCAGAGCCGGTGCTCAGTGCCTCTCGTCAGTCAATCCAGTAGGAGGCTCAGGTAATCTGCTTGTGCTCGAAAAGAATTCGCTCCGTACCATTGCTTTCTTCCGTTACAATTACGGAAACCAGTACTTTGAGGGCACGGAACGGTCAGACTTCGATCTGATAGAAAGCGCCGGATACAGCTACGGGGGTATCGTGGCAGGATACGGGGCAACAGACAGGATAACCCTTGAGACGGAGCTTGGCTATTATTTTAACAAGACACAGGTCTACAACCTCGACCCTGACTATAAACTCTCCGGGAGCGGTCTTTCAAGTGCCGTTCTCTCAGCAAAATTTGGATTGTTAAAGGATAATGCAAGGAGGTTCTATATTTCTTCAAGCCTGGGGGTAAAAATCCCCTTTACCACCAGGCCCATTATCCGTGACGGGGTGGAGCTGCCTCTCGATCTTCAGACCACCACCGGCGCCATGGGGGCGGTGTGGCAGGCGTTTGTCGTCAAGGAACAGCCGGTCTCGGGAACACGCTGGTTCCTGACAGAAAGGGTAGAGGCAAATGCAAGGAACAGACAGGATTACCGCCAGGGCACATCAGCCTTCACTTCGCTCTTCTTTTCAAAGCATCTTATGTTCCCCTGGCTGAAGGGCGACTGGACAGCTATCTTGCAGTTGAGAAACGAGCTGCGGGGCAGGGATCAGACAGGTGACATGTGGCGCGAATCCACTGGCAGTTCGGTGTTTTACCTTTCACCCCAGATCAACTATTTTATCAAGGAAAAGTGGAACCTCTCCCTCACCGGTGATATCCCGCTCTGGCAAAAATTCACTGGCACACAACTGGCCATGAAATATGGCTTCTCGCTGAACCTGGCACGCGATTTTTCACTGGGCAAGACCATTGACTGACATAACCCGGTCTGTGGCCCTATTTATCCTATCCCCCTTCCCGGAGATCAAACTCCTCTATGAACCACCCGTCAATATTGTAATCCGGTTTCAGGATTTTAATGACGTACATGGTAGTTCCTTCACTGTTGACAAAGATATGCCGGGGAGTGGTTTCATAACTGATAAAGGTTCCAACCAGGTTCAATAACTCTGTGGAGACATTGTAGCTCCTTATCTTATTGAGATTGGATGCATTGAACTGTTCAATAAGGGTTGAGTTCCCCGGATCAAACCAGTACTGTGCAGAATATGCAAAAAGACAGTTAATTGCAGGACATTCATCAAGGGCATGGATGTGTGGCTGATCTGTTGCCAGGTTGCCGAAAAGAGAGAGCTCATCGGAATGATACTGACCGTCATACTCCGGCAGATTATAAACCTGCCTGAACATGGTGTATATCCTGGCGCCATCCTTTGAAAGCCAGAAGGATCCTATGTATTCATGGTGGTTAGTAACTGCATCCTCTGCCTGGCCGCCGGTCACGTCAAAGATAAGCAGACTGGTGGGACTGAGCGGGATCTGTGAGCCGGCCAGGAATGATTTTCCCGGAACTTTCCTGATGAGAGTCTTCTCATATATGAGTGTTGAAGAGGGACTGACTATCAGCTGGCCGGTCTTCAGGTCAAGATTCCTCAGCCTGGTCCATTGATCTGATTCAGGGGTAATATAACACCAGTCATTTTCCCCCAGTACAATATCATAGGGTATGCAGTCAATGCTATAGTCTGCTATAATCTCGCGGTTATCGAGGTCAATATAACTGATTACGGCCACGGAATATCCCACAACTGCTCTGTGGCCATCTTCCGAGATACTGACACAGACCGGTGATTTATCCAGGCTGATGGTATCAGTGATATCCGTAGCGGTATTGCAAAGGACAAGCCTGTCAGGCGATTTTGAGCAGATTGCCATCAATCCGGAACTATGATGATATTCGGCATCGGCAAGGATGCCGTTCACATTCAGGCCTCCGGGATGTGGAACTGCTGACGGGGTGACTGTTATCTTCAGTACAAACTGGCCTGTCGCGTGCGGACTTGATATCCAGACGGTGGCGCTCATTGGAGTACCGGGAACAATCTCGTTGGCATCAAGGGTGACCGTGATCCATTCGGTGTCACCATAGACAATTGTTCCCGATGTCATTGAGAAGGTCAGCCAATCAGGTATCCCGGTTATTTGCCAGTCCAGTATGCCCTCCGTCGGGGTTATCAGGGCTATCGTTTCAGACAGGGTATTATCAAAAATGATCTCATTCGGAGAGCAGTGAATGGAAGGTGATCCAAAGTTGGTAAAGATAACTGTGAATGAAACGAATCCGAATTCCTCAATATCAAGTACCACCAATCCGGAGTGGCTTGAATAGCCGTAGGGCAGGCTGGCTCCGTCAATGCTGAGCGACAGCTCTACCATTCCATCATTTACTTCACCGCGGGGTGAGGGAACACTTAGCCATCCGGGGCGCATGAAGACCGTGAAGTCCGTATTGATCTCTTCCGGCAGCTCAAACGCAACAGTTGCACTGTGATTGATATTATCCATGAACAGGGTGTCCGGAAGAGTGTAGAAGTCGGCATTGTTCCCTGAAAGAAACTCATCATTGCATGATGAGGCGGCAAATAATGCCAGTACTAAGCTGACAATTAACACTATCTGTCTCATCTCATTCAAAAATAAAATCTGATGCCAACTGATAATTCGGCTCTTGACAGGTTCTCATAGTTTTCTTTATCGAGTTCCTGGGTCTCATCTATCACGCCATTGGTGATGTCAATTTCTTTAATGATTGCGTTGAACAATGAAACCTCTGCTCCTGCAGAGATGTATGGAGTTATCTCATATTCAAAACCTATACCCCCGTCAAATCCCAGGGCTTCTCCTGTTACCAGGAAGTACTCTGACAGGAACTCCATCTGGTTAGAGTAGAAAGCCATCCCCATGGAGATGCAGCCATACAGGCTGAATCTTTCATAGTAGCTGTGGGGTTGGCGATAGAACAGCAACACTCCCGCATAATTGACAAAGATGTTTTCCCTGTACTCTGAGAAAAAGATATTGTACTCGCCGGGAAGATCAATCTCTCCTTCGGTGGCAGCAACCGTATTGAAGAATTTGTACCTGACTCCAGCTCCGTAAGTCCGGTGGAACAGCCAGGCAGCGTCAGCGCCGCCGTACCAGCCTGATTTTAAGTCATTGTAATAGGCTCTGGCGTTGCTTTCCGTTATGCCAAGCTGTGCCATCGACTCTTCAGCCTTTTCGGAACTGCTGATGATGTAGCCCATCCCTCCGTTGAGAGCAAGACGCAGATTGCCGGACGTTCTGCCGCTTACTGGTTTAAAATCCTGGGACCTGCCTGTTGCTGTTGAGATCGAATAGCTTCTAATCTCTGCCAGGCGAAGATTTCCACTTGTGGTTATCCCGCTTGTGATTACATCAAACGATATATCATTACGGGTTACCTTCCTTATCCTGCAATTGATGGTGTCATTGTTCAGTGTGATGATCCTGTCCTGACCTGAAAGGCCGGAGGCTAATCCCAACAGGAGAAGGGTAATCAGCAGATTCCTTATCATAAAAACACATTAAATTGTAAGACAGACCTTAAATTGCCGAAGCAATTACTCAAAGTTATTACATTTTAAGATCCGTGCTGTCAGAACGGAGCTGATTTTACTGAAATCACTGAATTCGGATGCAGTCATGCTTTCCCGGCTCAGGGGCTGAGGAGAGCAAAGTGCAGATACCTGATTACCCGCGTGCCAATTAATGATAAAAAAATGTTCAGGGCTCTGCGGGGAAGGTGACACGGATTGTTGTCCCCTCGCCATTGCGGGGAATGACGGTTATCTCTCCGCGGTGACCATCAATGATCTTTTTAGCCAGTGACAACCCTATGCCGTGCCCTCTGACTCCGGAGGTCAGCCTGCCCCGGTAGAATGATTCAAAGATGCGGGCGGCTTCCTCCTCCGGTATGCCGGGACCGTTATCGGTGAAGCTGACGATTACTTTTTTGTCCTCATGGGTGAGGTAGACCCTCACAGATTTGTCGGGAGAGTATTTGCATCCGTTCTCCATTATGTTGGTCACCGCTGACATGAGAAGCTGTTCATCTCCGTGTATGGTCAGGCATTCGATGTCGGATATGTTTTCATCCAGGGCTATGGTCACTGAGTATGTCCTGTCATGCTTCAGCAGTTCTTCGCGCGACTGCCACAGTATCTCATCTATCCTTACTTCACTGAACCCTTCCCTGGCGCCTTCGGAGCTTGCATGAGCCATCAGCAGGAGACGGTCAAGGAGCATGTTCAGCTTCCTCATATCCTCTAGCACGGCACGGGTAGCCTCCCGGTATTCCTCTTCCGGCCGGTTTTTCATCAGTAGCACCTCCAGCTGTCCCGTGATGGCAGTGAGCGGGGTACGCAGCTCATGCGAGGCGTTTGAGATGAATTCCTTCTGCACTACAAAGGCTGTCTCAAGCCTGTCAAGCATGCGGTTGAAGGTTTGTGCCAGATGCGCCAGCTCGTCTTTGCCGTTGCCCTCGTCAACCCTCAGATCCAGACTGGCAATGGAGATCTCCTCAACCCTGTCAACAACTTTTGATATGGGAGAGAGAGAACGGGCAGCAAAAAGCCATCCGGCCGGGTAGAACAGTATCAGGAAGATACCGGTCATCAGCAATAGTATGGTGCGCAGATTCTTGAGCTTGTCATAACCATAAATGTCGCGTGCCGCGCTCAGCACCACAAAACGGTTGAACTCTTCCGGAAAGAGGATCCCCATCAGCTCATACCTCCCGCTTTTTGTACGTACCATCCCGGAAGTCCTGATCCTTGTCAGAAGCTCCTCATCATAGATAATTACATTCCGCGTGTCGGTGGAATAGAGGATTTCGTTCTTGTAATTGAAGATAATGATCTTTTCATCCGGCAGTGAAACGGGGTTGTCCTCCTCTATCTTGGCCAGAAGATCAGTGTCAATCTCATCCACCTCTATCAGCAGCCTGGCTGTGCTGATTGCCCTGCTCTCAAGTCTCTGGTAGAAATCATCGCGGCGGTAGGTGGCTGAGGCAACATATACGGCAAGCGAGAAAACCAGTAGTATCACGCTGGCCATCAGGAAGAACTGAAGCGTAAGTTTTTGCCTTATCTTCATCTATGCATCAGTGAAAATGTATCCCAGGCCAATCCTGGTATGTATCAGTTTTGGCTCGAAATCCCTGTCAATTTTTTTCCTGAGGATATTTACATAGACCTCTACAATATTGGTTCCTGTGTCATAGGTTATATCCCATACCTTTTCTGATATGTCAATCCGTGAAAGCACCCGTCCGCTGTTGCGCATGAAATATTCAAGCAGAGCGAACTCCTTTGCTGTAAGTTCAATAACCCGCCCGCCGCGAATAGCCACCTTCCTGAGCAGGTCAAGCTCGAGGTCAGCCACCCTGAGTGAATCAGGCTGCCGGGAGGCGGTGTTGTATCTCTTCAACAGTACCCTGATGCGAGCCAGCAACTCAGGGAAGTCAAAGGGCTTGACAAGGTAGTCATCAGCCCCGGCATCGAACCCTTTCACTTTATCTACCGTAGTGCTGAGAGCAGTGAGCATAAGTACAGGCAAGCCGGGTTTCTTCTCCTTGACTGCACGGCAGACATCTATCCCGTTCCTGCCGGGAAGGATCAGATCAAGGATCACCAGGTCTGCCGACTCCTCCAGCGCTGCCTTCTCTCCCGAGGGCCCGTCGTATGCCACCGCAGTGTCATACCCCTCCTCCTCAAGCCCTGCCTTGATGAAGGAGGCCACCCTTGGTTCGTCTTCTATGATGAGGATTTTCATTGATTGACCGGGTAATATTACCTGCTTCCTCTCCCTGCTTGCTGCCCGGGAAAGGTAACATCCCAAAATTAAGAAAACTATTTCAGGGAGAAAGTATAACGGACCTTCTTCGTTTTCCTTTTCCGGATTATCTTTGCCGGGGCTCTGTCATGAGCTGCCCGAAACCTTAAATTATTAACCTGTTTATGACATCACTGGTGATTCTCCGGCAGATCGGACTCCTGGCAACGGTGGTTGTGATAGGACTTCTTGCCTGCCGGGCAAAGGTTATCACAGCCGGCACAAAGGATTTTCTTGCAAAGCTGATCTTCTACGTGACATTGCCCTCGATGCTTCTGACAAGCTTCAGCACCATTGAAGTTACTCCGAGACTCCTGGCTAACAGCCTGCAGACACTGCTTCTGGCAGCCGTAACAATGCTCTTCATGCTTCTTGCCGGGTATATCACTACCCTGGTTTTCAGGATCAGGGGCAGTCATGCCTCCATCTTCCGGCTTCACAGCATGCTGGGTAACATTATATATCTTGGGCTGCCGGTCATCTCAGCCCAGTTCGGGCAGGAGGGAGTGCTTTATGGCAGCCTCTTCGTACTTGTCTCCAATATCCTGATGTGGACACTGGGAGTGGCAATAATCACTCCGGGAAAAGGAGCAAGAGTAAGGGATAGCCTGAGTAATATATTGAATATAAATACTATAGCCATTATCACCGGCTTTCTGCTTTTCATATTCTCAATCAGGCTCCCGCAGTTCGTTCTTGATTCAGTCGGAGCGCTTGGTAAAACCAACACCTGGCTCTCCATGATCTTCATTGCTTCAGTGATATATTTTGCTGACGGCAAAAAGATGATCAGGAACAGGAATGCCTATCTGCTCTCTTTTAACAGGCTTCTGTTGGTGCCGATGCTGCTGCTGGGTCTCTTCATACTTTTCAACATGATCTTCCCGGGCGTGCTCCGGAAGGAGGTTGTCTCCGTAATGCTTATGCAGGCCGCCATGCCCTGCATGGTTAACGTGGTGATAATGGTGAATATCCTGGGGAATGATGATGGCACAGCTACGGCAAACGTCTTTGTATCAACCATTTTCAGCATAATCACCCTGCCGCTGATACTCCTGAGCCTGAATCTCTTCGGCTGATCAGCGGTCAGGTCTGCCGGGTTGCCCGATTTCCAGGCCGGAAAGGAACCAGGATTACAGGGACCGGAGTGTATTCGGGTTCCGGGAGCTGCAGTCAGGCATTGTTCAAAGGTTTGGCTTGCTGCTACTCATCAGGCCACGAGGTCTCAGATATGTCATAGTCCGGAATATTCTCCTGGTCCGGGCAGGAGGTGCTCAGTGCCTTTTGCAGGTGTCAGCATCACCACCTCCGGTTGCCGTCGATCTCTTCGAAGTATATCTTAAAAAGCCTGCCGTCACGCAGTGTTATCTCAGCTCCCAGGGGTGAGAAGACGGGTGTGACATCCATGATCCTGATCGCGCTGAGAGGGTCAAGCTCCCCGGCGCTCCATTCGCGGTCATCCGTACGGTGCAGCATAACTAATATCATCAGTTCCATCGGAGGGTTCTTTGCCAGGCGCCTGCGACGGGCATAGATGACCGTGCTCTCATCCGTTTCGGCATTGTGGTTGGTATGGGTGAGCGTCTCCAGGCTGTCCCAGCCGGCATAGGTTATCAGTGCCACACGCCTGCCGCTGATGGCTGCTGTGATCACCTTCCTTCCACCATCTTCAAAGCTCCTTATCACAGGGGCTTGGCCATCCGTGTGTGGCAGCCCGAAGTGACCCAGTGTCAGCTCATGCTCAAAAGCCATGCGCGAACGGTCAACGCGGACAACACCGCCGGGGATGATAATATCAGCAAGGTCAATAATATAACCCACTCCGTTGTTTGGCGGTCTTCTCATCAGAGCCTGGCGGTAGATGATACCATCACGGACACCATTGAAGAGCATACTCTGCGAAGTGGAGAATAGCCTGCTCCTCTCGCTGTTGTTGGCCACGGTGGCGCCGGTGAGGTAAAAGTTGACATCCTCACCCCTTACATCGCGGGGATCAAGACTGCGGAAGCTGTATTCCATAGAGGTGCCTCCGCGGGGGTCATGGTCCTCCCAGGGAAAATTAGTGTTGTACGCCAGCTTGGAATAGTTCGGGTCATCATAGAAAACCTTGCCCGGGATGATCTCCGAAGCTCCTGTTTTGCCATGGATGACCAGTACAAGCCCGGGGTTCTCCAGGACCGTTACCTTTGACTCCTCCTTCAGCCCCGGCCAGAAACCCTCATTCTCCCTTGCTGTCCAGAAGGGGGAGTCGTCAGGCAGTGCCAGACAGATGAACGGGAGGAACATGATCAGAGGGCTGGCAGGACAGCTGTAGTTCTGTATCATGTACTCCCTCCGGCCGTAGAAGCCCAGGCTGGGGATATCATTATGGTAGAAATCTTCCCTGCCCGTGAACTGCAGCAGTGAACCGGAACAGAGACGGCGGGCAAAACCGGGGTCGATGAGACCGGGTTTCTTCAGCATGAAAGCCACAGGGAAGGCGCCGGAGACCCATGTACGGTAGCAGATGCTTCTTGACCACATGTTGACATATCCGTCACGGCCGAAGAAGCTGGTGATGGACTCCATAAGCTTCTGTGCTGACCGCTCAATGATCTCCGCTATCTCAGGATAGTGTTCGTCGCCGAAGGTCCTGCACCAGATGGTTGTGTAGACAATGAAGAGGCTTATGGAGTAGTAGTTGTATGTCTGTTCCAGGTACCAGCCGTTGCCGGAGTGGTATGAAGCCACCCACAGGAGATGGCTCTTAAGCAGCTCTTCATCAATCGCGTATCCGTATTTTTTAAGGAACGAGAGGGTGACAATGTTGAAGATGCGCCAGTTGTTCTGTGTGGTCCGGTGGTGGCCCCACTTTGATATTGCCACGGCCATCTCATCTTTTTCCTGCTGCGTGTATAATGACCAGAGGGTGTCAGGTATCAGCAGCAGTGTCTTGAAGAGGCCTCCGAACTCGCAGGTAAACTGGTAGGTGGCATCGGGAAGATCTTCCGGAAGGGGCAGGCTGTTAGGGTGCCCCGGCGTCAGCGCATTGTAGAGGTGAAGTTTGTAATAGTCGCGCAGCCTGATACCCTTTATCTCAACATCCGGGTTTACATGAATGAGCGGCCCGGCAAGAGTGAAGGAACGCTCCAGCGCCTCGAACTCCAGCGAACGGAAACGCCAGTCGGGCGACCCCTCCTGAGGATAGCTCTTCCCCGGCACTATGGGAAAGGTCAGAGGATCATCTATCAACTTAACATGTGTGAAGGCTCTCTCAAGGAGATAGGTTGCCAGCTCAATGTAGTGTTTTTTTGTCATCCCCGTAAAGGGACTGAGGGCAGGGTCAGGGTTTTCAACTTCAAATTTTTTCTTCATGCCATTAAAATTCCTTCAGGTCCGGGTCAAAATTAGACCTTTTGCTTCAATGCTGCATATCAGAGCCTCGCCAAAAATATCAGTCATTAAGGAGACAAGATCAAATATCATCTTTGCTCAGGACTGATATTCAGTTCATTTAATTCTTCCTGCCGCTTTGAACATTTCAAAAACAATTTTGT
>JAAZBN010000002.1 GCA_012513795.1 Bacteroidales bacterium | reverse complement strand
TCAGAATCGAACCAGAACGTACTCTTCATGTATTGAGCCACTGTCCCATCGCATACGATCAGGCCCGCTCTGATGTCTTTCAGCAGCAGGTTTGCCGTTCCGAGCAACTCGTACTTAACCCCGTCAGTTGAATAATATGCCGTGTAAATACTTCCTTTCTTCTCCAGTTTAAGATTCAGAGTATTGTCTCCAATGATTTCATTTTTTAAGTTGAAAGTTGCAAGTGATTTTGCAATGCCGTTTTCTTCCATAACCAGGTCAATTGTGCCGGGTTGCACTCCCCTGGCCCGGGTTGTCTTGACCACAGCCCTGAACATCAGCTTCACAAAATTATCGTCGTCCTGGTAAGCCAGGATTCCTGCATTCTCGGGTTGCGACGGAGACCTGGAACAAACCAGGCGGGTTTCAATTGTCCAGTCGTTGTTTGCACTTTGAAGCAATATATTTCGTGCATTGTTCGGAGCCTCCAGAACACCTCCCCTTTCAGCTGTGATTGTCAGCGAACCTGGTTTTAAGGATAAACTTCGGGTTGATTTGTTTTCGCGAACCCATTCCCATCGGGAGTCAACAGCGGCGCCGTTGAATTCGTCGCTTACCGATTCAGAATCAAAATTCAGGTAATATACATTCTTTTCCAGGGTGATATTATCGATCAATTGCACTGTGGCAGTTCCCGGAATTGCCCTGGCCTGTTCAATCTCAACCGAAATTCCGCTGCTCAGAGCCTCAGCTTTCACTACCGGTATTTTCGAATTCCTCTTCAGCAGGTAGCTGTACGCCTTTACATCTTTATCAAATCCCGGGATTTTTTTTCCGTTAACTGTTACGGATTTGGGATTCAGGTCTGGCATAACCTTGACCGGGTAGCTGTTTGAAACGGTTGTCCCGTCGATTGTAACATAAGCGAAAATGGATGCCACACCTACGCCCGTTGCTGTTACCCTGCCCCTCTCATCAACATCGGCAACTGCGGGGTTATTGCTTTTATACTTAACATCAGCTTTTGTGATGTCATAGAAGCTATCGTCAGACATACTTGCGGTAACACTTGTCTGCACTGCATCTCCGGGCTTTAGCACCACCCTGTCACTCTCGGCCACAACAGTTGTCAGGACAGGTTTATAGCTTCCGCTCATTCTGGCCTCCACCTCTCCTTTTATGTCCCGTGAGGATGCGCCTATCTCAAAGATATACCTGCCCGGGTCGAATGTAATTTTCCCTTTTTCAGTGTCCCAGAACCAAAGATCTTCACAGTTGATATCGATTGAAACTGTTTTTACCTGGCCGCGGGGAACGGTCACCCTTTTGAATCCTTTCAGCCTTTTTATTGGTCTTTCAAGGGATGCGGGACTGTCCGGTGTTTTCACATAAACCTGCACCACCTCATCTCCGTCAACAGTTCCGGTATTCTGAACATCAACACTGACAGTGATCTTATCGTTAGGTGTAATGCTGGTTTTGCTGATGGCAAAATTGCTGTATTCAAATGTGGTGTATGACAGACCGTATCCGAACTCGTAGGAAACATCCCTGTTGAAATACATGTAAGTGCGTCCGTTGGTGCCGTCACCGCGAAGATTGTAATTATTGAACTCTGGCAGGTCTGTCAGTGACTTATGCCAGGTTACATTCAGCTTTCCGCCCGGATTTACATCGCCGAACAGTATTTTCGCCATAGCTGTTCCCTGAGCCTGACCGTTGTAACCTGTCCAGATAATACCGGTCACATCCGCAAGGTGTTTAAACTGTTCCACCTCAACCATTCCCATTGTTTGCATCACTACAATTGTATTGGGATTAATTGCGGCCACTGCTTTTATCAGTTCATTCTGATTGCCAGGCAGGGTCAATGCAAAACGGTCCGATTCCTCTCTGCCTGTGGACTGGTCTGTGCCCACGAAAATCAGGGCTACATCACAGCCTGCGGCCAGGTTAAGCGTTGCGGCATCGATCTCCTTCTCTGCTTCGCGATACACAAGCACAAGTGTTTGGGGACCTGTGATGCCCAGGGTGTTGATTTTCACTGGAACAGTCCTGGGGCGTGCCCAACCTGGGAATCCTCCTCTTTCCGGAGGGCTGCTGATTCTTTCCGAGGCCAGAACATTGCCGGCGGCAGAGCCAACCCTCACTTCCAGAATACCGCCATCGGCGGATGAACTGAGGTTGAACCTTATCGAATCGACGTTTGTGATATCGATATTATCATAGGCAGTCCAGTCGCCGTCCTTTATTCCGCTTATTACAGTCCGGCCATATCTTGACGCTACAATAAGACCCGGAGCAGAAGAGGCAAATTTTGTTGCATCATATTCTTCCAGCACCTGACCATTCCGGACTGTCGAAAAACGGTTCACGGTTAAAAAGTCGGTCTTTCTGTCGGTGTTTCCGCTGATCACAGAAACTATCTCGGTATTCAGGTTATGCTCCTTAATGTAGTTCTGAATCCCCTCCAGCGGCGAAATACTCAAATGAGGTTCAACCTCTCCCGAATAATCACCCAGCTCAACCTTATCGGCCTGTGGACCTAATACAGCAATCTTTTTAACCCTCTTCAGATCAATCGGCAAAGCTTTGGCCCCTGTTTCTATGATTGTGCTGTTTTTCAGCAGAACGGGTGTTTTGGTTGCAACTTCAAGCGCGAGGTCATTATGAGAAGGATCGTTGATTATTCCCGGTTTAATTCCGGCATAGGGAACAATTTCCCGGGGATCAAATTCTCCCATCCGCATTCTGATGGTGAAGAAGTTCACAAGCGCCCTGTCAATATCAGCTTCGGTTAGTATGCCCTGTTTAACAGCATCCAGGGCATTGGCCTGGTAAACGCTGCCGCAATCGGTATCAACGCCTGATTTAATTCCAATCGCTGCTGCAACGGTATGGTTTTCGGCATAGTTATGACCTCTGACCATGTCATCAATCGCGCCGCAGTCGCCGGTTAC
>JAAZBN010000164.1 GCA_012513795.1 Bacteroidales bacterium | reverse complement strand
CCGCTGCCCCTCTGGCTCGGGGTACCGCCGGTTATCAGGGAGTGCCTGAGCAGGATGTGTATGACATGATTGATGACCTTAAATCGAGGTTCCTGATTGATGAAGACAGGGTGTACCTCACCGGTCTCTCGATGGGCGGCGGCGGTACTCTGTGGCTCGGGCTGACCAGGCCGGACGTGTGGGCAGCCATAGCACCTGTCTGTCCAGCCCCACCCGACGGCACAGCGGAGCTGGCAGGCAATGCCGCCAATCTGCCGGTGCACCTGTTCATTGGAGATAAGGATGGACTTTACGGGACAGCTACTGAATGGAAAGCGAGACTGGAAGAAACGGCACTGAGTCTGGATTATGTTGAGTATCCCGGCGTGGGGCACAACAGCTGGGAGTGGGCCTATAAAGACGGGTTCATCTTCGACTGGTTCTCACAGTTCAGGCGTGATCTCTTTCCGGAAAAGGTCTCATTCACAACCAGATGGTTCAGGTACAACAGGGCTTACTGGGTCACTGTTGACGACATGATTCCCGGAGAGACAGCCACAATTGAGACGAAGTTCACCGGTCCCAACGCGGTTACAGTAGCATCGACAGGAGCACTGGCCTTTACCCTCAACCTGGACGGCCACCCTCAATTTACTTCCGGCAGGAAACTATCGGTCACAGTCAATGGTAAGACCTTCAGTGTAAAAAGCGCTGACGCGGTTTCATTTATGCTCAGTGGCGATAAATGGGTGAATTCACGTTTCACTCCAGGTCTGTATTCCAAACAGAAGGGAGCAGAAGGTCCGCTATATGCCGCGGTCACCGGCAGCCATATCTATGTATATGGCACTGCTGACAATCCGCCTGCCGACGTGCTGGCAGCAAGACGTACACAGGCCATGTCTGCCGCCGACTGGACAGGCATGGGAGGAAGGATAATGGTGTTTCCGAGAGTGATAGCAGACAGGGATGTCAGGTCAAGTGACTATGTGCGATCAAACCTCATCCTTTTCGGTACACGCGAAACCAATTCAGTTATAGAAAAATTTGCAGACAATCTGCCAATGCATCTTGATCCGAAAGCTGAGAATTATGGTCTCGTCTATATCTTCCCAATGAACAGGCACTACATTCTTGTCAACTCGGGACTGCCCTGGTGGACTCCACTGAAGAATGCCGGAGACCGGAGAGGCTATGCCTTCAGTGGCACGAAGGTGGAATCCCTGAAAAAGTACCGGGATTTCATTCTCTTTAAGGAGACACCTGACGAAATAATATCCCATGGCTACTTTGATAATAACTGGAAACTGCCGGCTGACGCGGCAGCGGCGCTTCAGGCAGGCGGGGTGGTGAAACTGAACTAAAGAAAAATGCAAGGGAAACCACAACTGGATAAACTATTATTAATGGAGGAACATTACAAATGACTGATAGAAAAGTAATTCTGATTTTAGCGGCTATCATAACAATGACATCAGTGTCTCTCTCCGGACAACATATCGGGGTGACTGCTGACAGGACAGATGTGGGCCGTAACGAGACTATCGCAGTAACTGTCAAAGCTGCGGATGAAAATGGTGAGCCTGTGCAGGCTTTGATCACCATATCTGCCGTGCATTCAAAGCACGGTTCAGATAAAGGACCGTCAGGCGCCCCGGGCAGCTATCGCGGAAGAAACGTCTCATATAATGATGTCTTTACCATGATACAGCAGATCAAGCCTTTCAGACTGGCAGACGGCCGGATAATCTTTACAAGTGTGGCACCCGATACTAACGGCAGACAGGACGGTGCACTTATAGTGATAGACGGGATCACGATGGGTCAGGATCCAAGGGTAATTGAACACATGAATCCGTTAGATATCGACAGGATAAATGTATCAACTGAATTCATAGATATTCAAAGATATACAGGATTCAACACCACCGGGGTAATAGAAATCTGGACAAAGACAGGGAGAAGCTCATCGGGACGTACGGGTACAACGGCAGGATCAGATACAGGAGCTGACGGAGACGGAGCAGAGACTGTGAAGAATGCTGCGGACAGTATAGCTTCCGCCCGGTCAGGAAAGGTTATCCTGCGTGGTATGGAAGTAACAACAGATGTTTCAGGCAAGGCTCACCTGGATATTCCATCAGGAAGAAAGAGAGGCGAAGTTATTATAATTGGAGAGTACCGGACCGCCTCAGGCATACTGAAAAATGAAACAGCGACGGTAAAGGTAAGATAGGGCTCTTCTTGTTATGCCTGTTTACACTCGGCGAAATTTGCCTAATATTGCGCCGGAAACCAATAATGAATGGCAAAGATAACCAGCGTAGTATTTGATATAGGGGGGGTCCTGATAGACTGGAACCCGAGGTACCTCTTCCGGAAAGTCTTTGAGAATGAAGAGGAGATGGAGTGGTTCCTCGCGAATATCTGCACCTACGAATGGAATGTACAGCAGGACGCCGGCAAGCTCT
>JAAZBN010000163.1 GCA_012513795.1 Bacteroidales bacterium | reverse complement strand
CCCTCTTTCAGCACCTTCGATGGCGCGGTCATCTCCATGACAAGATGCCCTATCTTTCCCGGTGAGACGTCTGCCCTGACAATGTTGACCATGATGTCAAATTTCCTGATAAGGTTGTATGTTATCGGTTCACCTGTCGCCTCGGGCGGGAAGGTCAGCACAAATCTCCTGCTTTTCATACGGTTATTCAAGATTAAAAGTTAAAGTCTGATGTCAAGGTTATTGAGTCCCGGTGTCTTTGTAAAGGCTTCCACCGGGGCTGTCAGCAGGAACCGTCCTGCAGTTATCTCCAGACGGAGCGTTTCAGCTATCTCGCGAGCTACCCTGAGGCTTGAGAGAGGTGCCGTACGGATCTTCTTACCGTTAAGGGCAATCTCACCGGAGAAGAGAGACTTATAGTCGGCCCGTCCCAGCACGTCATGGCCGGGTGAGCCATAGTCGATTATATTTGTTTCTATCTGGCTGTTACGGATCATCACGCGGCGGGCCATATCCTCATCAAGCACCGGGATGGGAATGCCCACACCTATAAAGATTGTAACTCCGTATTTCTCAAAGTATGCTGCCCTGATGAATTTTGTATTCATCTCCCTGGCATTGCCTATAAGAGCCAGGGTGGCCGCGTTGCCAACAGGTATGCCATTTTCATTGACCGGCTTGCCGGTATTGAACTGTGTGCCATGCCATGCCACATACCCTGTAGTACCCCCGAAGAAGATGCGGGTGCCGACTCCTATGGTGCGCATCTCGGGATCATTGAGCAGAGGGCTGAGCTCACCTGAGGTGGAGAAGGTGGCGTTGCCGAACGATGGCAGCAGGGTGCCCATATATGTATATTTCATTTTGGATGTGCTGTTCACCGCCACATTGTAGTTCTGGTAAGCATTACGCGGATTGAACATTATCATCTCATTGACTGTGGCCCTGTTGATGAGTGTCTTTACCTCGGTGCGCGGGTAGCAGTCTGTTCCCTTGGCTGTGGCCTGCAGGAGAATATCTTTTCCTGCTATCAGCTCCTCAATGACATGGGCCCCTCCGTACTGGTCGTGAGGCAGGGCTGTCTCGGTGGCTCCTATATAGGCATCAACGGCTGCTATGCCGGCAAAGACAGGCACATTGTTGAGGGTGATCCTTTCCATGCGCATAGGCGGATCGGTATGACCGAAGTTGATGAACATGCCTGATGAGCACATGGGTCCGAAGGTACCCGTGGTTACAACGTCAACCTTTTCGGCAATAACTGCAGGCGTTTCTTCGCGGCCCATGGCCGCCACCTGTTCAGCCGTAAGTACTACCGCCTTTCCTTTGCGGATCTTTTCATTGATCTCCTCAATGGAGCGCTTCTTCGACATAATATAAATTTTAAAGTAACTTTAGCCTGTTCAATAACAAACTTCAAAGATATGCTTAGATCACTTATTGTCGCAGCTATTTCCGCAATTCTTTTCTTTTCATGTGTTCCGGCCGACGACCCGGCTATTGATGTGATGTCTTTCAATATCAGGCTTGACACCCAGCACGACGGGCCGAATGCCTGGCCTCACCGCGCTGGCATGGTTGCCGGGTTTGTCAATGACCAGATACCTGATCTGCTTGGTATGCAGGAGGTTCTGTGGCATCAGTACCTGTATCTTGATTCAGCGCTGATCGGTTATGGATCAGTGGCCGCAGGCCGTGATGATGGCCTCCGGGAAGGGGAGGCCTGTCCTGTGTTCTACCGGCTCGGAAGGTTCGACAGGCTTGACAGGGGCTCATTCTGGCTCTCTGCTACACCCGACGTGCCGGGATCAGTAGGATGGGGAGCGGCTCTGACACGCGTGGCTACCTGGGTCCGGCTCTATGATAAGGTGAATGAGGACACATTGATGTTCATGAACACCCATTTTGACCATGTAAGTGACTCGGCCAGAGTGATGAGTTCCGGTTTGTTGCTCGGCAGGCTGAAGGAGCTGGCAGGTAACAATGATTTCATCATTACAGGCGATTTTAACGCCAGACCCGGGAGTCTTGCCATTGAAAGGATGACTGAAGAGGGATACGCAGTGGACAGTTTTATATTGTCAGAGACTCCTCCCTCCGGGGAGAGCTATACATTCAACGGGTTTAAAGAGGAACCGGGTGAGGGAAGGATTGACTATATCTTCGTCCGAGAAGGCATGAAGGTGCTATCACATAAGACGCACCGTATAATAGAAGAGGGAGTATTCATTTCTGATCACTGGCCTGTGACTGCCAGGGTCAATTAAAAAAAGAGTGATCAGTGATGGGGATGAATTCAATGGGTAGGTTGAAAGCTTCGGAGATGTGATGACCCCGTTCAAGTATGTCATCGTCCTCCTCATCATAGTACCACTTGATTACCAGTCTTTTACCCTGATCCAGCACCTGTGAAACCTTTCTGATAACAGCAACCAGTATCTGGGTTCCGAAACTGTTAAGGTATTCCAGCTCGATAATTATCGTGGTTGTGTTAGCGGGATTCTTCAGGTACCGTTCAATGCAATCAAGCAGCTTCTCTGACGGCGCGGTCCTGTTCAGGGCCATAGCCCTGCCCTTTATTGTGAGCGTACCCTCGGCGTCGAAGATAACCTCCGGTGTCTTGTCGGTTGGCAATATATGGCAGTAAATACCTGACATTGATTAGATTTCAGATTATCCTTATGGATTGTAAAGATAAGCAGATATATCTGCGGGGACAAAAATTATTTTAATACCACAGCAGAAGCGAGGGTTATTCCAGGGATGCAAAAATCCAAAAAAGTCCTTGAATTGGTCAGGCTCTCTTGCGGTATGCCCTGATGGCGAGGATAATGAAAGCCAAGGCCAGTATAGACAGCATTCCAATATCGCGGGCAATCTCGTGGAATCCTGCACCCTTCAGCATCACCATCCGGTTGATGCGCATGAGGTAAGCCACCGGGTTAATCCAGTTGAACTGCTGCGCCCATAGCGGCATGCTCTCAGCAGGGGTGAATATGCCGCTCATGAGAATAAATACCATTGTAAAGAAAAACGCCACAAAGAGATATTGCTGCCTGTTGGAGACCAGGGTCGAGAAGAAGAGTGCCATCCCCAGCACTGCCACGAGGAATATTGCCGAGCAGGCAAAGAAGAGCAATATACTTCCCTCGAATGGAATATTGAAGGCAATCCACCCGACTGTCAGCCCCAGGGCCAGGTCGAATAATCCCAGGATAAAGAAGGGAATTACCTTGGAAACAATAACCTCCCATTTACTGACCGGAGTGACATTTATCTGTTCCAGGGTCCCCGTTTCCAGCTCCTTAACCAGATTGAGCCCCGCCAGCATCAGGCCGATGGCTATGATCAGTATGACCAGTATTCCCGGGAGCATGAAATGCTTGTAGTTGAGTGTTGGGTTGTACCAGTAGCGTGGTGCGGTGCTTATGCCCGGGATTACCTTAGGCGCTCCTCCCTGTGATATGACAAGATCCATGTTAAAATCCCGCACAACAGATGTCAGGTAGCTCCAGGCAAGCATCCCCTGTGTGGCGTTGACGGCATCAATCAGCACCTGAAGCCTGGGTTTTGTCATTCCGGCCAGTCCTTCGGAGAAGTCATCGGGAATTACAAGTACCATATCCGCATCGCCGGAGAGGAGCAGTGATTCTGCCGTGGCAATATTCAGCGGAGCAGCGGTTGTTCTGAAGAAGGAAGATCCGGACAGCTTCGAGATCAGCTCGCGCGAAGCGGAACTCCGGTCATTATCGGTCACAGCCAGGTCGAGCCTCTTTATCTCAAAGGTGACAGCCGGCACCAGGATAAGCATCTGCATAAGGGGAACCCCGATTATTGCCCGCAGCATGAACGGATTCCGGATGATCTGCCGGAACTCCTTCCTCAGCAGAAAGAGTAACCTCTTCATTATGAGGCCTCCCTTCTCTTACAATAGGGCGCAATCCTCATCATGCGATCTTCCTTGTTGTGTAACGATAATCCTTTCATCCCGCCTTCTCCTCCAGCCTTACCTTGAATTTTCTGGCGCTGAGCACCATCAGAAAAAGAGTCATTCCCGCCAGTATCAGCGTCTCTTTCCAGACATAAGCGATACCGGCCCCCTTGATCATAATAGGACGGATGATTTCTATGAACCACCGGGGTGGAAGTATCATGCTGATGTAATCATAGATCTTTGGCATATTCTCTATCGGGAAGATAAAGCCCGACAGCAGCAGCCCGGGCAGAAGAAGCACCATGAACGTAATGATTATCGCATTCTCCATCTTGTCCACAATTGTGGAAATAAGGATCCCGAAAGACAATCCCATCAGGATATATAGCATACACTCGGCAATGAGCAGCGCGATGCTTCCCCTTACAGGCAGTCTGAAGACAAACCATGCCATCAGTAGAATAATAATCACGTTAAAGAGTGACAGGAAGAAGTAGGGCGCAACCTTGCCGACGATGATCTGCCATGGTTTCAGAGGTGATACCAGCAGCACCTCCAGGGTGCCGAACTCCTTTTCGCGGACTATGGCCACGGAGGTCATCAGAGCTGATACCATTATGAGTATCAGGGTTATGATGCCCGGAACAAACATGAAGTGGCTCTGGAGGTTAGGATTGAAGTACATCCTCACTTCCGGGGCAATGACAGGGAGCCCTGAGGTGATATGCCCTGTCAGAGTGGCGGAGTAGTCGTTCAGTATGCCTGAGGTGTATCCCGTTACCAGGCTGGCTGTATTTGGCTCCGTGGCATCGGCAATTATGCTTACTGCCGCATTGCCTTCACGGGTCAGCCTGGCTCCCAAATCTTCCGGGAAGATCACCACTGCCTTTATCTTTCCTTCCTTAAAGGTGGCGTCAATCTCGTCATATGATTCAAGCAGACTGGTAACGGCAAAGAACTCGGAGGCTTCCAGCTTGCGGGTCAGCTCTGTTGAGACATTGTCGCGGGCATTGTCAAGCACAGCTATGGAAGCATTTTTAAGGTCGGTTCTGACGGCATAGCCGAAGATGAGAATCTGTGCGGCCGGGATACCGAACAAAATGATCAGTGTACGTACATCCCGAAAGATGTGAAGAAACTCCTTGCGCACAAATGCCATGAACCTTTTCATGTTTTGCTCTTTTGAGGTCTGGCAATCTTCACGAATAACTCTTCAACAGATGCTGTCCCATATTGTTTCCTGAGCGCTGAGGGAGAGTCGATGGCGGCTATCTGTCCTTCGCTCATGATTGCTATACGGTCACAGTATTCAGCCTCATCCATGTAATGGGTGGTCACGAAGACGGTGATGCCATGTGAGGCGGTCTCGTAGATCATCTCCCAGAACTGGCGCCGGGTGACGGGATCGACACCGCTGGTGGGCTCATCAAGAAAGACTATCTCAGGGTCATGGAATACGGCCACTGCAAAAGCCAGCTTCTGCCTCAGCCCGAGTGGCAGTGCATGTATCAGCATGTCACCGTACTGTGTGAAACTAAGCCTGTCAAGGAGCGCCTCGCGGCGGGGAATGATCACCTTCATGCTCATGCCATAAATGCCGCCGTAGAGCTCTATGTTCTCCCTGACAGTAAGGTCTTCATAGAGGGAGAAGCGCTGCGACATGTATCCTATTCTTTTTTTGATCTCCTCCGGCCTGCGCGAGGCGTCGATGCCGGCCACGGTCACCCTTCCGGAGGTGGGGCGCGAGAGCCCGCACAGGATCCTCATGGCAGTGGTCTTGCCCGCGCCGTTGGCACCCAGAAAGCCGAATATCTCACCGCGGTAGACGTCAAAGGTGAGACGGTCATTGGCCATGAAGGCGCCAAACCGCTTCACCAGATCCTTTACCTCAATGACTTTTTCTTTCTCCATCAATATTCCTTTTTCATAAGCTCCAGGAACACATCCTCAATCCCCGGCTTTATCTCATTCACTGCCGTACCCTCTATTCCTGCCTGTTCCAGCAACCGTTTAATATCCTCCGTGGTGGTGCCCTCGCGGAGTGTTATGTGTACTGCCTCACCGAACGGCTCCGGGCTGGTTGCCTGGGGCATGCCGCGCAGGGTGAGGAGGAGCCTGTACCTGTCTGGATGGCTGACGGCATAGAGTCTTTTGCCGTACGATGAGCGTATGGCTGCCGGGGTGTCAATGCCCATCAGCCTGCCCTCCTGTATAAGCGCTATGCGGTCACAGCGAAGGGCTTCATCCATATAGGGAGTGGAAACGATTATGGTTATTCCCTCTTCCTTGAGTTTTTCAAGCATCTCCCAGAACTCCGTGCGCGAAACGGCATCCACTCCGGTAGTGGGCTCGTCGAGGATGAGTATGCGCGGCTTGTGGATCAATGCACAGGAAAGTGCCAGTTTTTGTTTCATGCCGCCGGAGAGTCTGCCGGCGCGACGCTTGCGGAAGGGCTCTATCTGTTTGTATATTGGTTCTATAAGATGGTAGTTCTCCCGTATGGTTGTGCCGAAGATGGTGGCATAGAACTGCAGGTTCTCCTCCACGGTCAGATCAGTGTAGAGGCTGAAGCGCCCGGGCATGTAGCCTATATGATTGCGCAGCTCCCTGAAGTCGCTCACCACATTGAGCCCGAAGAGGGTCATCCTGCCGCCGGAGGGGATGATCAGCGTGGCCGCTATGCGGAAGAGGGTGGTCTTGCCAGCGCCGTCAGGACCGATGAAGCCGAAGAGCTCACCTGTATCAACGCTGAAGGAGACATCGTCTACCGCGGTGATCTTTCCGAACCTGTGGGTTATGCTGTTTGCCTCAACGGCCTTCATCTCATT
>JAAZBN010000162.1 GCA_012513795.1 Bacteroidales bacterium | reverse complement strand
TTCACAAGCACCAGGCCCTCCCTGATACCACTTTCTTCAAGGCATTGCTGCACCTGCGGTGTGATGTTCACATAATCTCTGCGGTGTGGGGTTTCCAGAACTATCTCTTTCCGGTAGGATTTCATGGCAGTGGGTGTTCAGAGTTTCAGGTCACGGATAACGGCATCGATCCTCTCCTCAAGGCCTTTCCAAAGCGTTTCAAACTGCGACGGATCATTCATTTCAGTATTGGCGCTGAAGTAGTACTTGATCTTCGGTTCGGTTCCTGACGGGCGCACTGATATCTTTGTTCCGTCAGCCAGGAAGAACTGCAGTACATTTGATTTTTCCAGCATGAGAGGAGTGTTCTCACCGGTGACCAGATCACGGGAGACCTGTTCCAGGAAATCATTCATCCTTATCACCCTGCTGCCGGCTATCTCTTCCGGAGGAGTGGAGCGGTAACCTTCCATCATGCCCTTAATCTCAGCAGCACCCTCGGCCCCCTTCCTGACAACGTTGATCAGTTTCTCACGGTAGAGTCCGTATTCAGAATAGATATCGAGCAGCAGTTCCCAAAGAGTCTTGCCTCTCTCACGTGCCCATGCAGCAGCCTCGGCCACCAGTGTGATGGCCGAGACCCCGTCCTTGTCACGGACATAGTCGCCTGCCAGGTACCCGAAGCTCTCCTCACCGCCTCCGATATACTTCTCCTTTCCCTCCAGGTCTCTCATCAGTTCCGCGAAATACTTGAACCCGGTAAGCACCCTGTAATATTTGACCCCGGTCTTTTCAGCTATGCTCCCGAAGATATCAGAGGTGACAACAGTATAGATGATGTATTCATTTCCCCTGAGCTCACCGTTCTTTTTCTTCTGTGAGAGTATGTACCATGTCAGCAGTGCGCCGGTCTGGTTACCGTTCAGCAGCACGAATTCACCTGTAGGTTTTCTTACTGCAACACCCAGCCTGTCGCCGTCAGGGTCGGTAGCCATAACCAGTTCAGCCCCTTTATCCTTTGCAAGGGCAACGGCCATGGACAGAGCATCCGGCTCTTCCGGGTTAGGCGAGTGAACGGTGGGGAAGTTGCCGTCAGGGACGGACTGCTCCGTTACCGTGTGCACATTGGTAAACCCGTAAAGGGCAAGGGCATCCGGGACTATTTTATATCCGGTTCCGTGAAGAGGGGTATAGACAATTCCAATGTCATGATTTTTTCTGATAATATCAGGGTTGATGCTTAGCGCCTTAACCTCGGCCAGGTATTTTTCGTCGGTTTCAGCTCCCAGGGTGATAATCTTTAATTCATCGCCGCCAGTCATTATTTCACTGACAGACTTTATTTTGCGTACCTCATCAATGATTCCCCTGTCATGAGGGGAGACCACCTGTCCGCCATCGTTCCATGAGACCTTGTATCCGTTGTATTCCTTCGGGTTATGGGAGGCCGTGATATTGACTCCTCCGTCACATCCGTAGAGTCTGATTGCATATGAAAGTTCCGGTGTGGGCCTGAGGGCTTCAAAAAGGTAAGCCGTGAAGCCGTTGGCGGTGAATATGTCGGCAGCCACCCTGGCAAAGTAGCTGCTGTTGTTACGGCAGTCGTGTGCTATAGCCACCTTTATGGCTGACGGGTTAGCGGCGTGCATCTTCAGGTAGTTTGCAAATCCCTGCGTGGCCATTCCGAGGGTGTATCGGTTCATCCTGTTGGTGCCGGCGCCCATGATGCCTCTCAGGCCTCCGGTACCAAATTCAAGGTCCTGGTAGAACGCATCGATAAGCGCCTTCTCATCGTGCTCCAACATATTTTTTACTTCGGCGCGGGTGGGTTCATCGAACTCTTCGCCCAGCCAGGCAGCAGCCTTTGTCCTGATTTCGTCAATGTTGATCATATCCTGTTAATTTTTGTGATGCATTTGATTAGGCTTGTACGCCAGTGTGGGATATTAATGTTGTAATGTTCCTTTATCCTGGTCTTGTCAAGGACGCTGTAGGCCGGTCTCCTGACCTTTGAAGGCCAGGCAGAGCTTCTTACGGGAATGACAGTGCAGGGTGATCCTGCCTCCCTGACAATCTCGCAGGCAAGGTCAAACCAGCTGCAGACGCCCTCGTCAGAATAGTTGAAGATGCCTGGGACGAAGTTGTGATTGTTTCGGATCACACCGCTGATTATATCCATGATGGCGGCTGCAAGACCGGCTGCATAAGTTGGCGAACCGACCTGGTCAAAGACGACACTGAGGCTTTGTGCCGAGCCGGCTTTGCCAAGGATGGTTTTCACGAAGTTGTTTCCGTATGAAGAGTAGAGCCATGAGGTCCGTATAATCATCGTATTTGGCCAACCGAGTGCAGCCTTCTCTCCTGCAAGTTTGCTGCGCCCGTAGGCAGATGCCGGTGAGGGAGTGTCATCCTCGGTATAGGGCACCGGGCTGGTGCCATCAAAGACGTAATCAGTGGAGATATGTATCAGCCTGCATTCGCTTCCCTTCATGGCATTAACCAGGTTGGTCACCCCGCCGGCGTTGATCACTGTGGCCATTGTCTCCTCCTCCTCTGCGCGGTCAACGGCGGTATAGGCTGCGCAGTTGATGACCCATGCGGGGGAATTTTCCCTGAAGAATTCACCGGTGGCTTCAGCGTTGGTAATATCCAGCTCGCCGGTATCGGTAAAGATAAATCCGTATCCGCCGTAGCGTGAGGATAGTTCTCTTAGCTCACTACCCAGCTGTCCTGATGCACCTGTTACCAATATGGTTGTCATTCGCTGAATATGAATTTGGTTGTAATATCCCCGAAGAGGGGTTGCTTCATGTCTTTGGGGCTGATGACAGGAGCCTCATCACTGATCATCCAATCTATCCCCAGGGCAGGATCGAGGGCGTTGATGCCTCTCTCATGCTCAACGGAGTAGACGTTATCACATTTATACAGCACTATGGCCCGCTCACTCAGCACTGAGAAGCCGTGAGCAAATCCTTTGGGTATGAGGAACTGCAGTTTTTTCTCGGAGTCTATTATAAGTCCGAACCACCTGCCAAAGGTGGGGGAACCACGGCGTATGTCCAAAGCCACATCATAGATACGTCCCTCGATGACTCGTATGAGCTTAGCCTGGGCAAAGGGTTCCTCCTGGTAATGCAGTCCACGGATAACTCCGCGGCAGGAGCTCGATTCGTTGTCCTGAACGGGTTCGTATACAATTTCGTTATTACTGTATTTCAGTTTGTTGTAGCTCTCAAAGAAATAGCCGCGCGGGTCGTTATATACATCGGGCTCAATTATCAGCAGGCCAGGAAATTCTGTCTTGTGTACTTTCATTGTCAGGCCAGTTCGTTTGCCACCTTGAGAAGATATTGTCCGTACTGGCTTTTTGCCAGCGGTTTGGCTATCTCCACAAGTTGTTCTCTGGAGATGAAGCCGTTCTTGTAAGCTATCTCCTCAATGCATGAGGCGCTGAGTCCCTGCCTCTGTTCAAGGGTTGCGATGAAGTTGGAAGCCTGGAGCAGGCTGTCGAAAGTGCCTGTATCAAGCCAGGCCATTCCGCGGCCAAGCAGTTTCACTTCCAGTTTCCCCTCCTGCAGATAGAGCCTGTTAAGGTCGGTTATTTCCAGCTCACCGCGCGGTGATGGTTTCAGGCTGCGGGCGCGTGAGGCAACGGTGTTGTCATAGAAGTAGAGGCCTGTCACGGCATAGTTTGATTTGGGTTTTGCCGGTTTCTCCTCAATACTTACTGCTCTCAGGCTATCATCGAATTCAACCACGCCGTAGCGTTCAGGATCATTTACCGCATAGCCGAAAACTATGGCTCCGTCCTTCAGGGCGGCAGCCTGTTTAAGGACATGGCCGAACCCGTGACCATAAAAGATATTATCACCCAGGATCATGCACACATTATCATCACCCATGAATTCTTCGCCTATTATAAAAGCCTGTGCCAGTCCGTCAGGAGATGGTTGCTCAAGGTAGGAGAACCGCATCCCGATCCTGGTGCCATCACCCAGCAGGGCCCTGAAGTTTGGCAGGTCACGGGGAGTGGAGATCACAAGCACATCACGGATACCTGACAGCATCAGTGCAGAGAGCGGATAATAGATCATCGGCTTGTCGTATACCGGCAGCAGCTGTTTGGAGATGGCCTCGGTGATCGGGTGGAGCCGGGTGCCGGACCCGCCGGCAAGAATAATACCCTTCATAGATTTAATTCTGATTTGTCAACATACATTTAAACAGCACCGGCCTGCATTCTCCGGTACACTAATACATTGTTTGCGGAGATTACGGTGTTTACTGTAAATTCTTTAGCTATACTTATGACAAAAATAGAAAAAAGCACCAATCTAAACAGTGACAGGCCCTCTATCCCTGTTTTTAATTCTTATACACTGAAAATCTGTCTCTTGTTCATGTCTGAAATCAAAAAATAATTATCTTTGCAAGCAATTTTTAAACAACATAATGTCTAACTTATTAATGTTCAATTAATTTATTAAAATGAGTGAAAATAACGA
>JAAZBN010000161.1 GCA_012513795.1 Bacteroidales bacterium | reverse complement strand
CGTGGCTGCCGCCTGTCTTCACCACCGGGTGCGAGGGCAGAAACTCAGCCAGCCTGGTGTTGCAGAGGATGGGGCCCATGCCCGGCCCGCCGCCGCCATGGGGTATGGCAAAGGTCTTGTGCAGGTTGAGATGGCACACGTCAGCACCGATATGACCGGGACTGGTCAGACCCACCTGGGCGTTCATGTTGGCTCCGTCCATGTATACCAGCCCGCCATTCTCATGCACTATCCTTATCATCTCAATAATGGCCTCTTCAAATACACCATGGGTCGATGGGTAGGTTATCATTGCCGAGCTCAGGTTGTCACGGTGCTCCAACGCCTTCTTTTTCAGGTCGTCAATGCTTATGTTCCCGTTCTCGTCACACTCCACTACCACCACCTTCATGCCGGCCATGGCAGCGCTGGCAGGATTGGTGCCGTGAGCTGATGAGGGTATCAGCGCCACGTTGCGGTAGCCCTCATTCCTGCTTATGTGATATTGCCTGATCACCATCAGTCCGGCATATTCACCTGCAGCTCCCGAATTAGGCTGAAATGATACGGCATCAAAGCCTGTTATCTCTTTCAGAGCCTCACCCAGTTCCTCCATGACCTTATGATATCCGGCAGCCTGGTCAGCCGGCACAAACGGATGGATGTTCCCAAATTCCGGCCAGCTCATCGCAAACATTGATGCCGCCGGGTTAAGCTTCATGGTACATGAACCCAGCGGGATCATGCCGTTGGCCAGCGAGAAGTCCTTGCGCTCCAGCATTTTGATGTAGCGCATCATGTCTGTCTCACTGTGATAGCTGTTGAATGTCCGTTCCTGCAGGAAGGCCGACTTGCGGTGGAATTTTTCATCTATGCAGAAGCAGTCGCAGAGCGATGTGACCTCATCAGCCTTTTTCCCCGCCGCTTCCGCGAAGATGCCAATAAGTTCATTCACCTCCTTCAGGGTGGTCACCTCGTCAGTGCTTATCAGCGCGCAGTTGGCACAGGGATACCAGAGGTTGATGCCCCTCTTCAGGGCGATCATCCGGATCATATCAGCCGTGACCCCCGCCATTGCCTGCACCCGGATGGTATCAAAGAACTGCTCATGCCTTATGGTATATCCCAGTTTCTTCAGCTCACCGGCCAGGGTGCAGGCCGAGGAAAAGATATGACGAGCTATTCGTTTCAGCCCCTCAGGGCCGTGATACTGGGCATACATGCCTGACATTGTAGCCAGCAGTGCCTGGGCAGTGCAGATGTTTGATGTGGCCCGCTCACGCTTAATATGCTGTTCGCGCGTCTGCAGCGCCATGCGCAACGCCTGGTTACCGTGGGCGTCAATGGAGACCCCTATCAGTCTTCCCGGCATGGTGCGCTTAAGCTCATCACGTACCGCAAAGAATCCGGCATGAGGGCCGCCATAGCTCATCGGGAGACCAAAACGCTGGTTGGATCCGAAGACAATATCAGCGCCCCACTCTCCCGGAGGTGTAAGCAGTGTGAGACTAATAAGGTCTGCCCCTACACCTGCCAGTGCGCCGGCGCCATGGACCTTCTCCACCAGCTCCCGGTAGTCACGTATCTCTCCGCTGGCAGCAGGATACTGAACCAGTACCCCGAAGAGCTGTTCATCTGGCTCAATCTGTGTATAATCAACAAACTGGATATCTATTCCAAGGGGTGCTGCACGTGTGATGAGGACATCCCTCGTCTGCATGAAGACTGAATTGTCAACCAGGAAGAGGTTTGCCCCTGCCTTTAACTTGTCACGTGAACGGGCATTGTACATCATGATCATCGCCTCAGCAGCAGCGGTGGCCTCATCAAGCAGCGATGCATTTGCAATGTCCATGGCAGTAAGGCTTGATACCATGGTCTGAAAGTTAAGCAGGGCCTCAAGCCTCCCCTGCGAGATCTCCGCCTGGTAGGGAGTATATGAAGTGTACCAGGCAGGATTCTCAAGCACATTCCGGATTATGACTGGAAGTGTTGCCACCCCGTAATAACCCTGTCCGATGAATGAACGGAAAAGGCTGTTGCGCTTACCCAGCTCCCTGATGTGTGCCAGATATTCATACTCGCTCATCGCAGGTGGCAGGTTCATTCCCCTGTTCAGCCTGATGGCTGCAGGCACAGCCTGGTCAATAAGCTGTTCCGTTGACTCAACGCCGATGGCCCTGCACATCCCGGCAACATCGCTGTCGCGCGGACCGATATGGCGATTTACAAAATGATCTGATAACATATTATGATTGATTATTGATTTACCTCAGAGGTTTGCAGCGAAATTAACATAAAGGGAATAACAAAAAAAAGCATATTCATCATGTTTCAGGTAAAGAAAGGATTGCGTTGCATCTCCTCTCCGATTGTTGACTCAGGACCGTGACCCGGGTAGATGACTGTCTCAGGTGGCAAGGTGAACAGTTTTTCACGGATGTTTTCCATGAGCTGCTCATGATCACCGCCGGGAAGGTCTGACCTTCCGATGCTTCCGGCGAAAAGCGCATCGCCGGTGAAGACCACGGAGTCTTCTGCTGAGTACAGGGCGATGCCTCCCGGAGAGTGTCCGGGCACATGGATCACCTGAAGGGTTATTCCTGCCGCAGTAATATTATCATCCTCAGCCAGGTACACCTCCGGCTCCGGCGGAGCCTCCATGGTTAGACCAAACATAAGTGAGAGTTTCGGGGCATTACGGTAGTTGTAGCTGTCGCCTTCATGAAACCGGGGCCGCAGCCCGTACCTCTCAAGCATAAACCTGTTGCCGAAGACGTGGTCAAGATGGCAGTGTGTGTCAATCAACATCACCGGATTCAGGCCCCGGGAAGCCAGCATCTCCTCCAGCTTCCTCTCTTCAGTCTCCCCGTAGCAGCCGCAATCAATTATAATGCAATCTGTCCCGTTGCCGGTGATTATGTATGTGTTAACCTGTATGGGTGAGAAGACTCCCCTGTAGATTTTCATGCTGTCAATCCTTATCGTTACCGTTGGCAATGCCCCTGAGCATGGGAACAAAAACAAAATATCCGTGTGTGGTGATCTCATAATCCTCTTCACCCAGGCGCTCATAGACCGTCATTATCTGTGAGTCACGGTCTCCCCTGGGCACTACAAGCCGTCCCCCGATACGGAGCTGTTTCAGCAGCTTGTCCGGCACATCAGCAGTGGCAGCAGTGATGACAATGCCGTCATACGGACCGTATTGAGGCTGCCCTTCATAACCGTCGCCAAGGAAAAAATGGACCCTGTAACCCAGGTCACCAAGCATTACCTGGGCTTTTCGGTGCAGCTCCCTCTGCCGTTCAATGGTATAGACCTTAACTCCCATCTCGGCCAGGATGGCAGCCTGGTATCCCGAGCCTGTGCCTATCTCCAGAACCTTATCTCTCTTGCCAACACTTAGCAGTATGGTCTGAATGGCAACGGTATAAGGCTGTGAGATAGTCTGACCGGCAGAGATAGGAAAAGCCTTGTCCTGATAGGCATGTTTCAGGAAAGCATCATCCATGAAGAGATGCCTGGGCACCTTTCCCATGGCATCAAGAACCCGCTCGTCAGTGATGCCCTTGCCACGAAGCTCTTCAATAAGTCTTTTCCGTTTGCCTTTAGCCTCAAAGGACTCTTCAATCATCACATCATTAATTTGGTCTAAAAATAACAGATATCTTTGCATATCTCCCGTGTACCGCAATGAAAAAATTTGCCCGCAGAATAGCACTTGCTTATGTTCTGGCT
>JAAZBN010000021.1 GCA_012513795.1 Bacteroidales bacterium | reverse complement strand
GATCTCATACTGCTCGTCAGTGATGACGGAACCCGACTGGCTCCAGTAGCAGTTAAACTTGACAATACCTTCCATATGATTATGATAACATTTTCAAAATTGATTCCTTTTCTGCCCTGCATATACCACGGTCAGTGATCAGACCGGTGATCAGACGTGCAGGCGTCACGTCAAACCCGTAATTTGAGACGGCAATCCCTTCAGGAGCAATGCTTACCCCGTCTATCGTCCTGACTTCATCAGCATCACGCTCCTCTATCTCTATCTGTCCGGGACGGTCAACAGACAGATCAAATGTGGATGCCGGCAGCGCTGACCAGAAAGGCACTCCGTTATCGTTTGCCGCCAGCGCCTTGAGGTATGTCCCCGTCTTGTTTGCCACATCTCCCGAGGCCGTAGCCCTGTCACATCCGACCAGCACAATATCAACCATCCCGTTCTGCATCAGGTGACCTCCCGCATTGTCTGTGATGAGTGTGCAGGGTACCCCGTGGTTAACCAGCTCCCAGGCTGTGAGCCTGCTGCCCTGGTTACGCGGACGGGTCTCATCAACCCACACATGCACCCTGATACCGTTGTCGTGGGCAAGATATACCGGCGCCAGTGCGGTGCCGTAGTCAACACACGCAAGCCATCCGGCATTGCAGTGAGTCAGTATATTTACCGCATCGCCGTGCTTTTTGCTGCTGATATCCTCAATGAGCGGAAGGCCGTGTACCCCTATCATCCTGCTCCGCTCCTCCTCCTCGTCGCAGAGGCCCTGGGCCGCCTTGCGCAAAACACCGGCGTCGGGGTAACTCTTCATTACCGCGGTCATGTAATCAACTGCCCAGGCAAGATTAACGGCGGTGGGCCTGGCAGATTTAAGTCGCTCTGCGTCACGCCTGACCGGAGAAAGCAGATCCCGGGAAGCAGACTGATCATCACTGCTGCTGACAGTTCGGCCGACATGTTCAAGGAAAGAGAGATAAACACCCCATGCCGCCACGGCACCTATCAGGGGAGCCCCCCGCACTGCCATATCTCTGATGGCATCATATACGTCCGCAACACTTCCAAGGGTCATCACCTCAAAAGAAAAAGGAAGTCTGCGCTGATCAATCACATGGACTGACCCGTGGTCTCCCTCATCCTTCCAGATGCTTTTGTAATACTTTTCCCCAACTTTCATCAAATGCCTTTCCCCTCATAAATTAATCCGTAAAATTAAGAATATTACACTTATTATGATAATCAGCGTCTTCACTAAATTTCAGAACAGTAGTTTTCGAATATCCGACCCGTTTGTTCCATCTCTTTAGAATTAATTGATTATCTTTGCATAAGAATAAAACCTATGGTAGATAAAGAGGAATACAGGGCACGGATCATCCGGACAGCCAGCAGGATTTTCAGTCATTACGGCTTCAGGAAGACTACTATGGATGAAATATCCAGGGCTCTTAAGAAGGGAAAGAGTTCGATTTACTATTATTTTGACAGCAAGGAGGAGATCTTTGAGGCGGTAGTGCTTTATGAGGCAAACCAGCTTCGCAGAAGGCTGACAGCTGCAATCAAGGAGGTGGACTCCCCGCCGGATAAGCTGCGAAACTATATATATGTCAGGATGAGGGAGTTTGCCAAGCTCTCCAATTACTACAATGCTGTCTTCGACAAGAATCTTGACCACTACGAGTTCATTGAGAAGATAAGGTCGCGCTATGACCGTGAGGAGCTGGCCATTCTCCGCCTGCTGGTTTATGTGGGCAATAACAGGGGTGTTTTTGAGGTGGAGGACAGTGAGTATACTGCCATGGCCATCCAGACGATGCTCAAGGGTATGGAGGTTCCTCTCTTCTGGCGCAAGCGCGAAATAGACATCAATGACCGCCTTGAGGCGATCCTCAGGCTGATCTTCAACGGGATAATGAAGAAACAGTAAGGGCCGGTATCGGACAGGGCGATGCTGCTGTTCAGTCCTCTCCTCTTATGCTAAGGTACACTGAGATCCGCAGAGACCGGCAGCTCTTCAGAGAAAGGTAATTCAAATCTTCCCCGGCTTACCCTTCGCCGTAGGGTCAGATGGGGTCTTTGTTACCGGCACCGGTTTATGACGGTATGCCCAGATCAGGATGGCTATGCCGATCAGGACCAACGGTATGCTGAGCCACTGGCCCATATTCAGTTTCATGCCGGCCTCGAAGGCTACCTGGTCCTCCTTGACGTACTCCACGAAGAACCTGAATCCGAAAACCATTATCAGGAAAACCCCGAAGAGGAGTCCCGGCTTCTGTTTGCCCATATTTTTCCAGTATATGCGCATAAGAACCCCAAAGGTTATGAGGTAGGCCAGAGCTTCATAGATCTGTGTCGGGTGTTTCGGTGCCGTCTCTCCGTTTCGCAGGAAGACGAATCCCCACGGGAGAGTGGTCTCAACGCCGTATATCTCCGAGTTCATCAGGTTGCCCAGGCGTATGAGTACGCCGGCAAGCGCTACAACAATGACCACCCTGTCAATGGCCCATATGAACGGTTTCCGTTCCTTTCTGGCAAAGAGCCATAATGCCAGAGGTATTCCTATTGCTGCGCCGTGGCTCGCCAATCCTCCGTGCCATATTTTAAGTATCTCCAGCGGCCGGGCAAGGTAGTAGGCGGGTTCATAGAATAAACAGTGACCCAGCCTGGCGCCCACTATGGTACCGATAGCCACATACACGGTAAGCCTGTCAAGGGTGGCATCTCCAAATCCTTCGTTCTTGAAGATCCTCTTCATTATATAATAGCCGATGACGAATCCCGAGGCAAAGAGAAGACCGTACCACCTCACTGCAAAGTTGCCTATCCGGAATATTTCCGGATCAACATTCCACGGAATAATCTGAAGTTCCATAGGGCATGATTTATGGTTACAAATTTAAGCAAAAATGGGAGAGATGGGTCATATGCCCGGAAAAGGTACAACCGGCCGGGTCGGCTACGGTTGAATATGTAACAAAATTTGATGTAAGTTTGCAGGTAGTGGATCACGGAAGATACATATCACGCAATCTGAGTCTGACGGCGATTGTGATGCTTTTAGCCCTTTCGTGTGCCAAGATCAGCGCACCCAGCGGAGGCCCGAAGGACAAAGAGCCTCCGGTGATCATTAAGAGCCTTCCCGAAAACAGCAGTGTAATGTTTACCGGCAAGGAGTTCACAATCACCTTCGATGAGTATGTTGTCCTTGACCGGATCACTGAAAAATTCATGGTATCGCCTCCCCTGGCCACCAAGCCCGAGGTAAGGCTCAAGGGCAAGAGCCTCATCGTCAACTGGGAAGATGATCTCGCAGACAGCACTACCTATACCTTCTATTTTCAGGATGCCATTCGGGATAACAACGAAAACAATCCCATACCCAACTTTCAATATGTCTTTTCAACCGGCCCGGTACTCGACTCCCTTTCACTGACTGGCAATGTCTTCAATGCTGTTGACCTTGAGATTGTTGAGGATGTAATGGTGCTGATGCATTCCAATCTTTCCGATACCGCGCCGCGAACCATCATGCCTGCCTATATCTCCCGTCCCGATGCCTCCGGCGGATTCATGATCAGGAACATCAGGCCGGGACGATACAACCTCTTCGCCCTGCAGGATCTCAATGGTAATTCAATGTATGACCTTGAAGATGAGGTTTTTGCCTTTGCTGATTCGATCATTTCCATTACACCTGAAGAGTATTACGGGCTGGTTCCGGATACTCTCTCATATAAGCCTCCCACGGCCACCGAGACAACGAAGCCGGACAAATTTGTATATGGCCTCCACAGGCTTTATGCTTTTCAGCAGCAGCCGGCACAGCAGTACCTGAAGTTCACTGAGAGAAAAAGCTCATGGCTGATCGGCTTTGGCCTGGCAATACCCTCTGACAGCGGACAGGTCTCCGTTGAGCTTATCGATGCTGACAGCACATCGTGGTTTATGGAGCACAATGCAGCACGTGATACATTCATGCTATGGTTAACCAAACCCGATATATACGACCTTGAGCTTATTGATGCCCTGGTCACCTATCCCTTTACTGACAGTACCGGTACGCTCATTTCCAGAACTGATACCGTCAGTTTCAGGTATCGCAAGCCCGCACCGCCCAGGGGAGGAACGGGAAGGGTGCCGGGACTCCGTCTCACCTCAAATGTTGCCGGCAAGGTCAGGCCCGGAACAATACCCATCTTCCGGTCCACCACTCCCCTTGCTGAACCGGATACATCCCTGATCACCTTCACGCGTACCATGGACAGCCTGCAGGTGCGCGTGCCGTATGAATTTGTAAGAGATTCCGTTTCATCACTCGGGTTTGTGATGAATACACAGCTTGAGACCGGCAGCGCATACAACCTGGTGCTCAACAATGGCGCTTTCCGCGATATCTATGGCCTGGCATCTGATTCAACAGTGTACCGGTTCTCGGTTGCCACGGAGGAGGATTACGGAAGCCTGAAGGTACTGATCACAGGGTATGAGGGCAACCTGATTATACAGCTTATCTCCGGAAAGGACAAGGTTGTCCGCGAGATGAAGATCAGCAGCCCGGGCGAGGCATCCTTCCCTCTCCTTGATAAGGGGACCTATCGCCTAAAGGCGATCTATGATCTTGACTCAAATGGAGTATGGACAACCGGAAACTATGATCTTGCAAGGCAGCCGGAGCCTGTCTCATATTACCCTTCCATGCTGGAGGTTAAAATTAACTGGGCCCTGGAGCAGGACTGGGATCTGGGGGAGATGTATTTAAAGGATGTTTCACTGCGTAACAAACCCGCAACAGGCAGATAAGGATATGTCAACACGCAGAAGGTTTATAAGGAATAGTATTGTGGCCGGTGCTGCAGTCACTGCAGGTATTCCCGCATTTTCATCAGGGCGTGCGGGGCGATGGCCTGTAGTGAGACCGGCGCCCCGGCAGCGCAGGTTTCGCAGCAGTGAGGTTGAAAGTACAATAAAGGAGATTGAGTCATTCCTAGGACCTGACAATGAGCTGGCATGGCTCTTTGGCAACTGCTTTCCCAACACCCTTGACACCACGGTCAATTTCTCGGAGAAAGAGGGCAGGCCTGACACCTTTGTAATCACCGGCGACATCAATGCCATGTGGCTGCGCGATTCCTCGGCACAGGTATGGCCGTATGTCTCGCTTGCCGCGAAAGATCAGAAGCTGAAAGAACTTATTGCAGGCGTCATCAACCGACAGGTAAAATGTATACATATTGATCCCTATGCCAACGCCTTCAATGACGGGCCGGGGCACAGCGAATGGATGAATGACCTGACCGAGATGAAGCCGGAGCTCCATGAGCGCAAGTGGGAGATCGACTCGCTCTGTTATCCCGTCAGGCTGGCACATGGTTACTGGAAGACAACAGGTGACACATCGGTTTTTGATGCATCATGGTCTTCAGCCATGAGGCTCATCATCAAAACCTTCCGTGAGCAGCAGCGCAAGGAAAATCCCGGACCATATAAATTCCAGAGGGTGACCGGCTGGCAGACAGATACCGTGGCAGGTGCCGGCTATGGCAATCCTGTCAACCCGGTAGGCCTTATCGTCTCCATCTTCAGGCCATCGGATGACGCTACCATATGGCCTTTCCTGGTACCGTCCAACTACTTTGCGGTGAGGTCGCTCCGTCAGATGGCTGACATAGCCACCGCGGTCACCCGCGATGAGGAGTTGGCCGCTGATGCCACCGCGCTGGCCGATGAGGTTGATGCCTCGCTGAAGCGATACGCGCGGGCCACCCACCCGGACCATGGAGAGATCATACCCTATGAGACTGACGGGTACTACAACTACAATTTCATGGATGATGCCAATGTCCCCAGCCTTCTGAGCATGCCCTACCTGGGGACCATTGACCGTGATGACCCGCTTTATCTCAGAACCCGTAAGTTCGTGCTCAGCAGGAGCAATCCTTATTATTTCTCAGGTATCAGCGGTCATGGCGTGGGGAGTCCGCATACAGGCCTTAACCGTATCTGGCCCATAGCCATCACCATGAGGGCGCTGACGGGCAATGATCATGATGTGATCACATCACTCAGGATGCTGAAGAACACCCATGCTGCCACAGGGTTCATGCATGAATCATTCCTTAAGGATGATCACTCGCAATTCACCCGCAAATGGTTTGCATGGGCCAATACTCTCTTCGGGGAGCTGGTGCTGGAGACATTCAGGAACAGTCCTGATCTGCTTAAAGAAGTTTAAAAGATGAGATTATGAAAGAAGTTGTTGCCGGAGTAGACATTGGCGGGACAAACACCAAGATCGGGTTTGTTGACGCGGAGGGTGTCATTCATGCTGAAGGCAGGCTCTCCACCCCTGATTATGCCTTTGCCGATGATTTTGTAGCGGGGCTTGATGAGAAGCTGAAGGAGATGCTTGCGGGTAATCATGACCTGAAGCTCATTGGAATAGGTATCGGAGCCCCGAATGCAAACTATCATAAGGGAACCATTGAGCTGGCTCCCAATCTCCGCTGGAAGGGTATAGTGCCGCTGGCAAGGATCACTGATCGCAAGACAGGACTAAGGACGCGTATCACCAATGATGCCAATGCTGCCGCGTTGGGTGAGATGATCTTTGGCGCCGCAAAGGAGGTCAGGGACTTCATCATACTCACCCTGGGCACCGGTCTGGGCAGCGGCATTGTCATTGACGGCGAGGTTGTCTACGGTCACACCGGCTTTGCCGGCGAGCTGGGGCACATGACTGTTGTTGAAGGAGGCAGGGTGTGCGGCTGCGGGCGCCGCGGCTGTCTTGAGACGTATGCCTCTGCCACGGGGCTGGTACGCACCGTTCTGCATATGCTCAGCGACCGCCGTGAAGATAGCCCCCTGCGGGAGCTGAAGAACAGCGAGATCACGTCACGGCGGGTCGCTGAAGCCGCGGCGGCCGGCGATATCATAGCTCAGAAAGCCCTTGACGAAACAGCGCGGATGATAGCCCTCGGTATAGCCAACTCGGTCATCTTCTCCAGCCCCGAGGTGATATACCTGTTCGGCGGACTGGCACAGGCCGGCGACGCTATCTTCACACCTGTACGCAAATATGCCGCTGAGCTCGTGCAGCCCGTTTTCCGCGACACCTTCAGGGTGGAGCCGTCAGGGCTGCCCGAGGCGCAGGCAGCCATACTGGGAGCCTCGGCACTGATCTGGAAAGAGGTAAAGCAGGATTACCGGGGAAGGGCATATATGCAGGACCACCCGGATCAGGAGGACGAGTGATGCATAGGATTGGCATTGCGGACGCAGGTATACAGCCAGCGGTTAGATCAGGCAATAGGCAATAGGTCCCGGCCCCGAAAACCGGGGCCGAGGATCCTCGATCCGCCGGATGGCGGATCGGGACAGTAGGCAATAGGCAGTAGTGAAAAATGGTTATAATATGCTATTGAGATGGCCTGCAACCATTCAGCATTGTATCCCCCGTAGGGGTTAAAGAATTGCATAAATATGGCTATGAAATACCATTAAATACCCTGTAGGGGTTAAAGAATTG